>SLBZ01000056.1 GCA_007126095.1 Aquisalimonas sp.
CGGTGTCCAGCAGGGTCAGCCGGGCGTGGTTGGCCTCGCAGAGCTCCCTGCAGAGGTAAAGCCCAAGCCCGGTGCCGTCTCCCGCGGTGGTGAAGAAGGGGTCGAAGAGCTGGTCCCGGCTTGCTGCGGGGATGCCGGGGCCGTTGTCGATGATGTCGAGATAGGGCTGCTCGCGCGGGTCGCGTCCGGCCATGACGGTGACGGTCAGTTCCCGCTCGGGGTGGCGGGCGTGCTTTGCCGCGTTGCGCAGGAGATTCATCAGCACCTGGTGCAGGTGGCCGGGGTCGAACTGAACGGTGGCATCGCGCGGTACCGTGCCGGCACGCAGTCGCAGGGGCTGCAGATCGGGCTGTGCGCGCACGTCGTCGTTCAGCTCGGCCGCCAGCTCCTGGAGGTGGACGGTGTCCAGATCCGGCTGCTGCCGACGGGAGAGCCGCAGCACGTTCTCCACGATGGCGTTCAGGCGTTGGCCGTGGCGCTGGATGATGTCCACCAGCCGGCGGTCCGCGTCGGTGAGCTCCGCCTCGCCCAGGAGCTGCCCGGCGTGGGTCATGGCCGACAGCGGGTTGCGGATTTCGTGGGCGATGCTGGCGGTGAGGCGCCCCAGAGAGGCGAGCTTGGCCTGCTGCACCTGGGCGTGCATCTCCGCCAGATCCTCCAGGAAGATCAGCACACCGCTGCCGGATGCGCCGGAGAGCACCCGGAAGCGGGGCTGCAGCACCGGCGAAAGGAGGTCCGGCTGAAACGACGGCGGCTCCGCGCGCGGATTGTCCTGCCACTGGGTCAGGGCCCGTGCCAGCGGGGCGCAGAGGTCTTCCAGGCGCGGTGCATCTACGTGGGGCGGCTGACCGAGCAGTTTCCAGGCGGTGGCGTTGATCAGGCGAACCCGCCCGGCGCGGTCCAGCACCAGGACGCCGTCCTGGAGGCGCTGCACGATGTGGCCGTTGAGCACTTCCTGGTCGGCCAGGTCCTCGCCGCGCTGCTCCGCCAGGGCGTGTTCCTCGCGGGCACGCTGGGCGAGCCGGTTGCCTGCCAGGGTCACCAGAAACAGGGCAATGCCGAACGCGCCCACTTCGGCGTAGCCGACCGTGCCCGCCTCGGTGTCGAGCTGTGCCAGGAACTCCAGAAACAGCAGCGTGAGCGTGGCGATGGCGGCGAACAGGGCGGCCAGCCGCCGCTCGACGAAGATGCCGCAGCCGGCCACGGCCACCAGCATGAGCACGCCCAGGCCGGGATCCTGTGCCCCGGCGGTATAAATGAGGGCGCTCAGCATGAAGATGTCCACCAGGGCCTGGACACACACCTGCAGCGTCAGCGCCCGCTGCCACTGGTAGGCGATGGCCAGCAGCATCAGCGCCAGCACCAGGTAGACGAAGGCGAACTGCAGAAACAGTACCGGCTGCTCGGAGCGCACCAGCAGCGTGTCCTGGCCGGTGAGAAAGACGATGGCGAGCATCAGGGCCACGAGCAGGCGGTAGTAGGCGAACAGCCGCAACGGTCGCCAGGTGTAGCGGTCCCTGCTGTCCGCAGGCAGGGCGGGAATGGATTCGCCGAGAATGCTCACCGGGTCTCAAGCCTCCTGCCGGGTCCGGTCGGGACGCGGCTGCTCATGCGGGTGGTGCATGCGCTCACGTCCCCGTGTGGCGGGGGGATGGTACACCGGTCGTCCGCCGCCGCCGCATTATAGACGTTTGCGCGGCCAGGCAATGTGATGAGATTCCGCTCACCCGCTTTGATTTGCGGCCGCCTTTGGTGGAGAATTGCGGTTCCATTTTCTCGGGAGGTCGGGCGTTACCATGAATCTTCACGAGTATCAGTCCAAGGAGCTGTTCTCCGAATACAACATTCCCATCCCCCAGGGCGATGTCGCCAAGACGGCCGACGAAGCCGTGGCCGTTGCCGAAAAGCTGGGTGGCAGCGTCTGGGTCGTGAAGGCCCAGGTCCACGCCGGTGGCCGTGGCAAGGCGGGTGGGGTCAAAGTCTGCAAGAGCAAGGACGAAGTCCGCGAGTACACGCAGTCCATCCTCGGCACCCGCCTGGTGACCCACCAGACGGATGACAAGGGCATGCCCATCAACAGCGTGATGGTCGAGCAGGGCCTGGATATCCAGTCCGAGCTCTACCTTGGCGCCGTGGTGGACCGCGCCACCAAGCGGATCGTGTTCATGGCCTCCGTTGCCGGCGGCATGGATATCGAGGAAGTCGCCGAGAACGAGCCGGAGAAGATCGTCACCGTCGCGGTGAACCCGGTCGCCGGCCTGCAGGCCTTCCAGTGCCGCCAGGTGGCGTTCGCCCTGGGCCTCAAGGGCGATCAGATCAAGCAGCTCGTGAAGATCATGGACGGCCTCTACCGCCTGTTCGTCGCCAGCGATCTGAGCCTGATCGAGATCAACCCGCTGATCGTTACCGGCGACGGCCAGCTGCTGTCGCTGGACGCTAAGCTGAACGTCGACGACAACGCCATCGAGGTGGGCCGCCAGAAGCGCATCGAAGCGATGTACGACGCCTCCCAGGAAGATCCCACCGAGGTGGAAGCGGCGCAGCATAACCTCAACTACATCACCCTGGACGGCAACATCGGCTGCATGGTCAACGGTGCCGGCCTCGCCATGGCAACCATGGACGTGGTCAAGGTGCACGGTGGCGAGCCCGCCAACTTCCTGGACGTGGGCGGCGGCACCAACACCGAGCGCGTGACGGCGGCCTTCAAGCTGATCCTTTCCAGTGATTCCGTGGAAGGCGTGCTGGTGAACATCTTCGGTGGCATCGTCCGCTGCGACATGATCGCCGAGGGCATTATTGCCGCGGTGAAGGAAGTGGGCGTGAACGTCCCCGTGGTGGTGCGCCTGGAAGGCACGAACGTGGAAGAGGGCAAGGCGCTGCTGAAAGACAGCGGCCTCGACCTCATCGCCGCCGACGACCTCTCCGATGCGGCGAAGAAGATGGTCGCCGCCGTCGGCAAGGCCGCCTGAGCCCACGCCACCGAATCACTGCGAGGTTGTTGTAATGAGTATTCTCGTCAACAAGGACACCAAGGTCATCGTCCAGGGCTTCACCGGCAAGCAGGGCACGTTCCACGCGGAGCAGGCCATTGCCTACGGCACCAACATTGTCGGTGGCGTCACCCCCGGCCGCGGCGGTGAAACGCACCTGGACCGGCCGATCTTCAACACCGTGAAAGACGCGGTGCGCGAAACCGGCGCCGATGCCTCCATGATCTACGTGCCGGGCGGGTTCGCCGCCGACGCGATCCTGGAAGCCGCCGAAGGCGGCATCAAGGTCATCGCCTGCATTACCGAGGGCATCCCCGTGCTGGACATGCTCAAGGTGAAGGCGGCGCTGGCCTACTATGATGACGTGCGTCTGATCGGCCCGAACTGCCCGGGCATCATCACGCCCGACGATTGCAAGATCGGCATCATGCCGGGGCATATCCACCAGAAGGGCCGCATCGGCATCGTCTCCCGGTCGGGGACACTCACCTACGAGGCGGTGAAGCAGACCACGGATGCCGGACTCGGTCAGAGCACCTGTGTCGGCATCGGCGGTGACCCGATTCAGGGTATGTCGTTCGTGGACGTGATCGAGCTGTTCAAGGACGATCCGCAGACCGAGGGCATCGTCATGGTCGGCGAGATTGGCGGCACGGCCGAGGAAGAGGCGGCCGAGTACATCCAGGCCAACGTCAACAAGCCGGTGGTGGCGTACATTGCGGGTGTTACGGCGCCTCCGGGCAAGCGCATGGGCCATGCGGGCGCCATCATCAGCGGTGGCAAGGGCACGGCGGACGACAAGTTCGGTGCCCTGGAGAAGGCCGGCGTGACCACTGTGCGGTCGCCGGCCGACATCGGCGAGAGCATGAAGAAGCTGCTCGGCTGATCCGTCTGCTGCCGACCTCCAGCCGCCGCCCCGTGCGCGGGGTGGCGGCCCACTGAACGGCATGGAGCGCACGAGCATGTCCGAGCAGCTGCGTGTCGCAATGGCCCAGCTGGACACCCGCGTCGGCGATGTGTCCGGCAACGTGGAGCAGGTGATCGCCACCGCACTCCGCGCCCGCGACAAGCACCACGCCGATGCGGTGGTCTTTCCCGAGCTGACCCTCACCGGCTATCCGCCGGAGGATCTCCTGTTCCGGCCCGATTTCATCCACAGCATTGGCCAGGCACTGGCGCGAATCCGGGACGAAGTCACCGGCGTGGCGGTGGTGGTCGGGTTTCCCCATCACGAGAAGGGGCGGCTGTACAACTCCGCCGCGGTCCTGCAGGACGGCATGGTGCTGGGCGTCTACCACAAGCACCACCTGCCGAATGGCGGCGTCTTTGACGACAAGCGCTATTTCGAGTCCGGCAGTACGCCGCTGGTGGTGGAGATTGCGGGTCATCGCTGCGGCGTGACCATCTGCGAGGATCTCTGGCATCCGGGCCCGGCCCGCTGGGCAGCAGACGAAGGCGCCCAGGTGCTCTTCAATCTCAATGCCTCCCCCTTCCACGCCGGCAAGTTCGAAGATCGCGAGACGGTGATCCGGGCCCGCCAGGAGGAGGCGGGGCTGCCCGTGGTCTATGTCAACCTGGTGGGCGGTCAGGATGAAGTGGTCTACGACGGCGTTTCCGTGGTCTACAGCGGCGACGGCGCCCTGGTCGCCCGCGCGCCCGCCTTCCGGGAAGCGCTCGTGCCGGTCACCTTCGTTCCGCGGGGTATATCTCTGGTTCCCGAGCCTGCGGAGGTGGATGCCCTGCCGGACGAGGACGAACAGGTCTACCGCGCCCTGGTCCGCGGCCTCGGCGACTACGTCAATAAGAACGGCTTCCCGGGTGTCGTCCTTGGTATGTCCGGCGGTATCGATTCCGCGTTCAGTGCCGCTGTTGCCGTGGATGCACTCGGGCCGGAGCGGGTGCATGCGGTTATGCTCACCTCCCGTTACACCTCGGAGGAGAGCTTGGAAGACGCTCAGGCCTGCGCTCAGATGCTGGGGGTGCGCTACTCGAGCCTGGACATCGACACCGCCTTCCAGGCCTGCATGGACGAGCTTGCGCCGCTGTTCGGCGACCGGCCCATGGATGCGACGGAAGAGAACATGCAGTCCCGTGCCCGGGGGCTGATGCTGATGGCATTGTCCAACAAGTTCGGCTCCATGGTCCTGGCAACGGGCAACAAGAGCGAGTACGCGGTCGGGTATGCCACGCTGTACGGCGACATGTGCGGCGGTTTCGCGCCGCTGAAGGACGTCTACAAGACCCAGGTCTACCGCCTGTCCGACTGGCGCAACGCCCTGGGGCGCGTGATCCCGCAGCGGATCATCGACAAAGCGCCCTCGGCCGAGCTGCGGCCCGACCAGAAGGACGAAGACTCGCTGCCGCCCTATCCGGTGCTGGATGGGATTCTGCGGCGCTACCTGGACGAGGACGCCGCGCTGGCCACCCTGATCGACGAAGGGTACGACGACGAAGCCGTTCGGCATGTGGTGGCGTTGTTGCACCGGAACGAGTACAAGCGCCGGCAGGCGGCGCCGGGGGTGAAAGTCACGCGCAAGGCGTTCGGGCGGGAGCGCCGCTATCCGATTACCTCCGGTTACCGACCCTGGGCCGGCTAGACGGGAAATGCAGAAGAGGTTGCCATGAAAAAGATCGAAGCCGTGATCAAGCCGTTCAAGCTCGATGATGTGCGCGAGTCATTGTCCGATATCGGTATCACCGGGATGACCGTGACCGAAGTGAAGGGGTTCGGCCGCCAGAAGGGGCACACGGAGCTCTACCGGGGCGCCGAGTACGTGGTGGATTTCCTGCCCAAGATGCGGGTGGAACTGGTGGTGGGTGACGATCAGGTGGATCGCTGCGTCGATGCCATCATCGGTGCCGCCAAGACCGGCAAGATCGGCGACGGCAAGATCTTCGTAACCCCCGTGGACCGCGTGCTGCGCATCCGGACCGGGGAAGAGGACGAAGAAGCGATCTGACCGCGTCTGCAAGCCCGGATTGATGGTGGATCTGAAGATCCACCCTACGCCTCGCAATCCGTAGGGTGGACCTTCACAGGTCCACCATTTCTCGATCGACCGATCCACGCAGCACCCGTAGGGTGGACCTTCAGGTCCACCGATTCCCGAACCGATGGGCAATCCGTCCGGTCCTACGAATCCTGCTCGTTCTCCGCGGCGGCTGCGTCGCCAAGGCCGGGCGAGAAGAGCGTGTCCTGCAGTGCGGGGTGCTCGGGATAGTTCATCTCCAGCACCCGCACCACGTCGGCCTGCAGGTCGGCGAGTTCCAGTTCGCCGTAGGCTTCGGCCAGCACCACCAGCGCGTCCCGCACCGCGGGCGTGCCCTGGAAGTTCTGAATCACGTTCTGCGCCCGGTTCGCGGCGGCCACGTAGGCGCCACGCTTCATGTAATACCCGGCCACGTACATCTCGTAATGGGCCAGATGCTGGCGCAGGATCACCATGCGCTCTTCGGCATCGTCGGCGTATTCGCTGTCCGGGTAGTTGTCCACCACCTGCAGGAAGTCCGCATAGGCTTCGCGTATGGCGTTGGGGTCGCGGGTGCGGCGGTCGATGTCGAAAGTGCGGGTGAGGAAATCGTTGCCGCGGTCCAGGTTGGCCCGCCCGCGCATGTAGCGCGCGTAGGCGACCTGCTCGTCCTGCGGATTGAGCCGCATGAAGCGGTCCGCCGCGTTGATGGCCGAGCCCATCTCGCGCGCCTGGAAGTAGGCGTAGATCAGGTCGAGCTGCGCCTGCCGGGAGTACGGTCCGAACGGGTAGCGGGCCTGCAGGTTCTCCAGGCGCTCGGCGGCCGTGCGGTAGTCGCCGCGGCTCATGGCGCTGCGGGCCGACTCGTAAAGCTCTTCCGCGGAACGCTCGTCCTGGCGATTGTCCCCGGCGCCACGCTGCATCGGGTCCGACACATCCGGGCTGCCGCCGCGGCCGCCGCAGCCGGCCAGCACGATGGCGAGGGTGATCAGGACTGCTAAGGACACTCGGGACATCACGGGCTTCCGCTTGCGGATCTCAAAGCGCGTATTCTAGGTGACGCATCGGCTGACGCATAGCATGGCGTTCAGCCGTTGCCCCGGGCTGACACTGTGCCCGGCAAGGCGGGTACACTGCGCAAAGCAGCCCGCGACGGACACACGTCGCGGCAACCCAGCAATGGTTTAGTGCCGGAGAGGGCAACAAAGTTCCCATGAGCGAGTTCCTGGAACTGGATGCAAACATCCCCGAGTCGGCGGCCGGCAAGCGTCTGGACCGGGCGCTGGCGGACGTGTTTCCGGACTACTCCCGGAGCCGTCTGCAGCAGTGGCTGAAAGACGGCGCCATCACCGTGGACGGCGCGCGCCGGCGCGGCCGGGATCCGGTGAAAGGCGGGGAAACGGTCGCCGTGCGCGCCGCCCTGGCCCCGAACGCGCCCTCGGTGGAACCCGAGCCGATCGAGCTCGACGTGGTCCACGAAGATGACGACATCCTGGTGCTGAACAAGCCGGCGGGGCTGGTCGTTCACCCTGGCGCCGGCAACCCGGACGGCACGCTGCAGAACGCCCTGCTGCATCGGCACCCGTATCTGGAGCAGATCCCCCGCTGCGGCATCGTGCACCGGATCGACAAGGACACCTCCGGGCTGATGGTGGTTGCCCTGAGCGATCGCGCGCATACCGCGCTGACTGAACAGCTTCAGGACAAGAGCGTGGGCCGCGAATACGAAGCGCTGGTCAGTGGCACGTTTACCGCCGGCGGTACCGTGGAGGCGCCCATTGCCCGTCACCCGCGGGATCGCAAACGCATGGCGGTGGTGGCTAGCGGTCGCCCTGCGGTCACCCATTACCGCATCGCCGAGCGGTTCAGTGCGCACACGTTGTTGCGGGTGTTCCTCGAGACCGGTCGCACGCACCAGATCCGCGTGCACATGGCGTACATCCAGCATCCGCTGGTGGGCGACCCCGTTTACGGCCTGCGTCCGCGCCTGCCGAAGCGAGCCGATGACACCGTGCGGGACGCGCTCGCCGGCCTCGGGCGGCAGGCGTTGCACGCGGCGCGCCTGGTGTTGCAGCATCCGGGGACGGAGGAAACCATGGCCTGGGAAACGCCCCGGCCGGCCGACATGGATGCGGTCATGGACGTTCTGCGGGAGCACGACCGACGAATGGCCCTATGAACCACGCCTGGATTCATCCGCAATGGCCCGCCCCGGCGCACGTCCGGGGGCTGTCCACCACCCGGCAGCACGGCTTCAGCGAACCGCCTTACCAGTGGCTCAATCTCGGGAGCCGCACGGCCGACGACCCGGACGCGGTCAGGCTCAACCGCAATTACCTGCGTGAACACGCCGGGCTGCCCGACGACGTCTTCTGGCTCAACCAGGTGCACGGCACGGCGGTGGTGGCGGCCCATGCCGGTGGTGACGAGCCCGAAGCCGACGCGGTGTGGACCGACCGGCCGGGGCTGCCCTGTGGCGTGCTCACCGCCGACTGCCTGCCCGTGCTGCTGTGTGACCGCCGCGGTACCTGCGTGGCGGCAGCCCATGCGGGGTGGCGCGGCCTTGCCGCCGGTGTGCTGGAGGCCACGGTGGCTGCGCTGCCGGCGCAGCCCGAGGACCTGATCGCATGGCTCGGCCCCGCCATCGGCCCGAGCCGCTTCGAGGTGGGTGACGACGTGCGCCAGGCGTTCCTGCAGGCCGGCCCCGGGGCCAGTGATGCGTTTGCCGCCGGCCGGCGCGGTCACTGGTACGCCGATCTCTACCGTCTGGCGTCCGCACGGCTGCGCGCCCTGGGCGTCCAGTCCGTCCACGGTGGCGGTTTCTGTACCCACACCGACCGGGACCGTTTCTTCTCCTACCGCCGCGACGGCGAGACCGGGCGCATGGGCACGGTGATCTGGCTGGCGCGTTGAGCGCCCGTCAGCCATATTGGCAGGGCACACTTTCCTTTTCCGTCATCCGTCCCCATCTAGGTTCTCAGAGATATCCACAGGAATTCGAGGACCCAACCCCATGCGAATGGATCGATTGACAACCAAGTTTCAAAACGCCCTGGCCGACGCCCAGTCGCTGGCGGTCGGTCGGGATCACCAGTTCATCGAGCCGGTGCACCTGATGGTGGCGCTGCTGGATCAGGAGGGCGGCACGGTCCGTCATCTCCTCAACCAGGCCGGCGTCAACGTCAACTACCTGCGCTCGCAACTGGGCGAGGCCATGGAGCGTCTCGCCTCGGTGGAGGGCAGTGACGGCCAGGTGGGCCTGTCCAACGACATCCAGCGGCTGCTGAACCAGACCGACAAGCTCGCGCAGAAGCGCAAGGACCAGTACATCTCCAGCGAGCTGTTCGTGCTCGCCGCGGTGGAGGACAAGGGCAACCTGGGCGAGCTGCTGCGCAAGGCGGGTGCGACCAGGGAAAAGCTCGAGAACGCCATCGAGGAGGTCCGTGGCGGTGAGGCGGTGAACGACCCCAACGCCGAGGACCAGCGCCAGGCGCTGGAGAAGTACACCATCGATCTCACCGAGCGCGCCGAACAGGGCAAGCTCGACCCGGTGATCGGCCGTGACGACGAGATCCGCCGGACCGTGCAGGTGCTGCAGCGGCGCACCAAGAACAACCCGGTGCTGATCGGCGAGCCCGGCGTGGGCAAGACCGCCATCGTCGAGGGGCTGGCCCAGCGCATCATCAACGGCGAGGTGCCCGAGGGGCTGAAGCACAAGCGGCTGCTGTCCCTGGACATGGGCGCCCTGATCGCGGGCGCGAAATTCCGCGGCGAGTTCGAGGAGCGCCTCAAGGGCGTGCTCAACGATCTGTCCAAGCAGGAGGGGCAGATCATCCTGTTCATCGACGAGATCCACACCATCGTCGGTGCCGGCAAGGCGGAAGGCTCCATGGACGCCGGCAACATGCTGAAGCCGGCGCTGGCTCGGGGCGAGCTGCACTGCATCGGCGCCACCACCCTGGACGAGTACCGCCAGAACATCGAGAAGGACGCCGCCCTGGAGCGGCGGTTCCAGAAGGTGCTGGTGGACGAGCCCTCGGTGGAGGACAGCATCGCCATCCTGCGCGGGCTCAAGGAGCGCTACGAGGTCCACCACAAGGTGGAGATCACCGACCCGGCCATTGTCGCCGCGGCGACCCTGTCGCATCGGTACATCACTGACCGGCAGCTGCCGGACAAGGCCATCGACCTCATCGACGAGGCGGCCAGCCGCATCCGCATGGAGATCGACTCCAAGCCGGAGTCCATGGATCGTCTGGAACGGCGGCTCATCCAGCTCAAGATCGAGCGCGAGGCCCTGAACAAGGAAGAGGACGAGGCGTCGAAGAAGCGGCTGAATACTCTGGAGGAAGAGGTCGAGCGGCTGGAGCAGGAGTACCGCGAGCTGGAGGAGATCTGGAACTCCGAGAAAGCGTCGGTGGAAGGCACAACCACCATCAAGGAGCAGCTCGAGCGGGCTCGTCAGGAGATGGAGACCGCGCGCCGCGCCGGCGATCTCACTCGCATGTCGGAGCTGCAGTACGGCCGTATCCCCGAGCTGGAGCGCAAGCTGGACATGGCCTCCCAGGCCGACATGACCGGCAGCAAGCAACTGCTGCGCAGCGAGGTGGGCGAGGAGGAGATCGCCGAGGTGGTCTCCAAGTGGACCGGTATCCCCGTGTCCAAGATGCTCGAGGGCGAGAAGGCCAAGCTGCTGCGCATGGAGGAGGCGTTGGGCGAGCGGGTCATCGGCCAGCAGGAGGCGGTGAAGGTGGTGGCCGATGCCATCCGCCGTTCGCGCGCCGGGTTGTCCGACCCCAATCGGCCGAACGGCTCGTTCCTGTTCCTCGGCCCTACCGGCGTTGGCAAGACCGAGCTCTGCAAGGCCTTGGCCACCTTCCTGTTCGATACCGAGGAGGCCATGGTCCGCATCGACATGTCGGAGTTCATGGAGAAGCACTCCGTGGCCCGCCTCGTCGGCGCGCCGCCGGGGTACGTGGGCTACGAGGAGGGCGGCTATCTGACGGAAGCCGTGCGCCGCAAGCCCTATTCCGTGATCCTGCTGGACGAGGTGGAGAAGGCCCACGCCGATGTCTTCAACATCCTGCTGCAGGTGCTGGATGACGGCCGGCTCACGGACGGCCACGGCCGCACCGTGGACTTCCGCAACACGGTCATCGTCATGACGTCCAACCTGGGCTCGGAGATCATCCAGTCCATGGCGGGTGAGGAGCACTACACGCAGATGCGCGCCTCGGTCATGGACATCGTCGGCACCCATTTCCGGCCGGAGTTCATCAACCGGGTCGACGACGTGGTGGTGTTCCATCCGCTGGATCAGGCCCAGATCAAGTCCATTGCCGCGATCCAGACCCGCTACCTGTCGGAACGGCTGGCGGAGAAAGACATGGCCATCCGCTTCACCGACGAAGCGCTGGGCAAGCTCTCCGAGGCCGGGTTCGATCCGGTCTACGGCGCGCGTCCGCTGAAGCGGGTGATCCAGTCGCAGGTGGAGAACAGCCTGGCCCACGAGATCCTTGAGGGGAACTTCGGCCCCGGGGATCTGATCGAGGTGGACCACGGCGACGATGGATTCACCTTCGAACGCAAGGCGCACGAAGCCGCGTGAGTTACCGCCGCTCCCGCCCCGGGAGCGGCGGCTCGCCTACCAGCGCTGGAACCGCTGCAACCCCAGTCCGTCGAGCCCGATGGCTGGGGTTTCGCCGTTGACGACATCCGCCACCAGGCGGGAGCAGCCGCAGGCGAAGGTCCAGCCCAGGTGGCCGGGGCCGGTATTGAGGAACAGGTTGGACAGGGGCGACGGGCCCAGCACCGGCGGGCCGTCCACGGTCATGGGGCGCAGCCCCGTCCAGTAATCCGGGGTGTGCTGCTCCGTGTGCTCGCCGAGGCTGGGGAACAGCCCCGACGCCTGGCGCAGCACGGTGGCGGCGCGGCGCGTCTGCAGGCTGGTGTCGTAGCCCGCGAACTCGGCGGTGCCCGCCAGGCGGATGCGATCACCCAGCACGGTGACCACGACCTTCCGCGCGTCGTCGATGAGCGGGATGACTGGCGGGTTCCACCAGCCGGCCAGCGGCAGCGTCACGGAGTAACCCTTGACCGGGTAGATGGGCAGGCGGATGCCGTGCGCTGCGGCAAGACGCTTGCTGTCGTTGCCCGCGGCAATCACGAAGCCATCCGCCTCGATATCGCCGGTGTCCGTCTCCACGCAGGCGATCCGATGGCCTTCGCGACGCAGGCCCCGGACATCGACGCCGTAACGGAATGTCACCCCCTCCGCCTCTGCCAGCGCAGCCAGGCGTTGCGTGAACAGCAGGGCATCTCCGCTTTCGTCGTCCGGGTAGTAGATGCCGCCGGTGAGCTGGTCCTCGGCCTCGCCCAGTGACGGCTCCAGGGCGATCGTCTGGCGCGCGTCCAGCACCGAGTGCCGCACGCCCAGCGGGGCCATCAAGGTGGATGCGTGCTGCGCCTTGTCCATGGCGGCACGCTCGTGGAAGACCTTGAGGATGCCGTTCTGGCCGTCGTCGTAACGGATGCCCGTATCCCGGCGCAACTGACGTAGCTGCTGCAGGCTGTAGACCGCCAGGGCGGCATTGACGCTGGTGTTGCGTTCGAAACGGTGGCGCGTGCTGTTGCGCAGGAACCCGAGCCCCCAGCCCGTGAGCCGGGGGATCTGGCCGGGGCGCAGCAGCAGGGGAGAGTCCTCGCGGCCGATCCAGCGCAGCAGCTGCCAGACAACACCGGGCGCATTCCAGGGTTCCGCGTGGCTGGCGTGCAGCAGTCCGCCGTTGGCGTAGCTGGTCTGCTGGCCTGGCATCGGGTCGCGGTCCACCACCGTGACTGCATGACCGTCCCGAGCGAGGTACCAGGCCGTTGTGACTCCCAGTACCCCGGCGCCGATCACGACGATCCGCATACCACCCCCGATGGCTGTTTGCGAGTGCTGCCGGCACCGCCGGCCCTGTTGCGATGATACAGGGTTCCGGCCGGCTCTTGCAGCGACGGATTGAGGCCGCAGGCGGGTCTCAGGGCCGTGCAGGGGAGTAGATGCACCAGCGGTTCTTGCCGTGCTCCTTGGCCTGGTACATGGCGCGGTCCGCCCGGTGGAGCAGGGG
The DNA here is from genome assembly GCA_007126095.1 of Aquisalimonas sp. Lineage (GTDB taxonomy): Bacteria > Pseudomonadota > Gammaproteobacteria > Nitrococcales > Aquisalimonadaceae > Aquisalimonas. The sequence goes on from SLBZ01000056.1 coordinate 13,075, forward strand.
CCGCTCGGAGTCGCCGTGATCCGGGAACAGGCTGATGCCGATGCTCAGGCCGACAGGGAGTTCCGAGGGCATGCGGGCCGCTGCCGCCAGCAGCTTCTCGGCCACCGCCGCGGCGTCGCCGCTGCGTGCGATGCCGGCGATGACCACGAATTCGTCGCCGCCCAGTCGGGCCAGGGTGTCGCCGGGGCGGAGCACGCCGGCCAGCTGCGCGGAAAGACGGCACAGTAACTGGTCGCCTTCGTCGTGCCCGCGCTCGTCGTTAACCTGCTTGAACCCATCCACATCCAGCAGCATGACCGCGACCGGCCGATGGGTGCGCCGTGCCAGTCCGAGCTGGTGCCGTAGCCGGTCACTGAGTAGCCGGCGATTCGGCAGTCCCGTGAGGCCGTCGTGAAAGGCGTGGGACTCCAGCTCCTCCAGGAAGTTGGCGTGGCTCACCGTCAGCGCCGCAAGATCGGCCAGTCGTTTCATTACGTCCAGTTGCTGGCTGTTGGGCTGGCCGGCGTGGCGGTGGCAGACCGTAATCGCCCCAACCGTATTGCCGTCACGGGTGATGAGTGGCTCGCCCCAGATGCTGTGGATGCCGTGGGCCACGGCGAACCAGCGGTAATCCGGCCAGCGGTCCTCCATGCGCACGTCCGGGCAGATGTGCCTTTCGCCGGTGGCGACCACCGTGGCGCAGAGGCTCTCGTCCGGATCGAAACGATGATGGCTCTCGATGCCGTGGCGGAAGTGCTCGGTCATGCTTGGTGCCGCCAGCAGCCGTCCGCCCTCCGGCTTGGGGACTGAGATAATGGCGAGGCTCCCGGGCCACTGGTTCTCGGCGATCTCACAGATGGTAGAGAGGGTGCTGGTTACCGGTTCGCGACGCGCAACCCGCTCCAGGACCAGGGTGCGGGCATCCTGCAGGTTGGTACACGTCGCACCGGTGGTGTACCACCGCAGCAGTATCCGCTGGGAGTGGCCGTCGTGGTGCAGCAGCGTCTTGCGCAGCACCACCTGCTGCTGACGTGCCAGCGGGACCTGCAGCCGCCAGGTTCGGGCGGTGTCTGGGTAATCGCTGCCGCCGTGGGGCTGGAGGAATTCGCCCACTGAGAGGTCGTCCTCGCTGAGCAGCGTGGCAAGGTTGCGCCCGACCAGTTCCTGGCGCTCCTGGCCAAGCAGGCGGCTCAGTGCCCGGTTGGCTGACAGAATCCGCCCCTGGCGGTCGCAGGTGCATAGCGGGTCGTCGAGGCCGTCGAGGGTCTGTTGCAGCAGGCTGGCGTGGGCGATATGGCCTGTCTGCGACTGGGCCTCCCGCCGCCGCTCCAGCAGCAGCTGCAGGTGCGCAGACAGGGCGTCGAGTGCTTCCGGGGGCGGCTCCGGAGGCGCCCCCGCTTGATTCTCGGGAGTGAACAGGCAGAGCAATAGGTCTTCCTTCGGGTCCGGCAAGGGGATGAGCCGAAGGCCGCGGGCCGGTAGCGGGAGGTCCTGTTCCGCCGTTGTGGTGATTGCAGACTCCGGGTAGGGCAGGAACCGGGCGGCTGTGTGGGAGAGTTCAGCGAGATTGTGGGTATCGCCGGCGGCACCAATGAGGCTCGCCCGCCCCTGGGTCCAACGAAGGACGAAGGCTCCGCTCAGCCCTGGATCCAGGCACAGCCACTGTAGAATCGGCGTCAGGCTGGCAATGGGAAATTCATGTCCCACGGTTTTCCCGTGGCCGTAGTACAACTCCGCGTCCGGCGCTCCATTGCGCACGCTGCGTCCCTCCGTCCTTCTGGTGACGGTGCGATGACGACACTTGGGCGCGCGAATACGCAGGCCCTGCCCCCCAAGCGTTTTCTACACTTGAATAAAGCAGAAACTGGAGCGGGTGACCATAGCCTTTCGTCGGGTTGTTGAAGCCGCTGGTGCGGTGACTCACCCCAGTCGAGCGCCGTTGGGAACGGTCCTGTCGGGCACCGCGAGGACAACGCTGCCGTCGTCCTGATACAGCCCCGTTACCAGGCATTCGGAGCGCATCGGGCCGATCTGCTTGGGCGGAAAGTTAACGACAGCAATCACTTGCCGGCCGATGAGGCTGTCTGGTTCGTAGTGGTCGGTGATCTGCGCACTGGAGCGGCGTTGCCCCAGTTCGGTCCCGAAGTCCACGGTCAGCCTGTAGGCGGGGCGGCGCGCTTCCGGGAACGGTTCGGCGGCGGTGATTGTTCCCGCGCGCAGCTCCACGGCCTGGAAGTGATCCCAGTCGATGGTCTCCATGGTGTCCTCCTGTGCGGTCCGATGGACTCATGGTGCCACGAAACGGAGGTTCAGTCGGTCTAGTCCGTTGTCCACAGTTCCTGTGGATAACTGTGTGGATAATATCTGTAAGCGGCGCCGAAACCCCTATCGGCAGGGGCTTTATGTCAGATTGGTGAACTTTTCGGCAGTTTTTTCAATATCCTTTTGTGTCAGGTAGTTAAAAGCGTTTGTGTGTAGTGGTTCTCTGCATTTTCCGTTTGTTCTCTCCGGCGTGGAGGGGTTGACAGCCCGTTTTCATTGCTGTGCACAACCGGCGCGCGCTTCACCGCGCCGGGACTTGTTACACTGCGCCTCGAAGGTCACCTCACCCGAACGGACAAAGTGGGTCGTGCATGCAAGACGAACAACGCACCATCGATACCGCAGCCCAGGCCGTGGTCGATCTGGGCAATCAACTGGCTGAGCGGGACCAGGATGCCGACATGGGCGATATCGCCGATGGCCTGCTCTCCGGGGCTGTCCACTACTGGCTGTACACGCGGCAGCCCTGCGAGGACCCGCGCTGCCCGGATTGCGCGCAGCTGCGAACGGCGGAATGGCGCATGCAGTTGCTGCAGCAGCTGGTGGAGGAAATGGCCCGGAGCAGCGACTATTTCGAATCACCGGACGACATGACCCCGGGCAACGCATGAAACGGATGACCTCTCAATGAGTGGAAACGAACGCAGCAAACCGCCGATCGCCGAGCGGCAGTCCAGTGTCAGCGCCCACCACGGCCATGAGCGGGACGATCCCTACGCCTGGCTGCGCGACCCGAACTGGCGCGAGGCCATGCGCGACCCGGCACAGCTGGCCGCGCCGATACGCGCCTATCTGGAAGCGGAGAACGACTACGCGGACGCGGTCATGGCGCCTACTGAGGCCTTCCGTGATGCCCTGTTCCGGGAGTTGCGCGGCCGCATCCGTGAGGACGACAGCTCTGTCCCCATGAAGGACGGCTCGTTCTACTACTACAGCCGTTACCGCGAGGGCGGCCAGCACCCGCTGCTCTGCCGCCGGGAAGGGGTGGAGGACGCACCGGAGGACATCCTGCTGGATGGCGACGGCGAATCCGCGGGGCACGACTACTTCCGCCTGGGCGGCGTCGAGCACAGCCCGGATCACCGCTATCTCGCCTACGCCGTGGACACCTCCGGTGCCGAGAGCTGGACCATCCGTATCCGCGATCTGCAGACCGGCACCGACCTGCCGGACAGTATTCGCGATGCCCGTGGTGACTTCGACTGGGCGGCGGACGGGCGCACCCTGTTCTACACCGTGCTGGATGACGACCACCGGCCCAAATGGGTCTACCGCCACCGCCTCGGTGAAGATCCGGCAGCGGATCACCTCGTTTATGAAGAGCCCGACGACGGCTTCTTCGTGGGCATGGACAAGACCGAGAGCGGCCGGTACCTGGTCATCTCCAGCCACGATCACGTCACCAGCGAGGTCCGCGTCATCCCGGCGGACAACCCCGACGCGGAACCGTGGCTGCTGCTGCCCCGGGAGACCGGCGTCGAGTACGACGTGGCCGATCACGGCGATCACTGGCTGATCCTGACCAACCGGGGTGCCGAGGACTTCCGCATCGTGCGCGCGCCACTCGAGTCGCCGGATCGCGCGGGCTGGGAGGATGTCGTCGCCCACGAGCCGGGGCGACTGATCCAGGGCATGATCGTCTACCGCGACTACCTCGTGCGCGTCGAGATCGCCGATGCGTTGCCGTCCATCGTCGTGCGCCATATGGCCTCCGGGGAGGAGCATGCCGTGCGCTTCGACGAGGACTGCTACGACCTCGGCGTGATCCCCGGTTACGAATTCGACACCGTGACCCTGCGGCTGACCTACAGCTCCTTCTCGACCCCTACGCGGGTGTACGACTACGACATGGCCACCCGCGGGCGCATGCTGCGCAAGGAGCAGGAGGTGCCCAGCGGGCACGACCCGGACGCCTATGTGACCCGGCGGCTGTTCGCCACCGCGCCGGATGGCGAGCAGGTGCCCATCTCCCTGTTCCACCACCGTGACGTCACCCCGGGGCCGGCCACGCCGCTGCTGCTCTACGGCTACGGCTCCTACGGCATGATCGACCTGCCCGGATTCTCGCCCCTGCGCCTGAGCCTGGTGAACCGGGGATTCGTCTACGCCTTGGCCCACGTGCGCGGTGGCAAGGACCGCGGCTATCGCTGGTACCGGGACGGCAAGCTGGAGAGCAAGTCCAATACCTTCGATGACTACATCGCCTGCGCGGAGCGGCTGATTGCCGCGGGCTACACCACGGCAGGCCGGATCACCGCCCATGGCGGCAGTGCCGGCGGCATGCTGGTGGGTGCGGTGCTCAACCGGCGTCCCGAGCTGTTTCACGCGGCAGTGGCGGATGTGCCCTTCGTGGACGTGCTCAACACCATGCTCGACCCGAGTCTGCCCCTGACACCACCGGAGTGGCCGGAGTGGGGCAACCCCATCGAGGATGCGTCTGCGTATCAGGGGATCCTGGCCTATTCGCCCTACGACAACGTGAACGCGCAGTACTACCCCCACATCCTGGTGACCGCCGGGGTGTCGGATCCGCGCGTAACCTACTGGGAGCCGGCCAAGTGGGTGGCCCGTCTGCGGACCCTGAAGCAGGATGACAACCTGCTGCTCCTGCGCACGAACATGAGCGCAGGACACGGCGGTCCGGGTGGCCGGTTCGACTTTCTCGAAGAGGTGGCGTACCGCTACGCCTTCATCCTCATGGTCTACGGTTACCAGGAGGCGCAGGCGGACGGCTGAGCGGAGGTGTCATGGAGATCCGCTGCAAGCGGGTCTACGACCCGCCGGAAGCCGGTGACGGCCGGCGGGTGCTGGTGGATCGCGTCTGGCCCCGGGGTGTGCGCAAGGCGGATGCCGCTGTCGATGCGTGGGAGCGGGATCTGGCGCCGACCTCGGAACTGCGCCGGTGGTTCGGTCATGATCCGAAGCGCTGGGAACGTTTCCATGCGTGCTATCGCGCCGAACTGGCGGCCATGCCAGACGCTCTGGACCGCCTGCTGGCTCAGGCCGGTGAGGGCCCGCTGACCCTCGTTTTCGCCGCCCGGGACCGGGAGCACAACAACGCCGTGGTGCTGCGCGACGTTCTGCGGGAACGACTGGCCGGCCGGCAGGAGGATCCCGGCAGTTCGCCGGTGTGCTACGCGGCCGATTTCCCGGCCTACAACGGTCTGGATGGTCGCGACTGACGTCGCTCCTGCGGGACGATGCCGGATCTGCGCTGGGTGGTCGCGGCTTGCGCCGCTCCTACGA
>SLBZ01000099.1 GCA_007126095.1 Aquisalimonas sp.
AGGTCCGCCCTACGGGGTCTACCGCTTGACCCGCAAGACGGTATCTACAGCGGGGTCGATTCAAGCGGACCTTGAAATGCCCGGCGCCCGGGGCGTCCCGGGCAGCCGGATCGGTGTTACTGAGGTGTGTCCGCGAAGGCGGCCCGCAGGAATGACTTCACGTCACTGTTGAACCTCTCCGGTGCCTCCATTTGCGGGGTATGGCCGATGCCCTCGTAGAGATGCAGCTCGGCGTTCGGGAATGTCTCAGCGATGTGCTCCGCCGCGGCGGGTTTGATCATGGCGTCGTCCGTGCCGTGGATCACCAGCATCGGCGCCGTGATGTCTGCCAGCGCCTCACCGGGGATTCCCAGTTCCATTGTCACGATGGCCCCGCGCACTTCGGGTGGCACCATCATGGAGCTGGCAAACAGGGTGCTGAACGCGTCCGGGTCCAGCTCGTTGGCGGTCAGCATGCCCACGAAGGCGCGGGTGGCTTCGATACTGGTTCTCGGGTCGCGCGCCGCCATGTTCTGGATGTGAGGCAGCAGTTGCTCCTCGAAGACGCTTTCTCCCTCGCTGGTGGTGCGGCTGGTGAACGCACCGGTGAAGGCCACACCGCTGATGTCGTCATCCCCGTATTCAGCGAGGTAGCTCGCGAGCAGCGCCCCCGCCATGGACCACCCGACCAGAACGGGCTGGTCCAGCTCCTTGGCGCGGATGACAGCGTTGATGTCGTCCGCCCAGATCGAGTAGTCCCCGTAGTGCTCGGGCTTGAGCGGCTTGTCGGATGCGCCGTGGCCGCGGAGATCGAGCGCAATGATGCGGTACTCTTCGGCCAGCGGCCCGTTGTACTGCGCCTCCCAGGCCAGGTGGTTCATGGTAAAGCCGTGCACGAACACCACTGGCGGCCCGTCCGGGTTGCCCGTTTCAAAGACGGCCAGGTTGACGCCGTTGGCTCCGGCGACGGTGGTCACGGCCTGCGCCTGCCCCGCGCTGAAAAGTAGTGCGGTTGCGACGGTGATTGCAGTGATTGCCCGGTTCATGACGTGTCCTCCCGCGTTGTCTGAACTGACAGCCCCAGCGTGCGTGCTCCGTGGGCGCGCGACATGAGGCAGCGGTCCCGTGTACGCAGGGTTCCCGGGTGTTGATTCGGGACATTCGCCCCGGGTCAGGACGGGAGCTGGTCCGAGTGGCGGGCGAGCACGATGGCGCGTGCCCGGGAGTGGACGCCAAGCTTGTCGAGGATGATGCTGACGTGGTTTCGCACGGTCTTCTCGCCGATGCCCAATCGCTCGGCAATCTCGTGATTCGACAGCCCCTCGGCCAGGAGTGCGAGCACATCCTGCTGCCGTCGGGTGAGGTGCTCGCCGTCCGGCAGAGGACAGGGTGCGGCAGCGGCCGCGGGCAGAAAGCCGTTCACCAGGGACTGGAAGCGCGCCCACGCCGGTTCGTGTTCCAGCAGGATGTGGTTGCAGCTGTCGAGAATGGCCAGCTCGGCTCCCGGGATGCCGTCGGCCAGGGTGCGACCAGCCTCCACGGGGATCACTGCGTCACGCTCGGGGTGAATGACCAGGGTTGGGCAGCGCACCTCCCGGAGCCGGCGGAGGACGTTCACCTTGCCAAGCATGTCGATGGTTCGGGCTGCAGCCTCACCGGAGGTGGTTTTCTGTGCCACGTCAGCGAACCACTCGCGTTGACTGGCATCGCTCTCCGGGGCGAAGAGGCGGCCATAAATCTCCCGGAAGGCGCAGTGCTCCACGCTCCAACCCAGCGCGGCCAGTTCCTGCAGGGCCGCCCACAGCCGACGAAGGTCGTCGGGTGCCTCGTGCCAGCCCAGCGGGAAACCGCCGTAGAGCAACAGCCGCTCGACCCGCTCGGGGTGCCGGGCGGTGTACTCCACGGCCAACGCCGCCCCCTGGGACATCCCGAACAGCGGGAAGCGCCGCAGCTCCAGGGCATCGACAACGCTCTCGAGATCGGTCACGCATTCCTCGAAATCGACATTGCCCGGGTTTCGGTCGGACAGTCCCACGCCCCGCTGGTCGTAGCGGATCAGCCTGTGGCGGCTGGAGAGAAACCGTAGCCAGTGACGCCACACCGGCCCATGCCAGTCGTACTCGGCGTGGGTCATCCAGGTGGCCGCGCGGACCAGCGGAGGCCCCGCGCCGGACTGAGCGCAGGCAAGGCGCACGCCATCCCGCGAGCGGATGATGTCGATCTTCTGGCGCATGGTCGATGGCCCCTAAGGCCGGTCACCATCGGGTTATCGACTAGTCTAGGCCAGTCGGGCGCAACTTGCCTTTACGCGGTCAGGGGGGGCGGCTGTGGCGGGGTGCCGTCGCCGTGGATCTCGATCCGGCCCCGCGCGAGTCGGATCCAGCCATCGCGTTCGAAGTCCTTCAGCAGGCGGCTGACCACCTCCCTGGCCGTACCCAGCTCCACCGCCAGTGTCTGGTGCGTGATGTTCAATGGGCTGTCCTTTGCGTGGCTGCGAAGCCACTCGGCCAGCCGCACATCCATGCGCTGAAAAGCGATTTCCTCCACGAGCATCATGAGCGAGTCCAGCCGCTCGCCGTAGGACACCATGATCTGCCGTCGGAACGGCGCGGAGCGTGCCATCAGGGAATCGAAAACGCTGTTCGGAAGCACGATAACGGTTGTCGGCGTCTCCACGATCGCCTCCGCGCGATAACCGCGACCGGCCATCAGACAGCCGATGGACAGGGTGCACACGTCTGCGTCGCCGATGCGGTAGAGGACGATCTCGTGGCCGGAGCTGCCGGTCATCTGGACCCGCACGCTGCCCTCGAGTACCAGCGGCAGGCCCTGGCACTGATCGCCCGGGCGGAAGACCTGTTGGCCGGCGGGTAGTTCGACAATGCGTGCCCGTTTCTGCACGTCCTGCAGTAGATCCGGCTCCATCCCGGCGAAAGCGGGGTGTTCCGCGATTTGCATGGCTCATCTCTCACTGCTGGCGTCGGTTGTCTCCCCAACATTCTGGACGGTCGTTGACTGCCTGTCATGCCGGAGGCGGACCTCCGACGGGTGTGTGACTTAGTCACTGACTTGCTCTGCGCATGGGCGCATGTTGAATGCGGTCGCAACCGTATGCCGGAAGGAGGCAGTCATGTTCAAGCACAATATGGGAACCATTGATCGGGGGATTCGTGCCGTGGTCGGGCTCGCCCTGATCAGTCTCGTATTCTTCGGCCCGCAGACGGCCTGGGGCTGGGTTGGCGTGATTCCGCTGGCTACGGCCGCAATGGGCTTCTGCCCCGCGTACAGCCCGCTGGGCCTGTCCACTTGCAAGCGGCGCTCGCAACCCAACTAAGAAGGAGCAATGCAATGATCCGGCGAATTTCCATGCTGTTCATGCTGGCGGTCGCACTGCTGATCGGCCAGTCCGCACATGCCGACGAACCGGAGCATCTGCTCACGGTGGTCAACTCCGGCTCGAACGAAACCCAGGCCATGGCCATGATCCTGACCGCGCAGTATCTGGAACAGGGCGGCAGCGCCCAGGTGCTGCTCTGCGACTCGGCGGGTGAACTGGCGCTGGAAGGCTCCGACATGGGGTCGGGCGTGGTACAGCCCGCCGATGCCTCCCCGCGTCAGATGCTTGGCAATCTGATCGAGGCGGGGGTTGAGGTACAGGTCTGTGCCATCTTCCTGCCCGGCCAGGACAAGACGGAAGACGATCTCATCGAGGGTGTGACCGTTGCCCGTCCGGATGCCATCGCCAGGACCATGGCGCAGCGGGACACCAAGTTGTTCACCAACTGAGCCGGGGAACCGTAGAACCGTAGGGTGGACCTTCAGGTCCACCAGTCCAGCCAAGATGGTGGACCTGAAGGTCCACCCTACGGTCCCCGCTCCATGCGCCCGGCGCCGTTACGGCGCGGCGAACTCGGCCACTACCGGCGCGTGATCGGAGGGGCGCTCCCAGCGGCGTGGCTCCACGTCCACCCGGCTGGCCGTGCACTGCGCGGCAAGCTCGGGGCTCGCCAGCACCAGGTCAATCCGCAGGCCGCGATTGCGCCGGAAGTTGTTCATTCGGTAGTCCCACCACGAAAACACCTGCTCATCCTGCGGGAAGCGGCGAAAGGTGTCTTCCAGGCCCAGATCGGTGAGCGCCTTCAGCGCGGCGTGCTCCGGCTCGCTGAAGAGAATCTTGCCCCGCCACTCCTCCGGGTCGTGCACGTCGGCGTCAGCGGGTGCGATGTTGAAATCTCCGACCACCGCCAGGCGCGGATGGCGCGCCATTTCGTCGGCGATCCAGTCCCGCAGGCGGGCCAGCCAGTCCAGCTTGTAGGCGTATTTTTCGCTGCCCACCTCCGAGCCGTTGGGTACGTAGAGATTGATGAAGCGCAGATCGCCGACCGTGCCCGCCATGACACGGCGCTGCGGGTCGTCCACGCCGGGGATGTCGGTGACGGTCTCGCTGATGGGGTCCCTGGCCAGCAGGGCCACGCCGTTGTACGTTTTCTGGCCGGCGTAGACCACCTCGTAGCCCGCTTCGCGGATGGCCGCTTCCGGGAAGTTGTCGTCGGTGAGCTTGGTCTCCTGCAGGCCCACCACGTCGGGCTGTTCGGTCTCCAGCCAGTGAAGCACGTGAGGCAGGCGCACCTTCAGGGAGTTGACGTTCCAGGAGGCGAGTTTCATTCAGCCCTCCCAGTCCAGCTTGGCGCGGATCTCGGCGGCCACGGCCTTGAGCTCCTCCGGGTCCGCCTGGTCCTTGCCATGGCTGCGCCGGTCCTGGCCCTCCCAGCGGGGGATGATGTGCTGGTGGTAGTGGAACACGGTCTGCCCGGCGGCTTCGCCGTTGAACTGCGTCAGGGCGATGCCGTGGGGCTGGATGGCCGCCTGGATGGCCTGCGCCACGTCCTGCACCGACGCGATGAAGGTCTGCAGGAGGTCGGTGGGCATCTCCAGCAGATTGGCGTGATGCGCCTTGGGGATGACCAGCGTGTGGCCGCGGGAGGACGGGAAAGCGTCCATGAACGCGACCACGTGCTCGGTTTGCCCGACGATGGCGGCCGGAATCTCGCCGGCGACGATCTTGCAGAATATACAGTTCGGGTCGGTCGGGTAGTCGGCCATAGCTCGGTCTCCGTCGTCTTATGTGTTCGATCCGGGTGTGTGCGCCGCCGGTCCTTGTGGATGTGAATATCCACCCATGTATCTTATCGGTTGTGTGGTGCCCGGGATGGTGGACCTTCAGGTCCACCGTCAACCCGCCACAATCATTCAAGCCGCCAGCCCACTGTGCCGCAGCAAGGCATCCACCGTCGGCTCCCGTCCCCGGAACGCCTTGTACAGCGCCATCAGGTCCTCCGACCCGCCCTTCTCCAGGATGTGCACCAGGAAGTCCCGGCCGGCGGCCTCGCTGAAGACGCCTTCGTCCTCGAACCGGGAGTAGGCGTCCGCCGAGAGCACTTCGGCCCACTTGTAGCTGTAGTAGCCTGCCGCATAGCCCCCCGCTAAGATGTGCATGAAGCCGTGCGGGAAGCGGTGCCACTCGGGTGGGCGGACCACGGCGGTCTGGTCGCGCACCGCTTCCAGGGTTTCCAGTATGCGCGGGCCGGTGGCCGGGTCGTGCTCCAGGTGCAGGCGGAAGTCGAACAGGGAGAACTCCAGCTGCCGTACCATGCCCATGGCCGACTGGAAGTTCTTCGCTGCCCGCATGCGCTCGAACAGATCGTCGGGAATCCGGGCGCCGGTCTCGTGGTGGGCGGCGAACAGGTCCAGCGCCTCCCGCTCCCAGCACCAGTTCTCCATGAACTGGCTCGGCAGCTCCACCGCATCCCAGGGCACCCCGTGGATGCCGGAGACCGACGCCGCGCCCACGCGCGTGAGCATGTGATGCAGGCCGTGACCGAACTCGTGGAACAGCGTCTCCACTTCCTGGTGGGTCAGCAGGGCCGGCTGGTCGCCCACGGGCGGGGCGAAATTGCAGGTGAGAAAGGCCACCGCGGTCTGGATGCCGTCGCCGGTGTCGCGGCGCACCTTGCACTCGGCCATCCAGGCGCCGCTGCGCTTGCCGGTGCGGGCGTAGAGGTCGGTGAAGAACCGTCCGCGCACGCTGCCGTCGCTGTCGAGGATCTCGAAGAACTGGACATCCGGGTGCCAGGTGTCCGCGGCCTGGGTGTTTTCCTGGATGCGCACGCCGTAGAGCCGCTCCACCACCTGGAACAGGCCGTCGATCACCTGCTGCGCCGGGAAGTAGGGGCGCAGATCCTCCTGCGAGATGGCGTAGCGGGACTGCCGCAGTTGCTCGGAGGCGAAGGTGACGTCCCACGGCTGCAGGTCGTCCAGGCCCAGCTCGTCCCGGGCGAAGGCCTGCAGCTCCTGGAATTCCCGCTCGGCCACGGGGCGCGCCTTCTGCGCCAGGTCGGTGAGAAAGCCGGTGACGGCGTCGGTGCTCTCCGCCATCTTCGTGGCCAGCGACAGCTCGGCGTAGTTGTCGTAGCCCAGAAGCTGCGCCTTTTCGTGCCGCAGGGACAGGATTTCGTCCATGATGGCGCTGTTGTCCCACTGGCCCGCATGGGGCCCCTGGTCCGAGGCGCGGGTGCCGAAGGCCTCGTAGACCTCCCGGCGCAGATCCCGGTCGCGGCAGTGGGTGAGAATGGCGAACACGCTGGGGAAGTCCAGACCGATGCGGTAGCCGCTCTCGCCCTGCTGTTCGGCGGCCTGAGCCAGCATGGCGAGGTTGGAGTCGGGCAGGCCGTCCAGGCGCTCGGCGCTGTCGAGCTGCTTGCTCCAGGCGTTGGTCGCGTCCAGGACGTTCTCCTGGAAGCGGGCGCCGAGCTCCGAGAGGCGGCTGGCGATCTCGCGGTAGCGGGTCTTCTTCGCCTCGGGCAGATCGACACCCGCCAGGCGGAAGTCGCGCAGGGCGTTGTCCACGGTGCGCTGCTGGTCGGCGGAGAGCGCCTGGAAGTCGTCGCGCTCGCGGATCTGCTGGAACGCCCGGAACAGCCTGACGTTCTGGCCGAGCTCGGTGGAGTACTCTGAGAGTTTCGGCAGGCAGGCGTTGTAGGCCTCGCGCAGGCCTTCACTGTCCATCACGCCATGCAGATGGGTCACGGGCGACCAGGCACGGCTCAGGGTGTCGTCCAGGGCCTCGACTGGCTGCACGAGATTGTCCCAGGTGAACGGGCCGTCCTGATCGAGCAGCGCCTCCAGCCGCGCGCGGTTATCCGCGAGAATGTGGTCGATGGCCGGCTCCACGTGCTCCGGCTCAATTGCGGAGAACGCGGGCAGGTCGGTGTTGGCCAGCAGCGGGTTGGTCATGAAGCATCTCTCCACAGCGTGTCGTATAACAGCCCATTATGGCCTGAGAGTGCCCTCGTGTGTGAGGGGTGGCGACGGTTCCGATGGGGGTTGCCGTGATATGGTTTCCGCCATGGCGGCCGTCGGCGCGAGGGGCGAGCGGCGGTCGTGCCGCAAATCATAGAGTTGAGTCCGGGAGTGTCCATGAGCACACATTTTGACTGCATTGCCATCGGCGGCGGGAGTGGCGGCCTGGCCGCCGCGCGCCGTGCTGCGTCCCACGGTGCCCGCGCGGCCGTGATCGAGAGTGACCGCCTCGGCGGCACCTGCGTGAATGTCGGCTGCGTGCCCAAGAAAGTCATGTGGAATGCCGCCCACACGCGCGAGGTGGTGGAGCGTGCGCCCGACTTTGGTTTCGAGGTGGATCTGAAAGGGCTCGACTGGGAGACCCTCGTGGCCCGCCGCGCTGCGTACATCGAACGCCTCAATGGCATCTACGGCCGTAACCTGGACAAGGACGGCGTCACCCTGATCGAGGGGCATGCCCGGTTCGTGGACGAACGCACTGTGGAAGTGGCGGGCACCCGTTACACGGCAGATCACTTCATCATCGCCACCGGTGGCCGCCCCTCCTGGCCGGGTGTTCCCGGAGCGGAGCTTGGCATCGACTCCGATGGCTTCTTCGAGCTCGGCACTCAGCCCCGGCGCGCGGCTGTGGTGGGAGCCGGCTACATCGCCGTGGAACTGGCCGGCGTGCTCGCCGGGCTCGGCACGGAAACCACACTGCTGGTGCGTCGGCATGCGCCACTGCGTGAGTTCGACGCGCTCATTCAGGAGGGGTTGCAGGAGGCGCTGCCCCAGCATGGTGTGAATCTGGTCACCGAGTTCACGCCGGCGGCAGTGGAGCGCCGGCCCGACGGCACGCTCACCCTCACGGCGGAGGACGGCCGCAGCGTGGACGGGCTGGATACGGTCATCTGGGCCGTGGGCCGTCACGCCAACACCGACGACCTGGGGCTGGATGCCGCGGGTGTGGCAATGGACGACGCCGGGCAGATTCCCGTGAACGAATGGCAGGAGAGCAACGTCAGCGGCATCTACTCGCTGGGGGATGTCACCGGCCGCATTCCGCTGACGCCGGTTGCCATTGCTACCGGGCGCCGCCTGTCGGACCGCCTGTTCGGAGGGCAGCGCGACCGGCGCATGGACTTCGAGAACGTGCCGACCGTGGTGTTCAGCCACCCGCCCATCGGCACGGTGGGGCTGACCGAGGCCGAAGCGCGGAAGGCGCATGGTGACGCGGTCACCTGTTTCAGCACGACGTTCGTCGCCATGGACTACGCGCTCTCCGAGCACAAGCCCCGGACTCGCATGAAGCTGGTCACAGTGGGTGAGGAGCAGCGCGTGGTCGGTTGCCACGTGATCGGCGTCGGCGCCGACGAGATGCTGCAGGGTTTCGCCGTGGCCGTCCGGATGGGCGCGACCAAGCGCGACTTCGACGAGACCGTGGCCATTCACCCCACCAGTGCCGAAGAAATGGTCACCATGACCTGACGAGGACCGTCATGATTCGCACATTCGAGTCGTACCGCCCGAAAATCGCCCCCAGCGCCTGGGTCGACGAAACCGCCCTGGTCATCGGTGACGTGGAACTGGCCGAGGACGTCTCGGTCTGGCCCATGACCGTGGTGCGCGGCGACGTGCATTACATCCGCGTGGGTGCGCGCTCCAATATCCAGGACGGCGCGGTCGTCCATGTGGCTCACGCCGGCGACCACAGTCCGGGCTACCCCACCATCATCGGCGAGGATGTGACCGTGGGCCACAAGGCGATCGTGCACGCCTGCACGGTGGAGGACGCCTGCCTGATCGGCATGGCCGCCACCATCATGGACGGTGCAGTGCTCGGCAGTGAAAGCATTCTCGGTGCGGGCTCACTGGTACCGCCGGGCAAACAGCTACCCGGCGGCCATCTGTACGTGGGCAGCCCGGCGAAGGCGGTGCGGGAGCTCACCGAGGAGGAGCGGGAATTCCTGCGGTACTCTGCCCGCAATTACGTCTCGGTCAAGAACCGGCACCGGGCGTCATCGGGCCCCCTTGCCGAGAATCAGTGAGACCAGGAACAGGATAATGAAGAAGATGAACAGCACCTGCGCGATCCACGCGGCGGTGCCCGCGATGCCGGAGAAACCGAGAACTGCCGCAATTATGGCGACGACGAGGAACGTGAGGGACCATGACAGCATTGGATGACTCCCTTTCGTGAATTTGCGGGCTTCCCGGCGGACCGTCCATCAAAGATAACTGCGCATAACCGCCTGTCAATGCGCGGCTTACCATAACAGGAGGTCATGTGGCACGTGCACCGCTGGAGATCGCCGGCGTAACGATTCCTCCCGGTGGGCGGGAGACGGTGGAACTCCCCGCGGGGCAGCTCTACACCCACACCCCGGTCAATATTCCCCTGCAGGTGGTCCACGGTCGCCGGTCAGGGCCCTGCCTGGTGGTCACCGCCGCTGTCCACGGCGACGAGATCAACGGTGCCGAAATCATCCGGCGACTGGTGCGTCAGCAGATGCTGAACCGCATGGCTGGCACGCTGATCGCCGTACCCGTGGTGAACGTGCTGGCGTTCAGCGCCCGCTCCCGCTATCTCCCGGACCGGCGGGATCTCAACCGCAGTTTCCCCGGCAGTGAATCCGGCTCCATGGCTTCGCGTCTGGCGTACCGGGTGCGCAGCGAGGTGCTGGCGCGGGCGAGCCACGTGATTGATCTGCACACGGCGGCCATTCACCGGGAGAACCTGCCACAGGTGCGCGCCGATCTGGACAACCCCGAGGACGCAGCACTGGCGCGTGCGTTCGGCTTGCCGGTGGTGATCGACTCACCGCTGATCGAGGGCAGCCTGCGCAGCGCCGCGCGTGAGGCAGGGGTGCCGGTGGTCACCTATGAGGCCGGGGAGGCGCTGCGTTTCGATGAAACGGCGATCCGGGCGGGGTTGCAGGGCGTGATCCGCGTCATGCGGCACCTGCGGATGTTGCCGCCATCGCGGCGCCGGCAGCCGACCCCGGAACCGCAGTACGTCTCGGACGCCAGTAGCTGGATGCGGGCGGGGCAGGACGGGCTGTTCCGCGCGTCCGTGGCGCTGGGTGCCCGCGTCGCCGAGGGGCAGCCCCTGGGCTGGATCTCCGACCCTTTCGGCGGCGCTGAGCAACCGGTGAAGGCGGCCTTCCCCGGGGTGGTGATCGGGCGTGCCAACCTGCCACTGGTCCATGAAGGCGAGGCGCTGTTTCACGTTGCCCGCTTCGATCAGGTGGGCCGGGTGCACCGGGATCTGGAGCGGTTCAGCGAGTCGCTGGAGCAGGGCGAGGAATGGGGCGAGGAGCCGCCGATCGTGTGAAGGACCTGTGCGTTGCGGTGGGTTGCTGTATCCGGGAGCGACTCACGCAGCTCCGGGGCGGAGCCCGCCCGGCCCGAAGGGTGGCCGCAGGGATGCGGCCACCGGTTTACAGCACAGGGATGTGCTGTAAACCGGCCAGGGCATAGCCACGGAAACTTTTCTCCCGTGAGGGAGAAAAGTTAGGCGAAGTGCCGGAGCTCCCGGATACAGCAACCCACCGCTGCGCACCGCATCACGACCTGCGACGAGCTCCGTACAAGAGCAATCCACCGCCCACCAGCAGCAGCGGCGCGCCGATTACCAGGATGTACCACTCCGGCGTGCGGCTGGAGCGCAGGTTGTAGGCGCTGCCCGCCGCGATCCAGGGGGCGGCGTCATCCGTGAGCACCCACGCCACCGGGGCATCGAGCTGGCCCTCGCGCGCCGGCATCGGCAGCCAGTCGGGTTCGGCTTCCAGCGTGTCGTCGGCAAGCGGGGCCCGCCAGACGCCATCGTCACTGCCCGCGTATAGCCGGTCCTCGTCGTGGGCCAGGGTCAGCACACGGCGATCGCCCAGCAGTCCGCCCACCTGTTGCCATTCGTCCATGGGCTCCTGCTGGCGGAACAGGCCCTGATCCGTGCCGGCGAGCACTGTGCCGTCGGGCAGCGTGTGGAAGCTCAGCACCTTGGTGTCCGACGGGAGGCCGTCGTTGTCCGGAACCCAGCCGTCGGCTCCCGGCCAGAACAGATGCACCCCCGCCTCGATGGTGCCGCTGCGCACAAGGGTATCGCCGTCATCCTGCGGCGATACCATGACGCGGTACACCGGCGCCTCGCCGGCGGGGCGGCCGAGATCGGTCCAGTCGCCGTCCGGGCCGCGCCGCCAGACACCCGCGTTGCCGGCGGCAATCAGCGTCTCTCCCGACTGCGCCAGGTGGCTGATGCGCCCGGTGGGGGCGTCATCGCCGGTGAACGCCGTCCAGCCGTCGTCGTCGAACGCCAGGACGCCCCGCGTCGTGCCGGCCAGCAGCGGTCCGTCGCCACCCAGGAGCACCGTGCTGCGCGCCTCCTCCGGCAGCGGCGGGAGCTGGTGCCACTCGCCCTGTCGCCGTTGCCACACGGTGCCATCCTGGTGCGCCAGCGTGAGATGCTCCTGCCACCACGTCATTGCGGTCAGGTGGGCGCCGCGCCGCGGGTCATCCGCCTGCCAGCTGGGCTCGGTGGGGTAGCGTGCGATGGTGATCAGCGCCACCACCGCGGTGGCGATCATCACGAACGCCAGGGTTCTTCGCGACATGCTGTCCTCTTCAGGTAAGCGCAGAGCGATTTGTAACAGATTGTTGCAGGGCTTTGTGATGTAAGCACTTTTTCTTTTCGTTGTCAGCCGCTAATCTTGGGCGCTGACATGTTCGGGGGAAATCACATGAAATCAGCGTGGGCTCTTGCCGGCGCGGGCTTGGTTGTGCTCGCCGTCGCCGTGCCCGGTCGCGGTGTTGCGGGCGCGCCGGCGCCGGCGTTGTCCGAGGCCGACTGCCGCACGTTGCTGGTGCTGCACGCGGAGGTTCTCGAGGACGGGCTGGACGCCGACGCCAGTACGCGGGTCGCACTGGAAGAGGCGATCATCGACCGCCCGGGTTGCGGCGAGACGCAAGGGCAGTTGCTCGATGCCCGCAGCGGTGACGGCATGAACCCGTTCGACCCGCGTGAGCCCGCCGGCTTCGGGCTTCCCGGTGATGACGGAGAGGAGAAGTGAGCCGCCTGCTGCTGGTGCTGCTAATCGGGTTTGCCACGGCGCTGCATGGTGGACAGCGCTCCCAGGAACCCATTGGCGAGCAGGAGGACATGGGGGCATTACCCACCGCCGACCGCCAGCAGCTGGAGGGCTGGCTGCGGGCGCTGGCGGCTTCCTGGAATACGCCGCGGCTGAGCGACTACCTGGACCCCGATCTTCCGGACCGGCAGCGGCTTCTGGGTGCGATCGAGGATCAGGTCCCCCCGGATGCCGAGCTGCGCATCCTCTCCGTGGGGCCGGTTCGGGTTCTGGACGAGGAGCGCGCCCCCGGGGTGATCACGCGGGTTGTCCGCGTCTCGGTGCGTTTGCAGGTGCAGGGCTCCGCCGACAACGGCGGCCTTGAACGGCGGGAGAGCCGACAGGATCTGGTGGTTCGATGGACCCGACGGGTACCCCAATAAACTCCGTGCGTTTACTGTGGTTGCTGTTGCTGCTTCCCGCTCTCGGGCTGGCCGGGGGGGATGAGTCCGGTGACGGCGACTGGCGCGTGCGCGGTGACACCACGGCGCGCATGGAGTACTACAGCATTTCCGGTGACCGCGAGCTGGGCACCTATGCCGAGGACGGCCTGCAGGCCTACCAGGACCTCAACCTGGGCCTCACCCGCGGTGGTGATGGTGAGCCGCTCTGGGATATCGATTTCTCCAGCGTGGTGAGCGGCTCCGATTACCGGACTCAAGATCACGGCACGCGCATCGAATACCTGCGTCTGCACCACGAGAACGCCACATCCCCCGTGCCCTACCGGGTCGATCTCGGTGACCAGCAGGCATACTTCAGCCGTCTCAGTCTCGATCGAGATGTGCGCGGTGCACGCCTGGAAATGCAGCCGGAGCTCGGCCGGGCGGAGCACTCCCTGGTCTGGCTCTCGGGGAGCTACCGCAGACACTGGTACGACGACGACGAGACCCGGCTGCCGCATCTGGTGGAGCCGGAAGGCGACTACCACGGCGCCTCGTGGCTGGTAACCGACCCAACCCTTGGCGACTGGTCCCTGAACGTGGTGCACCACGACGAAATGGCGTTCACCGGCGAGGAACATCGCCACCTGGTGACCAGTGTAGCCGGAGACTGGGGCATGGAGTTCATGCGCCAGGACCTGGATGCCCAGGCGGAGCTGGCGCGGCTGGAGGGGCAGGCCTGGTCCGGTCTGCAGGATGATTCCGTTCGCGCCGTGGATGACCGGGGCTGGCGCGCCAGCCTCGCCGGCGAGGATCATCTGTTGCCCCTGCCGCTGGACTACAGTGTGCGCTACGAGCGCTTCGGTGCTGATTTCGAACCCGCGGGTACGGAAGTGGTGAGCGACAGCCGCACGCTCGCGGCCGCCGCCGGCCTGCAGTTGACCGACCGGACCCGGTTGCGGGGGCGCTTCAACCGTTACCGGGACGCCGCCGCCACGGCCAACCCGATCCGGATCGACGAGCACGGCATGGAAGTGGCCGTGCCATTCGGGATCGGCCCGGTGCACACGAACCACCGCGTGGATGTCCTGCACCGGGAGCGAGCCGACCGTGTTGGCGGAGTCGATCAGCTTACCCGTCGGGCCACCTGGGATCTGGAACTGCCGGTGACCGATTCCCAGGAGACACACATGAATCTCTACTGGCTTCACCTGGACGACCGTGCCAGCGGCCGGTTCGCGCGCACCGAGCGGCGGGCCAGTCTCGCCCACAGTGCCGGCTTCCGCGTGGGTGACCTGGACGTGAGTGCGGCACCGGGGGTTGCCTACCGCACCCGTGATGGCCACCTGGAGCAGCACGCTGTCCATCCCACCCTGTCCCTGGCGGCGACCGGTGCGCTCCACGAGCTGGGGGTCTCGCTGGGCTACCGCACGCTGGAGCGCCCCGGCCTGGTCAGTCCGGACGTGGACGAGTACCAGCTCTCCATGGACTGGCGTTATCGCATGAACCGCCACCAGTTCGGCCTGGAGTACGAGCACCAGCTCGTGGAGCCTCACGTACAGGAAGAACACCTCGATCAGTGGCGCGCCGGCATGTTCTGGCGTTACGACTTCTCCGGCGAGGGGTAGCGGGCTGCCCGCCACCTGAAGCGGCGGTTGCCTGCCCTGGTGGGGCGTTCTACAGTGCGCTGACGCTTTGGACCATCTGGAGTATGCGCACGCATGCGAGACTGGGAAGGACAGGCGGCACCGGAGCCGCCACCGCAGCAACCACCCCCGCGCCGGGTTGCAGGGCCGTCCCTGCTGCCCCCGGTGGTTCTGACACTGCTCATTGCCAACGGCGTACTGTTCCTGGCGCAGGGGGTTATTGGCCACTGGCTGCTGGCCACGTTCGCGCTCTGGCCCCTGGGCACGCCGGACGCCATGATGACCAGCATGGGCATGGAGCAGTATCCGGGGTTCCGCCCATGGCAGCTGCTCAGTTACGGGTTCCTCCACGGCGGCACGTTCCACCTGCTGGTGAACATGTTTGCCCTGTGGATGTTCGGTGTGGCGCTGGAGAACCTCTGGGGCTCGCGCCGGTTCGCGTTCTATTTCGTGTTCTGCGTGATCGGTGCCGGTCTCATTCAGCTGGTGGTGGCCACCAATGCCGCCGCTGATGGCAGCGTCTATCCGACCGTGGGCGCCTCCGGCGGGGTGTTCGGCATTCTGCTCGGCTTCGGCATGATGTTCCCCAACCAGCGCATCATGCTGCTGATTCCGCCGATCCCCATGAAGGCGAAGTATTTCGTGATCGCCTATGGCGCGTTCGAGCTGTGGGCCGGTATCACCGGCACCCTGGCCGGCATTGCCCATTTCGCGCACCTGGGCGGCATGGTCTTCGGCCTGCTGCTCATCCTCTACTGGCGGCACACCGGCAGCTTCCTCCGCCGGCCACCGGGGCCCATGTAGGGCCCCGGCACCCGCCGCTCCCGGATCCGCTGCCTCGTAGTGGCGTAGGGTGGACCTTCAGGTCCACCACCCCGGCCACGGCTCTTCAACCTGCATCACGTTTGGTGGACCTGAAGGTCCACCCTACGCGTGACCCCGCTCCCGCCGCTGCCGTACGCGTTCCGCGGCGTTCTCAAGGAGCGAGTACGCCGCCGGAATCACCGCCAGGGTCAGCAGCATTGACGAGATCATCCCGCTGATGATGGCCACCGCCAGCGGGCCCTGGGTCTCGGCGCCGGCACCGGCGCCGATGGCTGCGGGCAGCATGGCCAGGATCAGCGTCAGCGAGGTCATCAGAATGGGCCGCAGACGCACGGGGCAGGCCGCGGCCAGCGCCTCGTTCACGGACATGCCCCGTTTGCTCCGGTACTGGTTGGTGAGGTCCACCAGCAGGATGCCGTTCTTGGTGACCAGCCCCACCAGCAGCACCAGGCCGATCATGGAGTAGATGTTCAGGGTGTGCCCGAACAGCCACAGCCCGACGATGCCGCCGATCATCGCCAGCGGCAGCGCCGCGAGGATGATGAAGGGCTGCAGGAACGAGTTGAACTGGCTGCCCAGCACCATGTACACGAGCAGAATGGCCACCACGAAGACGAAGATGATGGCCGCCGCCGTGCGTTCGAACTCCTCGGCCTGGCCTACCAGGTTCAGGGAGTAGCCCAGCGGCATGATCTCTTCCGCCTCGCTCTCCACCAGGTCCACGGCCTCTGCCAGCGGGACCGACGGGGTCGAGAAGAACTGGGCCGCATACTGGAGGTCGTACCGCCCGATCACCGCGGGACCCAGCTCCGGCTGGAAATCCGCCAGGGTGTCGAGACGGATCATGTCGCCGTTCTCGGATCGCAGGTACAGCTTCGAGAGGTCCTCCGGCGTCTGCAGTGCCCCCTCGCGGGCCTTGAGGCGGACGTCGTAGCGTTCGCCGTCACCGGGCTCGTCGTTGTAGCGGGCCACGTCGATACCGCCGGCGAGCGCGTTGGCCGCGCGCGTGACGTCGAAGGTGCTGATACCCAGGTTTCGGGCGCGGTCTCGATCCACGTTCAGCACGAGCTCCGGCTGGTCCAGGTCGAGCTCCAGGTCGAGGGTGTCGATCTCGTCCCGGGCGCGCAGCCGCTGCTCCAGTTCCTCTGCCAGCTCCGCCACCTCGTCAAGCTCCGGGCCGCTGATATTGAACTGAAGCGGCTCGCCGCGCTGACCACCGATGAGCGGCACCGCCGAGGCGAACGCACGGACACCGCTCAGCTGTGCCAGTTCGCCCTGCACCTGGGCGGTGATCTCCTGCTGGCTGAGCGTCCGCTCATCGCGGGGCTCAAGGCGGACGAACGAGATGCCGTCGTTCACCTGACCCTGATCGCCCAGGCCGATGGCCGTGAAGTAGGTGTCTACGCCTTCCTGGTTGCCGAGCACCTCTTCCACCGCCCGCAGTTTCTCGTCGGTGTAATCGATGCTGGAGCCCAGTGGCGTCTGGATGCTGACCACGAACTGCCCCTCATCCTCCTCGGGGGTGAACTCGCCGCCAAGCTGCCCGAGCAGGCTGCCGGCCGCGACCGTCACCAGCAACACGATACCGAGCGTGACCCAGCGGAAACGCAGCACCTTCGCCAGCAGCCAGCGGTAACCGGACTCCATGCCGCGGAAGGCACCCTCCAGCGTGTTGTAGACCTTCCCGTGCTCCTTCGGTACCGCCAGGAAGCGAGAGCAGAGCATGGGTGTCAGGGTGAGGGCGACGATGCTCGAAGCCAGCACCCCCATGGCCACCACCACCGCAAAGGATTCAAAGAAGCGGCCGATGATCCCTTCCATGAACAGCACGGGCAGGAAGATGGAGACCAGCGACAGCGTCGTGGCGATAATGGCGAAGAAGACCTCGTTGGAGCCCACGATTGCCCCCTCCACCGGGTCCTCGATACCTTCCTCCCGGTGCCGGAAAATGTTCTCCAGCACCACGATGGCGTCGTCCACCACCACGCCGATGAGCAGCAGCATCGCCAGCATGGTGAGCGAGTTCAGGGTGTAACCGAATGCGAAGATGGTGGCGATCACCGCCGCCAGAGCCACGGGGATCGACAGGGTCACGATCAGTGTCGAGCGCAGGTTCTTCAGGAACAGCCACAGCACGAACGCCGCGAACAGGATCCCGAGCCCGATCGTCTGGTACAGGGTGTCGATCATCTCCAGGATGAACACGGACTGGTCCGAGGCGATGTTCACTTCCATCCCCGGTGGCAGCTGTGGCCGGATCTCGGTGTCCAGGCGCTCTTTCACCTCGTCGATGATGGCCACGGTGTTGGTGCCGGAGACTTTGACCACGCCGAGGCCGACCGTCGGTTCGCCGTTGAACCGGGCCAGCGCCCGCGGGTCCTCCAGGCCATCGATCACCTGTGCCACGTCCCGCAGCCGGATCAGGGCGCCGTCCTGGGAGGCGACGATCAGCTCCTCCAGCGCCTCCGGCTGGTGGAACTCCATGTCCAGCTTCAGCAGCCGCTCGGTGCGTTCCGCCACCAGAAAGCCGCCGGGGAGCTGGAAGTGCTCCGTCTCGATGGCATTGATCAGGTCGGTGACCGTGAGGCCGAAAGCAGCCAGGCGGTCTGGCTCCACCTCGATGCGGATGTTGCGCTCCAGGCCGCCACCGATCTGGATCTCGCCCACGCCGTTGATGTTCTCGATCTGCGGCCGCACGACATTGCGCGCATACGTGCCGAGCTGCTGCAGGGTCCGGTCGCCCTGGACGCTGAGCCACATGATCGCCTGGGCGTCCGTCTCCACCTTCTGGACGATGGGGTCTTCGGCGTCTTCGGGCAGTTGCTGGCGGATCTCGTTGATCTTCGCCTGAACTTCGTTGAACGCCACGTCGATGTCCACGTCCAGGTCGAAGGTGATGGTGACCACGGACGTGCCCGGGCTGGACGAAGACTGGATGTAGTCGATGCCCGGCACGGTGTTCACCGCTCGCTCCACCTCCGACGTGATGGAGGCGTCGATGATGTCCGGGTCGGCGCCAGGCTGCATCACCACCACGTTGACGACCGGGAAGTCGATGTTCGGGATGCGGTCGGTGCCCACTTCCTGGTAGCCGATGTAGCCGAACAGCACCAGGACGGCACTGATCATCACGGCGAGCACATGCCGCCGGATTGATAGTTCGGGCAGCGTCATGGGTGATTACTCCTCGGCAGTCCGGGTGGCGGCCCCGTCGGACAGGAAGCCGGCCCCGTCCACGGCAATGATTTCGCCTTCATCCAGGCCGTCCCGGATCTCGGTGCGGTCCGGCCCGCGGCGCCCC
>SLBZ01000028.1 GCA_007126095.1 Aquisalimonas sp.
CCCATGCAGGATTCCACCTCCAGAGGCCAGAGACCCCGGCCCGATCACGCTTTCACGGCACCGGAGATCGAGGCCGTCTACCGCGCCATCCATTCGCGCCGGGACATGCGGCACTTCCGCCCCGACCCGGTGGACGCGGATACCCTTGCGCGCCTGCTGACGGCCGCCCACAGGGCGCCCAGCGTCGGCTACATGCAGCCCTGGCGGTTCATCCGTATCGCGGATCACGCACTGCGCGAGCGCCTCCACGCCCTGGTGGAGCGGGAGCGCGTTGCCACCGCCGACGCCCTGGGCGAGCGCGGCGCCGAGTTCATGCGCCTGAAGGTGGAGGGGATCCGCGACGCCGGGGAAGTGCTGGTGGTCTCGCTCATGCCGGACCGCGAGCAGTACGTCTTCGGCCGCCGCACCCTGCCGGAAATGGATCTCGCCTCGGTGGCGTGCGGCATCCAGAACCTCTGGCTCGCCGCCCGCGCCGAGGGGCTCGGCATGGGCTGGGTCTCCCTGTTCGACCCGGACGCCCTGCGCGAACTACTGGGCATCCCGGAGGGCGGCCACCCCGTGGCCATCCTCTGCCTCGGCCACGTGGAAGCGTTCTACGACGCCCCCATGCTGGAGCAGGAAGGCTGGGACACGCGGCGCGAACTGGCCGGCCTGGTCTACCAGGACCGCTGGCACGCGCCCTGCCCCGTCACCGGCGACCCCGCAACGGACACCGGCCCCGGACATGATGCAGACCACACCTGACAGCGATTCCCTGCCCGTCGGCGTTCTCTACACCGGGGGCACCTTTGGCATGGTGCCGTCGGACCGGGGTTACACGCCCTCGTCGGACCTGCCGGAGCGGGCCCAGGCGGCTCTCGCCGGCAGCAATCACCCGCCGCTGCGCTGGCTCGATCCAGGGACGGGCCCGGCCATCAACAGCGCCGATGTCACGCCGGCGTTCTGGCACGCACTGGCCGAAACGATCCGCCGCAATGCGGTGCACTGCGCCGGTTTCGTGGTCATTCACGGCACCGACACCCTCGCGTTCACCGGCTCAGCCCTGTCATTCCTGCTGGCCGACGTGGGCCGCCCGGTGGTGGTCACCGGCGCCCGCGCCCCTCTGGGCGAAGCCACCAGCGATGCCCGGGAGAACCTGCTGACGGCGCTGCATGCCGCCGCCACTTCCGGCTTTGCCGGCACCGGCCTCGCCTTCGGCGGCGAGCTGCTGCAGGCCAATCGCAGCAGCAAGCGCTTCGGTGCACCGGGCCAGCCCTTCACCTCGCCCAACGCGGACCCCCTGGCCACGTTCGACGGCAACACACTGCACTGGCAGCGCACCCTGGATACGTTGGAGGCATCGCTGCCCGTGGTGACCGACAGCGCCTCGCGAGCGGCGATGCTGGCGGTCTACCCCGGCATCAGCGGTGACGTGATCCGCGGCTTGGTGGACACCGGCGTGGCGGCGCTGCTGCTGGAGACTTACCCCTCGGGTATCGGCCCGGGTGAAGACGCGGGCTTCGTGGCCGCCATCGACGCGGCCAGCCGCCACGGCGTGGTCGTGGCCGCGGTTTCCCAGAACCAGTACGGCGGCGTGCGTCTCGGCCACTACGCCACCAGCACGCCACTGGCGGAGGCCGGCCTCGTCGCCGGCGCCGACATGACCCGTGAAGCCGCATTCACGAAACTGCACTACCTGATCAACTGCGGCATCGACCGCGGCACCATCATCGACGCCTTCCAGCGCAACCTCTGCGGCGAGCTCACCGCAACGGCCTGACTTCCCGTCCATCCAGTGCTCACTGCCGTATCCCCTTCCCGGGGCCACTACCAGCCACCGGACTTGACCGCGACGCGCAGCGCCGTCGGTCTGTGGGCCGATGCACTGCTCGACGCCGGTGTCCGCGGCCGCGGATCGTCGTTCAGTCGCGAGGATCGGGAGGCCGGTGACGCCGTCACCACGGAGCTGGATGCGATTTTCACCCGCGCCGACAGCCATGCCGGCGAGCTGCTCGCCCGATCCCAACCAAAGTCACTGCTGTCCCGATTGTTCGCATGCGCCTGATCCGCGGCGCCCATGAGCGCCGACGCTGAAGCCCCTCAGGGCACCGATTGCCCGCGAGCACTAGCCAATCCGGGCAAATAAAGGGAAAATCGGGCGCAAAGTTCCGAGGATCATCAGGAGGCAGCATGAAGGGCGACGAAAAAGTCATCGAATACCTCAACCGCGCGCTGCGCAGTGAACTGACGGCCGTTCACCAGTACACGCTGAATGCACGCCTGCTGGAAGACTGGGGTTTGAGCAAGCTCTCTGCCAAGCAGGAGCAGGAGACCCAGGAAGAGATGGGGCACGCCAACCGCTGCATCGAGCGCATCCTGTTCCTGGGCGGTACACCCAACGTACAGGATATGGATACCGTGCGCGTCGGCGGCAACGTCAAGGAAATCATGGAGTGTGACCTGGCAGCCGAGTCCGAGGCCATTGCGCTTTATCGAGAGGCCATGGGCCACTGCGAGTCCGTAAGGGACTACGCCACCCGGGATCTGTTCGGTGAGCTGCTGGCCGACGAGGAAGGTCACTACGACTTCCTGGAGACCCAGCTCGACCTCATGGAACGCCTGGGCATGCAGAACTACGAGCAGTCGGCCATGGGCAACGGCCAGACCGAGTAAGCCGCGGCCGTTTCACACGGTACCGGGCCGGGCGGGCGACCGTCCGGCCCGTCTCGTTTCAGAGCCTGTTTCCACCTCCTGCAGCGCCTGCATCAGGTTGGCCACATGGGCGTCCTCGGCACCGAGCCGCCCCAGCGCGGCGGCAACCCCCACCAGATAGTCGCGGTTCGGACCGCTGGGTCCCGAGGATTGGGCGATATGCCGTGCCATCTCCATGGCGGGAGCGGGCCCGAGAAAGGCGTCGTTGTCTTCCGTGGCGATGTACACCAGCCCCTGCGCCGTATCACCGTCGGCAAACATGAGCGTGGTGGTAAACCGCAGGTAGCCATTCTTCTCGCGCACGTCCAGCGGCTCCAGCACCTCCGGCGTGATGCGGTAGGCCATGCCCGTGCACACCGCGCCCGGCTCCTCCACCAGTGTGGCCACCCGCCCCGGCGCTTCGGGCGTGCCGCGGTGATCGTGGGAGCCCTGCCAGAACCGGCGCGACCAGCCGCGAATGGTCGCGGGCCGGTACTCCAGGTAGGGAAAGCCGGCCTTGTAGAGCAGTGAGCCGTAACCGAACAGCCAGAAACTGGCCTGGCCTTCGAAGATACCCCGCTGCCGGTTGATGGTGATCGTGTCGACGCTCATTGGGCGGATCCCGGCGATGCCTGTGTTGCACGAATCAGTGCTTCATAGTCTACAGGGGTGGCCGCCGCACTTGCACCGCCGCCACCGGAGCGGCCATTATCGAAGTACAGGGCGGCGTGCGGAGGATCTGTCCCCGTCCGGCGTCAGGGGGCGCTGGCCGCGACATGCGAGTAGGATGACCGGTCGTCAACGCAAGGAGTCAACCCATGGGACTGGAAGTCGGCGGTATCCTCGGCCTGATCTGGCTGTTCATCGTCATCTGGGCCATCATCCGGACGGCGCAGAGCCCCGCGGGGCCGGTGGTGAAGGCGCTGTGGATCGTGATCCTCCTGCTGCTGCCCGTGATCGGCCTCATCGCCTGGTTGCTGCTCGGGCCGAAGTA
This sequence comes from Aquisalimonas sp., assembly GCA_007126095.1. Lineage (GTDB taxonomy): Bacteria > Pseudomonadota > Gammaproteobacteria > Nitrococcales > Aquisalimonadaceae > Aquisalimonas. The sequence continues at coordinate 3,665 of SLBZ01000028.1, forward strand.
ACCGGGAGCGTTTTCCGCCGGCCCGTTAATGAGGACGTCGATGGACAGCCGCTTCTATGCGCTGAACAGCTTCATTGCGCCGGACTTCGGCGTGCTGGTGCCGAACTGGACGTTCGGCGCCGCGGTGAATCAGTATCGCTCCGCGAGCCATGCCTACCACGGGCCGGTCTATCTGCTGCTCACACCCAGCGATGTCTGCGTGCTGATCAACGACAGCCCGGACAACAACCCCGACGCAGTGGACCTGCTCTGCCGCCTGCCCCACGAGGGCCGCATCAACCATGCCCCGGATGCCAGCAGCGTCCGTGAGGCCAGCTTCAGCGAGGGCGCCAGCGCCCTCACCCGCCTGGCCGGCCAGCGGCGCTGCACCCTGGCCGAGGTGGTGCCTGCCTACTCCGTCTGGATGGCAGGCGATGTGGGATTCTGCATCCACGACGAGCCCCACCGGGTGACGGTGTTCCAGTTCCAGGATCAGCGCTGCGTCGATCTGGTGGCCGCCACCGACGCCCAGCGCATCGAACCCATCGCCGAGCAGTGATACGGCCTCAGTAACCGATGTCGCGGTACGAGCGGGCGATCTTCTCGATGGCCAGTACGTAGGCCGCCATACGGTAATCCCTGATATCGTCGTTACTGCGGCGCTTGTCCATGATCTCGCGGAACGCGAGCCGCATGGTGTCGTCCAGTCCCGAGCGCACCAGGTCGAACTCGTCGGCACCTCGCACCAGTTCATCCCGGATCCAGTCCGGCACCTGACCGCCGCTCGCCATCTCGATACCGGAGATGATGTGCTGCCCGCGCGCCTCGTGGAAGCGCTTTTCCAGCCGGCCGAAGCGGATGTGGGCCAGGTTCCGGATCCACTCGAAGTAGGAGACGATCACGCCCCCGGCGTTGCAATAGGCATCGGGGATGATCTCCACGCCGCGCTCCCGCAGCATGGCGTCCGCCTCGAAGGTCACCGGTCCGTTGGCCGCCTCGGCGATCAGCCGGGCCTTGATCTTCGGCGCATTGTCCATGGTAATCACGCCCTCCAGGGCCGCCGGGATCAGGATGTCGCAGTCCAGCTCCAGCACCTTTCTGCCATCCGGCTCGAAGGTGCCGCCCTTGAACCCTTCGACACCGCCATGGGCCTGCTTGTGATTCGCCAGGGCGTCGATGTCCAGGCCATCCTCGTTGATCACGGCGCCATCGCTCTCGATCACCGCCGTGACCAGGGCGTGATCCTCCCGGCTCAGGAAGTACGCGGCGTGATACCCCACGTTGCCAAGGCCCTGGACGATCACGCGCTTGCCGGAGAGATCCCCCTTGAGCCCCGCACGACTGCTCTCCTCCTCGTTACGGAAGAACTCGCGCAGGGCGTACTGCACGCCACGGCCGGTGGCCTCGTTGCGCCCCCGCACGCCCCCGTGTTCCACGGGCTTGCCGGTCACGCAGCCCAGGTAGTTGATATCGTTGGGGAAGAGCTGGCGATAGGTGTCGGCCATCCACCCCATCTCACGGGGGCCGGTGCCCAGGTCCGGTGCCGGCACGTTCTGCGCGGGGCTGAGGTACTGCTTGTCGATCAGCTCGCGGGCGAACCGGCGCGTGATCGCCTCGAGCTGCTCCCGGGTGTAACGGCTCGGGTCGATCTTCAGGCCACCCTTGGAACCGCCGAACGGCACATCGACGATGGCGCACTTGTAGGTCATGAGCGCCGCCAGCGCCTCCACCTCGTCCTGATCCACCTGGGTAGCGTAGCGGATGCCGCCCTTGGCGGGCAGGCGGTGATCGCTGTGGGTGGCACGCCAGCCGGTGAACATCTCCGCCCGGCCGTTGATCCGCACCGGGAACGACACCTGCAGGACGGAATGACAGGCCTTCATGGCCTCGCCGAGTCCGTCATCCAGGCCCATGATGTCGATGGCGTGGTCGACCATGTGGTCGACGCTCTGGCGAAAGGAGAGGCCGCCGACCGCATGCTTCTGCCCCATGAGACTTGCCTCCTGCCCCTGAAGAATGTTGCAGCCGCTATTACCCCGCGGGCTCGCCATCGCCGTGCTGCGCCGCGAACGCGTCGCGCAGCGCGCGCTTGAGCACCTTGCCGTTCGGATTCCGCGGCAGCGGCTCCTGCCGAAGAATCACCCCCTCCGGTACCTTGTAGTCGGAAAGTTCGGCGGCGCAATGATCCAGCAAGGCGGCCTCGTCGACGCCGCCCTCCGCTGACACCACGAACGCGTGCACGCGTTCGCCCAGCACCGGGCATGGCGTTCCGATCACGGCCACCTCCGCCACTCCGGGATACGCCAGCATGACGTTCTCCACCTCCGTGGTGAAGACCTTGTAGCCACCGCGGTTGATCATGTCCTTCTTGCGGTCGAAGACATACACGAAGCCGTCCGCGTCCATGGAGCCGATATCACCCGAACGCCAGAACCCGCCGGTGAACTCCCGGGCCGTGGCCTCGGGGTTGTTCCAGTAGCCCGGCACCACCATGGGGCCGGCCACCCAGAGCTCGCCCGGCTGCCCCCGCGGCACCTCGCGGCCGTCGTCGTCCATGATGGCCACCCGGGCGCAGGGCAGCGCCACGCCGATGCTGTCGCCGCGGGAGCCGGTCTCGGCGGGCGGCATCATGGTGACCGGGGAACTGGTCTCGGTGGCGCCGTAGGCGTTCATGAGCTGCAGGTTCGGCAACCGCTCCGCCAGCTTGCCGATGGTGACCGCCGGCATAGGCGCCCCGCCGTAGCCGCCAATCCGCCATGCGGAGAGGTCGAAGCGGTCGAACTCCGGATCCAGCAGGCAGAGGTTGTACATGGCCGGCACCAGCACGGTGTGGGTCATGCGCTCCCGGGCGGCCAGTTCCAGGAACGCGCGCGCCTTGAACTCGCTCTGGATGATCAGCGTCCCGGCCGCGTGCAGGCAGGTGCCCATGAGCGCCACCAGCCCGGTGACGTGGCTGAACGGCACCGTGATCAGCGAGCGCTCGCCCGGCTCAAGCCCCATGCAGACGGTGAAGTGCATCAGGGAATGAATAATGCCGAAATGGGTGAGCATGGCGCCCTTGGGTCGCCCGGTGGTGCCGGAGGTATAGAGGATAGCTGCCACATCTTCCTTCGCCACCGTCGCCGCCTCACGGCGCTCACCGTGCTGCAGCAGCTGTTCGAACTCGCTGACGCAGACCCGGTGCTGCAGACCTGGTAGTGACCTGTTGTCGGGCAGGCGTTCGCGCACGTCGGGCTCATGCACCAGCACCAGCGCCCCGGAGTCCCCCAGGGCGTGCTCGTAGCCGGAGCGGCTGTCCCGCGTATTCAGAGGCACGGCGACGGCGCCTAGGCGCCAGGTGGCCAGCACCAGCACCACGAACTCAATGCGGTTGCCGAGAATCAGCGCCACCCGGTCGCCGGCACCGACGCCACAGGCGGCAAGACCGGCAGCCACCCTTCCCACCTGCTCGTCCAGCGCCCGGTAACTCAGGCGCCGGTCACCGTGCACCAGCGCGTCGTTGTCGGGTACACGGGCCAGGGCTTCAGGCAGCAGCCGGTTGAGGTTCCCGGGCCGCTCCCGAAAACAGGGCACCACACGATCGCCGTAGTGATGCTCCAGGGCGATATCCGGTAGGACGGGTGTTGCCCACATCGCGCCTCTCCTCACGAGTCATATTGATTTGTGACCAGATGACAAAAGTAATATGCCCATACACCCCTGAATGGTGGACGGGGATCCCGTTATCATGCACCGCAACATAAACCGGCAAGAACGGGGGTGTCATGGACAACCAACGAACCGACAACGATTTCGTGCTGAGCCACGCCACCATCGCCGCTTTCGAAAAGCAGGCCCGCCTGGAGCGCAACCGCTACATGGCGTCGCTCATCCGCGCCGGCTTCGGCTACCTGCGCACGGCCGCCGGCCGCCTGCTGGACGCCATTAGCCCACGCGGCGAGGCGCGCGAAGCCTGACACAACAGTCCGACCCGGCGGAGCCGCTCACGGCTCCGCCGCATCCTTCCCGTAACACACAATCACACACCTTCCCGTCCATTTTGTAACATAGTTATCGACGTCGACGCTGCGCCCGGAGTGCGAGATTCGTCTGTTCCGACGACGCACGATCCATGCACAGCGATCAGAATCCTGGCGTGTTGACCGTGCTCCGGCTGTCCCCGTGACGGCGCGTGCGGTTATATCACCCAATCCACGGGGAGGACAGAATCATGAGTGAAGCGTATATCGTTGCCGCAACCCGCACGGCCGGCGGCCGCAAAGGGGGACGCCTGTCGGGCTGGCATCCGGCGGACCTGGCCGCGCAGGTCATCAACGGGCTTGTGGACCGGTCCGGCGCCGATCCGGCGCTGGTGGAGGACGTGATCCTCGGCTGCGTCAGTCAGGCGGGCGAACAGGCCATGAACGTCGGACGCAACGCGGTGCTCGCGTCCAAGCTGCCGGAGTCGGTCCCGGGCACCACCATTGACCGCCAGTGCGGGTCCTCCCAGCAGGCGCTTCACTTCGCCGCTCAGGCGGTGATGTCCGGCTCCATGGACGTGGTGGTGGCCGGCGGCGTCGAGAGCATGAGCCGGGTGCCGATGTTCTCCACCATCAAGCTCCCCCAGAAGGCCGGCATGGGCCACTACATGAGCCCGGGCATCCATCAGCGCTACGACGGCGTCGGGGAGTTCAGCCAGTTCATGGGCGCCGAGATGATCGCGAAGAAGTACGGCCACTCGAAGGAGGATCTGGACCGCTATTCGCTGCAGAGCCATCAGCGCGCCATGGACGCGGCGCGCAACGGCCGGTTCGAGGAGGAGATCCTGCCGGTGCCGGCCCGCTCCGCCGAGGGCGGTGACGACGGCGAGATGCATACGGTGGACGAAGGCATCCGCTTCGACGCCTCGCTTGAGGGGATCGCCGGTGTCGCCACCCTGCAGGAAGGTGGCTACATCAGCGCGGCCAACGCCAGCCAGATCTGCGACGGCGCCAGCGGCGTCATGGTCGTTAGCGAACGCGGCCTGAAAGCCATGGGCGTTGAGCCGCTGGCCCGCATCCATCACATGAGCGTCATCGGCCACGACCCGGTGATCATGCTGGAGGCGCCGCTGCCGGCGACCGAGCGGGCCCTGAAGAAGGCGGGGCTGTCGGCGGACGACATCGACGCGTTCGAGGTCAACGAGGCCTTCGCCCCGGTGCCGCTGGCGTGGCTGTCCACCACCGGTGCGGATCCGGAGCGGATGAACATCAATGGCGGCGCCATTGCCCTGGGCCACCCCCTGGGCAGCTCCGGCACCAAGCTCATGACCACGCTGCTCCATGCCCTGAAGCAGCGTCAGGGCCGTTACGGCCTGCAGACCATGTGCGAAGGTGGCGGCATGGCCAACGTCACCATCATCGAGCGGCTGTAAACCGGCCACGAGCCTGGCCGCCCGGGTGCACTCCTCCCGGGCGGCCAGGTACCTTCCTACAGACCGTAGTCGGCCGGATCCAGCTCCGAGAGCAACTCGTTCCAGTACAGCTCCGCGAGCGCATCCGCGTCCTCCAGACCGGCGGTCAGCTCCACCCAGCGCTCGAGAATCGGCCGGAACGCTTCCACCCTGTCGTGACTGTCGGCCACACCGTGGTCTTCGGCGTAGCTGTCGGCGATGCGGTCCACGTCGCGCCCGATGAACGCCTGGGTGGCCTCGATCAGTGACCCATCGGCTTCGTGAACGGTGATGCCCTCCGCCTCGGCACGCTCCAGGTTCTCCAGCCCTTCGCTCTCATACCGCCACGTGAACTCGGCGGACAGCACCGCCGACGCGCGCAGCAGCGCCTCCCGCTGCTGGTCATCCAGCCCGCGCCAGGTGTCGGCGTTGATGTTGCTGGACCCCACTCCGGCGAAGACACCACCCGGCGCGCCCACCGTAATGTCTTCCACCACGTCGAACAGCTGGAAAACGGACAACTCTGGCGCTGACTGCACCGAACAGTCCACCACGCCCTGACTCAGCCCCTCGTTGATCTCGTTCACGGACATGCTCGCGGGTGAGGCACCCATGGCGTCCGCCCAGCGCGCCCACTGCGCGCCGCCGACACGCAGACGCTTGCCTTCGACCGCCTCGGCGTCAGTCACCGGCGTGGTGCACAACAACGCGTACTCCGGGCTCGAGGCACCACCGAGAAAGACCTGATTCTGGCTCTGGAAGTCCTCGCGGCAGGACGAACAGTTGAAGAAGACGTACTCCATCATGGCGCCGGCGAAGGCCGGGCCAGGATGCTCGGCATCCATGCCCTCGGTCTCCAGCAGCATGGAGAGCTCGGCGATCATGTTCATGTGCGGGAACTCGCCCGGAAAGTAGGGCGTGAGCACGATGCCGAGATCGGCAATGCCGTCCCGGAGCCCGCCGCTGGTCTCCTCCAGGTTCAACAGGGAAAGATGGAAAAGCCGTGCCGACAGCGCGCCATCGGCATACTCCTGCAACCGGTCGGCATACACCTCCAGGGCCTCGGCGGTAATGGAGTCGGCAGGGTAGCCGGAGGCGAAGTTGAGGCTCTGGGCCGCGACCGGCTGGGCCGCAGCCAGCCCCAGAACGGAGCCGGCGATGATGGCGCGAGCGCCTGTGTGTTGACGGGACATGGGTCACCTCGTATCAGCTGTGGCGTGTGGTGGATCGCTCAGGCATCCGCGTCGGCCGTGCCGCGCTGGCGGGCGAAGGCCTGGAAGTAGTCCAGGCTGTGCGGGTTGGCCATGGCGTCCGGATTGGCCGCCTTGTCCAACGGCATGCCGAGCAGGAGCTTCTTGATGGGCAACTCCATCTTCTTGCCGGTGAGCGTGCGCGGAATCTCCTCCACCGCCACGATCTCGTTGGGGGCGTGGCGCGCCGAGAGCTTGGTGCGAATGGCCTGCTTGATGGACGCGGCCAGCTCCCCGTCCAGCGCTGCACCCTCGCGGAGCACTACGAAGCACGGCATCCAGGATTCCCGCCCCAGGTACTCCAGATCCACCACCAGGCTGTCCAGCACCTCCGGGAACTCCTCCACCACGCGGTAGATCTCGGCGGTACCCATGCGGATGCCGTGGCGGTTGATGGTGGTATCCGAGCGGCCGTAGATGATGGCACCACCCCGCGGCGTGATGCGGATCCAGTCACCGTGGCGCCACCAGCCGGGGTACATCTCGAAATAGCTTTCGTGCAGGCGCTGGCCGTCCGGGTCGTTCCAGAAGTAGATGGGCATGGAGGGCATGGGCTCGGTCACCACCAGCTCGCCCACTTCGTCGTCGAGCAGGTTGCCGGCGTCGTCGGCCGCATGCACGGCAATGCCGAGCACCCGGCACTGCATCTCGCCGGCGACGATGGGCAGCGCCGGGCAGGAGCCCACGAAGGCGGCGGCCACGTCGGTGCCGCCACTGATGGCGGCGATGAAGACGTCACCCAGCTCCTGATGGATCCAGTGATAGCCCTCCTCCGGCAGCGGTGAGCCCGTTGATCCCACCGCGCGGAGATGGCGCAGATCGGCCACCTCGGCCGGTTTCACCCCGCCCTTGCGGCAGTTGATGAAATAGGCCGCGCCGCCGCCGAAGAACGTCATGGCGGTCTCTTCGGCGAAACGCCACAGCGTGGTGAGATCCGGATGCCCCGGGTTGCCGTCGTAAAGGCAGATGGTGGCGCCCACCAGCAGCCCGCCGATCTGGTGATTCCACATGATCCAGCCGGTGGTGGTGAACCACATGAAGCGGTCCTGGGGCCCCAGGTCGAGCTGCAGCCCGTGGCCCTTGAGCGTCTCCAGCAGGGCACCACCATGGCCGTGGACAATGGGCTTGGGCAGGCCGGTGGTGCCGGAGGAGTACACCACCCAGAGCGGGTGGTCGAAGGGCACCTGCTCGAACGTCATCTCCCCCGGCGGCGCGAACAGGTCCCGCCAGGGCGTGGTCTGTGGCAGCGCGGCGTCACCGTTGAGATAGGGCAGCAGCACCGTGTGCTCCAGAGTGGGCAGCTCGGCGCGCAACTGCTCCACCACGGCGAGGCGATCGTAGTCCTCGCCGCCGTACCGGTACCCGTCGGCGGCAATCATCACCTTGGGGTCGATCTGCCGGAAGCGGTCCAGCACACTGCGAGTGCCCATGTCCGGCGAGCAGCTGGACCAGATGGCACCGATGCTGGCACAGGCGAAAAAGGCCACCACCGTCTCCGGGATGTTGGGCAGATAGGCCACCACACGGTCGCCGCGCTGCACGCCCATCCCGCGCAGGGCGTGGGCCACGCACGCCACCTGCTCGCGCAGCTCGCGCCAGGTCAGGGTCTGCAGACCACGCAGCTCTGAGCGGAACAGGATCGCCGGCGCATCCGCATCCGCCTCCTGCTCCCGGAAGATCTGCTCCGCCAGATTCAGGCGCGCGCCGGGGAACCAGTTCGCCCCCGGCATGACCCGCTCCTCCAGCACGCACTCCCACGGCGCCGAGTGGCGCACGTCGAAGTACTCCCAGATGGACGCCCAGAAATCCTCCAGCTCTTCCGTGGACCACCGCCACAGGCTGTTGTAGTCGTCGAACTGCAGCCCCTTCTCCCGGGCCAGCCAGTGCATGTAGTCCTGAATGCGGCTGTCGGCCACCCGCTCCGGTGTCGGTGTCCAAAGGATCTGCGGTTGCTCGTGTGCGGCCATGGTCCGCTCGTCTCCCAGTTGTCAGTTGTAGTGGTACGCCGATCAGCTCCCCAGCCCCGGCAGGAACAGGATGATGCCGGGGAACGCGATCAGAATACCCAGCACGATGAAGTCCATCACCAGGAACCAGCCGATGCCCTTGAAGATGGCCGTGGTGCTGACCAGATCCCGGACCACCCCCTTGATCACGAACACGTTCATGCCGATGGGCGGCGTGATCATGCCGATCTCCAGCAGCTTGGTGAGCACAACGCCGAACCACAGCAGGCTGAAGCCAGCGTCGCCCACGATCGGCAGGACGATGGGCAGCGTCAGCAGCATGGCCCCGATGGGCTCCAGGAACATGCCAAGAATCACGTAGACCAGCACGATCCCCAGCAGCAGGATCATGGGATCCGGGCTCACGCCGATAATGGTGGTGGACAGGAAATCGCCGGCGCCGGAGAGGGACAGAAAGCGCGTGAGCAGATTGGCACCGATGGCGATGACCATGAGCGCGGCGGTGGTCAGCACCGTCTCCAGGATGGCGTTGCGGAAGCGCTCCCACGTCATGGAGCGCTTGATGATCGCCACCAGACAGGCCAGGAACGCGCCCACGGCACCCGCCTCGGTGGGCGTGAACACGCCGCTGAACAGGCCGCCGAAGATGCCGATCATGATCAGCAGCACCGGCCAGGTGTCCTTCAGGGCCGCGATTTTCTCGCTAAGCGGGATGTTCTCGTTCAGCGGCGGGGCGAGCTCCGGCTTGAGCTTCACCCGTACCAGCACGACGATCACGTAGCCGATGGCCGTGAGAATGCCGGCGCTGATACCGCCCAGGAACAGCGCCCGGATCGACTCCTGGGCGATGATGCCGTAGAGAATCATGATGATGGACGGCGGGATCAGCGCACCGATGGTGCCGGCCACGGCCACGGTGCCGGTGGCCAGCTCCGGGTGGTACCGGTGGCGCATCATCTCCGGCACGGCGATCCGGCCCATGGCCGCCGAGCACGCCACCGACGACCCAGATACCGCCGCGAACCCGGCCGAACCGAAGATGGACGCGATGGCGAGCCCGCCGGGCAGGCCCGACAGCCACAGCCGCGCCGCCCGGAACATGCCCTGGGTCAGCTGCGTGTGGTAACAGATGAACCCCAGCAGCAGGAACATGGGCACCGAACTCAATACCCAGCTGGAGGCGAAGCTGTAGGGAATGTTCCCCAGCACGCCCCAGGCGATGTTCCACCCCACCATGTACCACAGCCCGCCGAACGACACGCCGATCAGCGCGACGCCCACGGGCACCCGCAGGGCGAGTAGCACCAGGAGAATACCGAGGCCGTAGAGGCCGATCTCCACATCACTCACGGGCGCCCCTCCCCGTCGTCGGAGGAGAACCGGTCATCGCTGGCGAGATCCTCCGGCCGCGCCCGGACCTCATCCAGCCCGGAGCGGGCGCCGAACAGGTAGACGAGGAACTTGTAGACCAGCACCACCGTCATCAGCCCGCAGCCGATGGGTAAGGCATACGCGGTGGGCCATACGGGAATGGAGGTATCCGCCTGAACAACCATGGAGCCGATGTCCTGTTTGGTGCGCGCCTCCTCCCAGGTGCGCACCGACAACAGGCCGAAGACCGTGGCGGAGAACACCAGCACCAGCCCGTTCAGGTGCTTCTGCAACACCTCGGGCATCATCTCCGTGACCACTTCCACGGAGATGTGCGCCCCCTTCTGCTCGGCGAATGCCAGTGGCACGAAAGCGGCGATCAGCATGTAGTAGTAGGCGACGATGGTGATGGTGCCCGGCAGCGGCGCACTGAAGAAATAGCGGCCGATCACGTCAGCGGTGACGTGCAGCATCATCAACGCGATGGCGAGCCCGCCGAGAATGGTGGTGAAGTCAGTGATGCGCGACAGCAAGCGGCCGATCGTGTACATGCCCCGCCCCCGGAGATTGCGGCAACGTCTCACGGACGCCGGCGCGGCGGGTCAGCCGCCACGCCGGCACAATGGTTACTCGCCGTAGGACTCGAGATCGACGCGCGAGAAGACCTGGTCCCAGTAGAGGCGGGCCAGCTCGTCGCTGGAGTCCACGCCCTGCACCCGCTCGATCCACTCCTCGAGAATACCTCGGAAGTCCTCGATCATCTCCTCGGCCCGCTCTACACCATGGTTCTCGCGGTAGTTCTCCGCGATGCGCTCCATGTCCGCCTCGATGAAGGCAACGGTGTCGTCCACCAGACCGTCGTCCGGCTCGTGGACGGTGATCTTGTCCATGTCGCGGACCTTCTGCATGTTCTCCTGGTGACCCTGTTCGTACACCCAGCTCATCTCCGCCGACATCACCGCCGACGCGCGCATGAGCGCTTCGCGCTGGTCGCCGTCCAGGCTCTGCCACGTCTGCATGTTGAGGTTGTTGCTGCCGACACCGCCGAACACACCGCCGGGCATGTCCACGGTGATGTCCTCGATCACCTCGATGAGATTGACGATGGTCAGCTCCGGGGTGGAGTGCACGCTGCAGTCCACGGCGCCCTGGCTCAGGGCTTCGTAGGTCTCGTGCTGGGACAGCGACACCGGCGAGGCACCCATCTCGCGAACCCAGCGCGACCACTGGGCACCGCCGACGCGCATGCGTTTGCCGCTGAGATCATCGCTGCTGGTCACCTCGCCATTGCACAGCAGGTAGTAGGGCGAGGTGGCCGCCGACCCGGCGAATACCTGGTTCTGCGCCCGGAACTCGTCGTGGCATTCCGGGCAGTGATGAAAGATGAACTCCGACATGGCGCCGCCGTAGGCGAGGCCTGACTTGTCCACTGATTCGCCACCCACTTCCAGCAGCATGGACAGCTCCGCCGCCAGGTTGGAGCTGGGGTACTCGGACGGGAAGTACGGCAACAGCAGAATGCTGCTGTCCGCCGTGCCGTCACGCAGGCCGGTGGAGCTCTCGTCGAATTCCAGCAGCGAGCGGGGGAAGACTCGCGCGGTCAGCTCACCGCCGGAGTACTCCTCCAGCGCGTCGGCGTAACGGTTGGCGGCGTCGGCGCCAAGAGAGCCGTCGGCGTAACCGATGGCGAAGTTGAGCTGGCGTGCATCCGCGGCCGCGCTCATCGCCACGCCGGCGACCAGGGCTGGCAACACTGCCAGAAGTCGTTTTCCAGTTCGATGCGTTCCGGTCCCCATGATGATCTCCTCCAGACGTCTCGTCATTGTTATCGCCAGCAGCCGTCTTCTGTGGACGGCGCTCTCCTTGGGCATCCTCGGATACTGGCTGGTGACTGCGCCTCGTCCGAAACGACGATATTCATCCCGATCGACGCTCATCCAGGCCAAGACCCCGGCCGATGATCTCCTTCATGATCTCGGACGTGCCGGCGTAGACGCGGGAGATGCGCGCGTCGGTGTACATGCGGCAGATGCGGTACTCCTCCATGTAGCCGGCGCCACCGTGAAGCTGCACGCACGCGTCCAGCACCTCGCCCTCCAGCTCGCTGGCCGCCAGCTTGGCGCCGGACGCGGCCTCGGCATCCAGCGCCTGGTCATTGGCCAGCATGACGCACTGATCCACCAGCGCCTGCACCGCGTCCAGCCGGGCGCGCAGGTCCGCCATGACGAAGCGGCTGTTCTGGAACGTGCCGATGGGGCGACCGAAGGCGCGGCGCTCCTTGATGTACTCCAGGGTGATGTCGAAGGCGACCTGGGCATGGGCGATGGAGGTGATGGCGCTCATCAGCCGCTCCACCGCCAGACACTCCGCCATGTGCCGGAAGCCCCTGCCCACCTCGCCCAGCAGGTTCTCCTTCGGCAGCCGCACGTCGTCGAAGAACAGCTCGGCGGTGTCCTGGGCGTGCAGGCCCATCTTCTGCAGCCGCCGCCCGCGCTCGAACCCGGGCATGCCGCGCTCCACCACGAACAGGCTGATACCGTGGCGGCTGTCCGGGTCGGTGCGCGCGGCCACCACCACGAGATCCGCGAGAATGCCGTTGGAGATGTAGGTCTTGGCGCCGTTGAGGAGCCAGTGGTCGCCCCGGTCTTCGGCGCGGGTCCGGATCGCCGCAAGATCGCTGCCGGTGCCGGGCTCGGTCATGGCGATGGCGAGAATCGCGTCGCCCCGCACCGCCGGGGGGATGAAGCGCTGCTTCTGCTCCGGCGTGGCGTAGCGATCGAGGTAGGGGCCCACCAGCATGGAGTGGGCGTTGTGGAAGAAGCCGATCTCGCCGTGGCGGATCGTCTCTTCCTGCAGGATCTGATCGTAGCGGATGTCGCGAACGCCGGCACCGCCGTAGTCGTCTTCCGCCCACATGAGCAGAAACCCCTGCTCGCCGAGCGCCTGGAAGGCATCGCGGTCCACATGGCCCTGTTCGCGCCAGGCGGCGGCGCGCGGCCCGATCCGCTCGCGCATGAAGCGGCTGGCAACGTCCCGGAACTGCACGTGTTCCGGGGTGAAGATGGTTCTCGGCATACCCATGGGCAACTCCCCGGGGCGGATGTGACGGGCGAACGCGCGGAGCGACCCGGACCGATCCGGTGCCGCTCCGCCCGGTGGCGCTACATGCCGTAGCTGTCCACGTCCACTTTCGAGGAGACCTCGTCCCAGTAGAGCCGGGCGAGCTCGTCGGCGTCGTCCACGTCCTCCACCAGCTTCAGCCAGCGGTCCAGCAGCGGCCGGAACTCCGCGATCATCTCCTCCGCCCGATCGACGCCCCGCTCCTGATAGCGGCTGGCGATGGTCTCGAGATCCTCGCGGATGAAGTCGTGGGAGGCCTCCAGCAGCGCGTCATCGGGCTCGTGAATGGCGATGCCCTCCTGCTCGGCCAGGGTATGGTTGGCGATGTCCTCCTCGGCGTAGAGGTAGCTGAGCTCCGCCGACATCACCGTGGCCGCACGCATCAGGGCTTCGCGCCCGTCGGTGTCGAGACTGCGCCAGGTGTCCAGGTTCAGGCTCGCCGGGCTGCTGCCGCCGTAGGCGCCGCCCGGCACCTGCACGGTGATGTCCGTGGCCACGTCGGACAGGCTGAAGATGGTCAGACCGGTGAGATCGATGGAGGCGCAGTCAAGCACCCCCTGGCTCAGCGCCTCGTACATGTCGTTCACGGACATGGACACCGACGACGCCCCCAGGGCATCCGCCCACCGCGACCACTGCGCACCGCCGGCACGCACGCGGGTCCCCTGCAGATCATCCAGGGAGGTCACCTCCTCGGTGCAGATCAGGTGATAGGAGGTGCTGGACGACCCCCCGAGGAAGAGCTGGTTCTGGGCTTCGAACTCCTCGACGCACTCGGGGCAGTGATTGAAGATGAACTCCGACATGGCGCCGGCGTAGGCCAGCCCTTCGTGGCCCGGGGTGCGCTCGTCGGCCAGCTCCAGCGCCATGGAGATCTCGGCGACCATGTTGGCGTGGGGGTACTCGGACTGGAAATAGGGCAGCAGCACGAAGGCGCTGTCGGCGATGCCGTCGCGAACGCCGGACGACGCCTCCTCGAAATCCAGCAGTGACAGCGGGAACACCCGGGCGCTGAGGGCACCGTCGGAGTATTCCTCCACGGCATCGGCCCAGCGCTCGGCCGCTTCAATGCCGATGGAGCCATCGGGGTAACCGCTGGCGTAGTTCAACTGCCGGGCATCGGCCGCCGAGGCCCCGCCCAGCAGCAGGCCGGCCGCCACGAGAGCGGAAGCGGACACGCGCGTTATCGTCGTTGTGGTCATGGTGACTTCTCCTCCAGGTTCCGCCGACCCGCCCGCCCCGACTGACGACACGCCAGCCAGGGGAGGTGACGGCATGGGAGCAGTCTAGAAACGGGGGCGTGCGGCAGAATCGTCCGAAGCGACGAATCACCGTCCATTCACGGCAGGACCCCGGGAGTTCAGTCGACCAGACCGAGGCGCCGGGCGATGGCCACGGCCTCGGTGCGGTTGCGGGCATCCAGCTTGGCGTTGATGTTGCGCAGGTGGGTGCGCACGGTGCTCTCGGAGACGAACAACATGGCGGCGATGCCGCTGTTGGAGTTGCCCCCGGCGAGCTGCTCCAGCACCCGCACCTCCTTGGGCGTGAGCGGCTCCGGCATCGCACCGGCGGCGCAGGCGCCCGTGGCGCCATGTTCACTGAGCCCGCAGGCGGCGTACAACCGTTCACGGTACTCAGCGGGCAGGTCGGCCCCGGCACGGCTGGTAGTGAACGCCCGCACCGGGCCGGTGACCACATCGCCCTCGTCGGCGATGATGCGCACAAACCCTTCGTCGGCCGCGAAGCGCAGGGCGGGCTCCAGCTCCGCCATGGCGCCCTCGTCGTCGCCGGCGCGCGCCAGCGCCGCCGCCAGCAGCAGCCGCAGCTTCAGAGCACGGCGGTGGCGGCGATTGCGCTCGGTCTCGCTGACGGCCTGACGCAGCGGTGCCACCGCCCGGTCGGGCCGGGAGCCGTGCACCAGTAGTCGCAGGCGCGCCAGCGCCAGGGTTTCGATGTCATTGCCCAGGGCGGAATAGGGGGTGACCCGCGCCCACAACGCCCGGTCACGGGCACGCAGGTACTCGTTGCGGGCACCGTGCAAATCGCCTTGGATCAGGCAGTGGCGTAGCCGCTCCAGCCGGGCGCTGGAGACCACCCGGGGAAGCTGCCCCTCGTAGCCCAGGTATTCCAGATCGGTGAGGAGCTGGAACGCACTCTCCGCGTCCCCGCGCAGGGCGGCGATCCGCGACATGGTGACGTGGGCGCTGATCATCTGATCGGGCAGCCGCACCCCACGCACCAGCGGCACGTAGACATTGAGCAACCGCTCGGCCTGATCCAGCGCATTGGTCTCGTAGAGCACCTCCGCCAGGGGCACGCCGGCCATGACATTGCCGTTGGTGTCGAAGCGGCGGTGGCCGTGCTGGGTTCCCGCGGCCACGCGGAAGCGCTGGGTGGCCTGGCGCAGCCGCCCGCGCAGCAGATCGATGGTGGCTTCCACCACTTCGGAGTAGATCATGTTGAAGCGGCCGGTACCGACGTCCTGCGCCAGCCGGGACGCCTCCAGCAGCTCGCGCGACTCCCGGTAGCGCCCCTTGATCATCGCCAGATAGGCCGCGGAGTTGGCGAGCATGCTGTAGGGGAAGTTCACCCCCGCCTCCAGTTCCTGGAGATTGGCCATGGCTTCGTCGTAGGCCTGCTCCACGTGATCCATCATGGTCAGCAACATGGGCCGCACCGACAGCACGTGGGCGCGCGTCCCGGCATCCATATCGCCATGATCCATGCGTGCGAGAATGGCCATGCCCTCCTTGTAGCCACGGCTGAACGCCAGCGCCCACACGTGGACCACCCGCAACCGGGGGTGGGCATCCAGCGCCTCGGCCGGGAGCGCACCCAGCCAGCGCGACAGCAACCGGAACCGCCCCTCCATGAGCAATTGCTCGGCGTTGTCCAGCAGAATGGCAACGGCGGTGTCGGACTCATCGGACGCCAGCGCATGTTCCACCGCCGGAATGGGCCGCCCCCGCTCGCGATACCAGTCGGCAGCGGCGCGGTGCAGGGCGGCGACCTCCCCGGGCTGCTGCCGGTCAAGCTGGCTGCGCAGAAAGTCCCGGAACAGGCTGTGGTAGCGGTACCAGCTGCGGTCGTCGCTCAGCGGCAGCAGGAACAGATTGCGCCGCTCCAGCTCCTCCAGCATGCCGGCGCCATCCGCGCCCCCCGCCACGGCGTTGCATAGGTCACCGTTCAACTGGTGCAGCACGCTGGTGCGCAGGAGAAAGGTCTGCAGCGGCTCCGGCAGATTCGCGAACACGTCCTCGGCCAGGTAATCGGCAATGGCGGCACTGGAGCCGGAGAAGCCCTCCAGGAACGCGCCGGCGTCTGCACGCCGCTCCACGGCCATGGAGGCAAGCCACAGCGCTGCCGCCCACCCCTCCGTGGACTCGTGCAGACGCGCCACCTGGTTGGCGTCCAGGCTGAGCCCGCGATGATCGCGCAGGAAGTGGGTGGTCTCATCAATGGAGAAACGCAGGTCTGCCGGCTCCACCTCCAGCAGCAGGCCCCGGGCCCGGAGGCGGCCGAACCCAAGCTCCGGCACGGTGCGCGAGCCGAGGATCAGCTGGCTGCCTGGCGGGATATGGTCCACCAACTCCCGGACCAGCCCCAGCACGGTGGAGTTCTGCACCGACTCGAACTCGTCGATGAACAGCGAGAACGGCACGGCGCAGCTGGCGACGCGGTCCATGAGTTCCAGCGCGAGCTCGCCGCTGGCCTCGTCCCGGAGCTGCAGGTGGGCAGAGGCCGGTTCACGCTGACTGCCGCCCCCCGCGACGATGCGGTCCAGCGCCGCGGACAGGAACGCGAGAAAGCGATTGACGTCGTTGTCGGCCGGGTCGGCGGTGAGCCAGGCGGTGGCCACCTGCCGCGCCTCGCAGGCATCACGGGCCTGCTGCATGACCGTGGTCTTGCCGAACCCTGCCGGCGCACGAATCAGCACCAGACGGCTGTCCCGGTCATCGGCGATCCGCTCGACCACAGCAGCTCGCCGCACCTGAAACCGGGCGGTCAGGGGCGGGCGCAGCTTGGACAGCAGTAGTGATGGCGGCTGGTGCGTATTCACAGGCCGTCACTTATAGCACACCGCCCCTTTCGCTGGGCAGGGGGCGCCCGGGATTCAGCCGCCGCGCTCCCCGAACCGCGGCGCGCGCTTCTCCATGAACGCGGCGACGCCCTCGTGGAACGCGTCCCGGTTCAGCAGGCCGCGCTGGTGCTCGCCCTCGTAGTCCAGCTGCGCCGGGAGGCTGTTGTGCTCCGAGGCCGCGAACGCTTCCCGCACCCGGCGCACCACGTCCGGCGGGCCGGCGGCAAGCCGTGACGCCACCGCGCGGGCATCATCCAGAAGGGCGTCATCGTCGGTACACGCCCAGATCAGCCCCCAGTTGGCAGCGTCTTCGGCGGGCAGGCGGTCACCCAGCAGGGTCAGCCCCAGGGCGCGCGCGCGCCCGATCAGGCGCGGCATGTGCCAGGTCGCCCCCAAGTCCGGGAGAATGCCCAGGTTGGGCACAAACGGAAGCAGGAAATAGGCCGAGCGCCGGGCGAGCACCACGTCGGCGGCCAGGGCCAGGCTTGCGCCCGCACCGGCCGCCGCGCCATTGACGGCAGCCACCACCGGCACCGGCAGTGCCTGGATGTCGCAGATCAGCGGATGGGAGAGCCGGTCCATGACGTCGCCCACGGCGTCGCCGAAGCTCTGTTCGCCGGCATCGCCCCAGAGCTTGTCCAGCTCGGCGCCGGCGCAGAAGCCGTCACCGGCGCCGGTGATCACCAGGGCGCGCACGCCAGTATCGGCGGCCACTTCGGCCAGCGCGGCGCGCATCTCCTCCTGCATGGGAATGGAGAGCGCGTTGCGCTTGTCCGGCCGGTTCAGGGTGAGCCAGGCGATGCCGTCGGCACGCTCCAGGGTAATGGTCTCGAAGGTGCTGCTCATGAATCACTCCACGGTTGCGTCAGCGTCGCGCCACTTCCCCGGCCCCGTGTACCCGAACAGGTAGCCGGCCACCTTGCGGATCTGGATTTCCTCGGATCCTTCGGTGATGCGGTAACGGCGGTGATGACGGTAGATGTGCTCGAAGGGCTGGTGACGCGAGTAGCCGAGCGCGCCGAAAACCTGCATGGCGCGGTCGGCCGCCTCGCAGCAAAGCCGGTTCGCCCGGTAGTTGCACATGGCCACCCGGTCCGAGAAGCGGCGCTCGATCTCCAGCTTGGGCATGGTGTCCATCTGCCAGGCAGTCTGCCGGATCAGCAACCGCAGCATTTCCGCCTCGGTGGCCAGCTCCACCAGCGGGAACTGAATGGCCTGGTTCTTCGCCAGCGCCTGGCCGAAGGGCTTGCGCCGGCGGGCGTAGGTCACGCTTTCGTTGATGCAGTACTGGGCCGCGCCAAGGCTTGAAGCGGCCTGGCGGATGCGGTTTTCGTGCACTACATGCTGCGCCACCGCGAGCCCGTCACCGGCGGCGCCGAGGATGGCGTCATCCGGCACCCAGACGTCGGTGAAACTCACCCGCGGGTGGTCGGTGGGCATGTTGAACGTCCACAGGTACTCCTCGATCACCACACCGGGGGCGTCCGCCGGCACGATGAAGGCGGTGATACCGCTGGCGTCCCCGGCGTTGCCGTGGGTTCGGGCGAACACGACGCAGTGGGTGGCCAGGTGCATACCCGTGGTCCACATCTTCTCGCCGTCGATCCGCCAGCCGTCGACGCCGTCGCGCGCCTCCGGCACCGCTGCCGTTTCCATGTGGGTGGCATCTGAGCCGTGATCCGGCTCGGTGAGGCCGAACGCCAGGTGCAGGTGCTCGTCCAGCATGCCGTGGATGAACGCCTGCTGCTGCGCATGGGTGCCGAAGTCCCGGAACAGCAGCACGAACGGATTGTTGGCGACGATGGAGTGCTCGTTCTGCAGGTCGTTGTGCAACCCCAGCCCCCGCGCCGCCAGGTGCTCGCGGATGGCGGTCATGGCCAGATGGGAGCCGTCCTGCCCCCCGTACTCCCGGGGCAGCGGGAAGCGCAGGTGGCCGGCCCGGTCGGCACGCCGGCGCGCCTCGGCCAGCAGCGCCTCCCACTCCGGCCGTGGCAGCCCGCCCCGCTCGAAATCGGTGCGCGCCCACTCGCGGCGGTGGTCGAAGAAGCGCTGATTGTCGTCCTGCAGTTCCAGGGGCCGGATCGCGTCCTCGATGAAGGCGTCCAGCTCCTGCAGGTAATCGGTGATGGCATCGGGCAGATCGAAGTTCATGTCTGGCGACTCTCGTTCAGCTCTTCCAGGGTGCGCCGGTAGGCGGAGTAGTTGGGCTGGTCCACGGCCATGGCGTTGAGGGTGCTGGCCCAGAGGTAGTCCTGCAGGCTGCCGCTGTCGAGCGGGATGCGCCCGTCGGCGATGCGTTCGCACAACTGCTCCACCAGCGTGTTGTTGGTGCCCCGGCGGCCCAGAAGGGCTTCCAGCTTGACCCGCTCCTCCAGTTCCGCTGTCAGCCCGTGCTCGATCTCACGGCGGACGATGGCCAGCGCCCGGGCAGCCACCCGGGTGTGGAACGCCAGCCGCCCCTCGGTGGCGGGCACCACGTCGTTCTCCAGGAACTCGATCACGCCAGCGATCAGGTCTTCCGCGCCGGGCTGTTCACGCATCGCCTCTCCTCCCCTCAGGCGCTCCGGATGGGCACCAGCAGTCGCAACAGGTCGATGGCGGTCTCGGACGCCCGGCGGCCGATGGCGGCCCGTTCCACCGAACGGTCACGCCCCTCCCGGTAGGCCCGCGCCATGCTGCCGCAGATCACGCCCCACCGAAGCGTGCCGTAGACTTCCCAGTAGTGGACGCGCTCCCGGTCTACCGGAGCACCGCCCGCGGCGCGGTAGGCGGCGTAGAAGGCGTCCCGGTCGCCGAAGCCGCCCACGGGCTTGTCCATGTTGCCGAACCGCCACGAGTTCACGCAGATCCAGCCGATGTCTTCCATGGGATCGCCCACGTGGGCGACCTCCCAGTCCAGCACCGCCCGCAGCCCCTCGGCGCCCACTACGAAGTTGCCGTTGCGGAAATCACCGTGCAGAAGCACGGGCGCATCCGGGTCGGGCGGCCGGTTTTCACGCAACCAGCGGAAGGCGTACTCGAAGACCGGGCGCGGGACGCCCTGAGCCCGGTACTCGGCGTACTGGTCATCCAGTTGCGTAGCAATGTCCGGACGTGGGACGGCGGCCGGCAGCGCCGCCGTGGGCACGGCATGGATGCGCGCCAACACGTCTGCGCACTGGGCGGCGAGTCGCTCCCGCGCACCGGCGTACTCGGCGTCGCGCAGGATGCGCCGGGGGATGGTCTCGCCATCGATCCGGTCCATCACGTAGCCGACACCCAGCCCGTCGTCCGGCTGCAGGCGCAGCCGCACATGCGGGACGGGCACACCACAGTCGGCGACCGCATCCACCACGGCCGCCTCGGTGTCCAGACCCAGGGCACCGAGCTCGTCCGACTGGTTCCATGCGCCGGCAAGGCGCATGATCAGCGGCTCGCGCGCATCCGCGGTCTCCGCATCAAAGGCCCAGATCGCCTGGCTGGCACCGCCGCTGACGCGCGTGACGCTGGTCGCCCTGCCGCCCGGGAGAATGCTCCCGGCCAGGGCATCGAGCGCCTGCTGCCAGTCGCCGTCCTGCGCCGTCATACCCGCCGCTCGCGCCCCTGCCAGTGGGGTTCACGCAGCTTGTACTTGAGCAGCTTGCCGGCGGCGGAAAGCGGCAGTTCGTCGCGCACTTCCAGGCTGCGCGGGCACTTGAACCTTCCGATCAGCGCGCTGCAATGCCGGAAGAGCGCATCCTGATCCAGCTCGGCGCCATCGCGCAGCACCACCACCGCGTGGACGCGCTCGCCGAAATCCTCGTCCGGGACGCCGATGACGGCACAGGCCACCACGTCGGGATACTGCAGGACGGCGTCCTCCACTTCGGCGGAATAAACGTTCTCGCCACCGGTGACAATCATGTCCTTGAGCCGGTCCACCACGAACAGAAAACCGTCTTCATCCATGCGGCCGCCGTCGCCGGTGTGCATCCAGCCATCGCGCAGCGCCTCGGCGGTCTGCTCCGGCTTGCCCCAGTAACCCTGCATGACCGTGGGGCCGCGCACGGCGATCTCCCCCACCTCGCCCACCGGCACGTCGTCACCCGACGGGTCCACCACCCGCAGTTCGGCGGTGCTGATGGGGCGACCGGCGGAGTGCAGCTTGCCGGCCTTGCGGCCTTCGCTGGTATGGCACCAGCCGGGCAGCAGCGTCGCCACCGGAGAGAGCTCGGTCATGCCGTAGAGTTGGATGAACTCTGCGGCGGGAAACGCGGTGGTAGCGCGCTCCAGCAGCGACGAGTCGATGGGCGCCGCACCGTAGAGCATGATCCGCAGGGTACTGGTGTCGTGTTGCCGGAACGCCGGGTCGTCGAGAACGCGACCGATCATGGTCGGCACGAGAAAGGTCTCCTGGACCTGCTCTGCCTCGATGGCTTGCAGCACCGACACCGGGTCGAACTGCGGAATGACCACGTGGGTGCCGAGCCGCGCGGAGACCTGCACGGTGAGTCCGGTGCCGCCGATGTGGAACATGGGCGCGGCGTGGAGCGCCACGGCGCGATCCGGCCGGTGGCCTGCCGCCAGCGTGCCCAGGGCGCCGCTGTAGATGTTGGCGTGGCTGAGCATCACGCCCTTGGGCTTGCCGGTGGTGCCGCCGGTATAGAACACACCGGCCAGGTCATCGCCGCCGCGCATGGCGTCCTGAGCGGCGTCGGCGGCGGCGATGAGCGCCTCGTAGTCGAGCGCGCCGTCACCATCGCCGCCATCCAGATCAATGACGGTACGCAGCGACCGGGACTGCTGCCGCACCGCGGGAATGTGCTCCCGGAAGGTGGCGTCCACCAGCAGGATTCGGGTATCGCAGTCATCCAGGGAGTAGGCGATCTCCGCGGGACTCCAGCGGATGTTCACGGGATTGATGACGCCGCCGGCCCAGACCACACCGTAGAAGAACTCCAGATACCGGTCGGAATTCAGGGCCAGAATGCCGACACGGTCGCCGGCCTGCATCCCCTGTGCCTGCAGGGCGGCGGCCAGCCGGGCGACACGGCTGACGAATCCGGCCCAGGTCCGGCGACGCTCACCGAAGACGGTGGCCGTGGCACCGGGGCTTTCACGCAGGGACTTGTGCAGGGGCTGGGTCAGGTACATGGCTCTCCTCGCTCATTGTTCTGTTCATGCCGCGGTTGCGCCGGCGCCCGTTACCGGTCGAAGACCACGTGCTCCTCGGTGAGGAAGATGCGCGAGCGCGAGAAATCGATGAACGTGGCCTCGTCCTCGAGCAGGGCGCGCCGGGCCTCCCGTGCGGCCGGGGAGTTCGCAGTGGCCTGGTAGCTCGCCAGATCATCCCACCAGAGTTCGGTGATGCCGTCGTAGGGCTCACTGAGTCCGCGGGACTTGAGAATGGCCTCGTTCATGTCGGGCTCGACCGTGTGGCTCTGCACGTACTTCCGCGCCCCCAGCGCCTCCGCCAGGCTCTGGACCAGCGCGCCGTGCTGCTCAAGCCAGTACCTGGCGAACGCCTCTTGAGACAGATCGGTGCGTTTTCTGACACAGTAGACAAGCTTGATCATGGCCTGATGCTCTCCGGCTGAGGACACGGCGAGTCTCTTACCGTTGAGAACCATGGTCACGGTCGCGCACAACGCCGCGCGTCGTCCGAAACGACGATTTTCGGTGTTCGCGCGACTGGTAGATTTGCGGACACTCCCGACACCGATCATCACGAAGAGAACCCACATGACTCTGCCAACGATTCTTGAAGAGAACCTGCGGCTGCCGGTAATCGGCTCGCCCCTGTTCATCGTCTCCAACCCCGATCTGGTCATCGCCCAGTGCAAGGCGGGCATTGTCGGCTCGTTCCCGGCACTCAACGCTCGCCCCGCCGAGGAGCTGGAGCTCTGGCTGCAGCGCATCCACACCGAGCTCGCCGAGTACAAGGCCGCGCACCCGGAGAAAAAGGTGGCGCCCTACGCCGTCAACCAGATCGTGCACCAGAGCAACGACCGCCTGGAGCATGACCTGGAGATGTGCGTGAAGTACGAGGTGCCCATCGTCATCACCAGCCTGCGCGCCCCCACCGAGGCGATCCCGGCGGTGCATTCCTACGGCGGGCTGGTGTTCCACGACGTCATCAACGTGCGGCATGCGCAGAAGGCGATCGAGGCGGGCGTGGACGGCCTGATCCTGGTCTGCACCGGCGCCGGCGGTCACGCCGGCACCCTCAGCCCGTTCGCCCTGGTCTCGGAGATCCGCAGCTTCTACGACGGGCCGATCATCCTCTCCGGTGCCATCACCCGCGGCGAGCACATCCTTGCGGCGCAGAGCATGGGGGCGGACCTGGCCTACATGGGCACCCGCTTCATCGCCACCGAGGAAGCCAACGCGGCACCGGACTACAAGTCCATGATCGTGGACTCCAGTGCCGGCGACGTGGTCTACACCAACCTGTTCACCGGCGTGCACGGCAACTACCTGGGCGGCAGCATCACCCGGGCCGGCCTGGACCCGAACGATCTGCCGGAAGCGGACAAGAGCAAGATGTCCTTCGGCTCCGGCGGCAGCAGCAAGAACAAGGCGTGGAAGGACATCTGGGGCGCCGGTCAGGGCGTGGGCAGCATCCGCGACGTTCGCCCCGCAGGCGAGGTGGTCACCAACCTGGAGCGGGAGTACGTCGCCGCGCAACGCCGCATGGCCGGCCAGGTGTGGGCGATGGAAACCGCTGTCGACCCCGTCTGATCTCCCTCTGCAGCGGGTTGCGTCGTCCTGGCGCAGCCTGCACTTCCCGTTTGTCGAACGTCGTCGCTGATCGCTTGGTGGACCTGAAGGTCCACCCTACGGGCACTGGACGGCGAAACCATGCTCATGCCGGCGGCACTGTACGGCCTGATCATGTTCATCCCGGCCATCGGGCTGATCGTATTCGGGCGCAAGCGGCTGCCCTCGCCCCACGCCGGCATGGTGTCGGACCGGGCCGCGGCACCGCAGACCTGAGGCGCCGACTCGGGGCGGCTCTCCACGGGCCGCCCCGGTCAGTGCGCGGCGTTCATGGCCTCGTCGTCCAGCGCAGCCGCCCGGCGGTAGGCATCGCGGTCGCTGACCCGCACCCAGTAGTCGCGGAACAGCTCACGCTCCTCGATCATCCCGCTCTGAAGCCCCCAGCCGATCTGCGAGCCGACGTAGACATCGGCGGCGGTGAACCGCTCGTCGGCGATGAAACTGCCGCCAACCAGCGCCCGGGCCAGAGTGTCCATGACGGACGCATAGTCGCCACACCCGACCTGGATCCGCTGCCGGGCATCGGGCTCGACGCCCATGCTGCGGTTCATCAGCGCCGCTTCCAGAGGACCCGCCGCAAAGAACAGCCAGCGGTAGTAGGCGCCGCGGGACTGCGGCGTCGGCGCCAGCCCGGCATCCGGGAACGCATCGGCGAGATAGGCGCAGATGGCGGCGCTTTCGGTGACAATGGTGCCGCCGTGCAGAATGGCGGGCACCTTGCCCATGGGGTTGATGGCCAGGTATTCCGGGGATTTCATGGCTTCGCCGTAATCCAGCAGCTCGGTGCGGTACGGAATGCCCAGTTCCTCCAGCATCCAGCGCACGATCCGGCCGCGGGACATGGGATTGGTATAGAAAATCAGCGCGTCCGTCATGGGAACACTCCCTGTTGTCTGCCCTGCAGACCATATCACCTTTGCGGTGCAGCGGCTCCATGCCACTGTTTGTACTAACCTTCCAGTATGCCCACCTGTCCGTGGGCCTCGTGAACCGAACCCGGGAGCCAGAGTGCTGACAACCGGCCCGAACACCATCCTGTCCCACGACGAACGCGTGCTCGCTGGCGCCGTTGACGCACCGGCGCCCTCGACACATGATGCCAGGAGAGTCCGCGCATTCACGGGAGCCGTCATGCGTCGCTTCGTTCTGGATACCAGCGTATTCACCAACCCGCACGTCTCCGCGCAGTTCGGCGAGACACCGGTCCAGGTCCTGGAGACGTTTCTCGCGCTGGCGCGGCGCTGCCCGGCGGAGTTCTACATGCCGCTGTCGGTCTACGAGGAGTTCCGCACCATCCGCGAGCTCGACGACGCCCTGGCCGGCGACGTGGAAACCGAGATCTGGGTCCGCTCGCCCCAGCGCTTCTCGCTGACCATTCCCAGCGATGTGCTGTACGAGTTCATCGACGAGGTGCGCACGCGCATCGACCGCGGCCTGCGCATTGCGGAGGAGCACACCAAACGGGCCGGCGCGTCGGTGGACATGGACCCGGAGCTGATCACCCACCTGCGCGAGCGCTTCCGCGAGGCAATGCGCAAGGGACTGGTGGACTCCCGCGAGGACGTGGACGCTGTCCTGCTCGCCATGGAGCTGGATGCGGAGCTCGCCACCGCCGACGAGGGCATGCGCAAGATGGGCAACCGCATGGGAGTCAAGCTGGTCACCGCTGCCTACCTGCGGCGGGTCATGGAGAACCTGGCCGAGCGCGACCCCAGACGGTCGTGATTCAGTCGAACTGCGCGCCGCCGGACAGGGTATTTGCCAGGGTGCCGGTCATCCGCTCCAGTTCGCGTTCGAACTCCAGCCGCCAGTAACCGTCTTCCCAGCACGGCATGTCTTCGGCGATGTGCACCCGCCGGCCACCGGTGGCTTTCATGTGCGCCATGAACAGCTCGGCGTTGCGTCGCCGCCGGAATCGACAGCGGAACGGGATACCCACACGCCCGTACTCCCGGCTGCGGTTGATGGCCCGCCCCACCCCTTCGAGAAAGGCCTGCCCCAGCTGGCGCTCAAGGGCCGCATCGCCCATCTGCTGGTGCTCACTGGCGAACAGCGCGAGGCGCATCAGCCGGTTTGTGAAGTACTCCGGCGGCAGATCCAGAAGCTGATCGCCGCACAGGGCGATGTCGACGATATTGCTGCGGCCGGTCACGTATTTGGCCCGAACGTCGTCGCGCTCCGCCTTGAACACCAGCCCCTCGCTGCCCCGCGCATCCAGCTCCAGAATCAGTTCGCGCAGGGGCTGGACGTCCATGGGCCGGTAACGGCCGAAGATCCGCGCAGCCGGCAGGGCATAATAGTCGAGCCGCGACATGCGGTGCTCCTGGTGGAGAAAGTGGCCGGAGGTGGTGTCCATCATGTCGAAGATGAACAGCGCCACATCCTCTTTGATGTCCGGAGGGCAGCCTTCCAGATAGGGGTTCTCCGGCCCTGCAATCTCTGCGCAGAGCACCAAGCCAGGCTCGTCATCAAGGATCGCCGGGTCCACCAGATCCGGGAGGCGGTCGGTGCTGAACGGGCAGACGAAACCGCCACGGCTGAAGGCATACAGATCGTCTCCGTGGCGCACGATCCGCACGTTGAAGCCGTCGATCTTCTCCTCCGCCCAGAAGGCGTCGTCGAAATGACGCTCCAGCCCGGCCGCCAGCGACTGCACCCGGCCAATGGAGGGGTACCCCGGAACCACGATACCGTCATCGATAACGACGCTGCCGCGGGGATAGCCGCCAACCGTGTCCACCAGCCGCGTGTAGCGAAGCGTCTCGAAGCGGTCCTGCACAGCCTTGCCGCGCTCGACGGCGTCGGCCAGCACCTGCTGGTCCATGGCTCTCCCCCGGGTGGCCCGTGTCACGCCTTCACACCAACATACGCGCTCACCGCAGTCCATCCATGCCCGGGGAGACATGCAGGGCGGCCGGCAGCCGGCCCACCGCCTCCGCCGGCATGGGCCGGGCCAGCAGATAGCCCTGGACCAGGGCACAGCCGGCTTCACGCAGGAACTGATACTGCGACCACGTCTCCACGCCCTCGGCCACGGTCTTCAGGCCAAGGCTGCGGGCCATGCCGATCATGGAGCGGGTCAGAGTGACGTCCTGGCTGTCTTCGGGCAGCCCGTCGACGAAGGACCGGTCGATCTTCAACCCGGCGATGGGAATGCGGCGCAGATAGTCCAGGGACGCATAGCCGGTGCCGAAATCATCCACGTAGATGCTGATCCGTCCCTCACTGAGCACACGCATGTTGTCGGCTACCTGGCCGCCGTGGCTGACCAGTGACAGTTCAGTGATCTCCAGATGCAGCAGCTCCGGTTCCATGCCCACCGCTTCGAGGCTGTCCAGCACCATGGTGGCGAACAGCGGGTCCTGGAGCTGCACCGCTTCCACGTTGACGGCCACTGGCCGCAGGGTTACCCCGGCACGCCGCCAGGCGGCCAGCTGCCGGCAGCATTCCTCCACCACCCAGCGGCCCATGGGGACGATCAGACCCGTCTGCTCGGCGATGGCGATGAAACTGCCCGGCGACATCTCGCCCAGCTCGTCATCGTGCCAGCGCAACAGCGCCTCGTAGCTGACAATGCCGTTGTCGGACAGCGACGTGATGGGCTGATAGTGCAGCCGGAAATCCTGCCGCTCCGTGGCTCTGCGCAGCCGGGATTCCACGGCGATGCGCCGGGAGATGTCCGCGGAGTCGGCCTGACTGACGAACCGCACGGGCCTGTGCACACCGTCCGACGGCACGCGGACCGCGGTCGCCGCCCGCTCCAGAAGCCGCCGTGGTGTCGTACCGTGGTCCGGGAAGACGGAACCGCCAATGCGGACATTCAGGTAGTGCTCGTGCCCGTCGACGATGAACGGGCGCTCCAGTGCCCCGCGGATCTGCTCGGCCATGGTGTCGATGCAACCGGTATCGCGCCCCGGCGCGGGCAGGACCAGTGCGCACTCGTCCCCCTCCAGCCGCGCCGCCGTACCACCCGGCGGGCAGCCGTCACGCAGCCGCGCGGCGAGTTCCACCAGTATCCGGTCACCGGTGGCGGTGCCGTGGCTTTCGTTGATCAGCCGCAGCCCCTCGATATCGAACAGCAGCACCACCACCTTGCGTCCGTCTCCCTGGCTGAGCTCGATCAGGTGCTGCAGCCGCTCACCAACCAAGCGCCGATTGGGTAGACGGGTGAGTGGATCGTAGAACACGGAGAATTCAACGGCGGCGCGCAGGCGGCGCAGCTCGCGCACATGGTGCAGTTCATGCTGCACCAGCTCCGCGAACTGCCGGAGCCGGGACAGCGCCTGTTCGTCGAAGGCGCGGGGGATGCGGTCGATGACGCACAGGGTACCCACGGGATGGCCGGCCGGGCCGTGCACCACCACGCCAGCGTAGAAGCGGATGCCGGGATCGCCGGTCACCAACGGATTGCGGGAAAAGCGTGGATCCCGAAGCGTATCGGACACCAGAAGCATGCCATCTTTGCTGTCGATGGCGTGCGCACAGAAAGAGATGTCGCGATCGACCTGAGCGCGATCCCAGCCGAAGGCCGACTTGAACCACTCCCGGTCGCGATCCACCAGGCTGATCAGCACGACCGGCAAGCGGAAGATGTCGGCGATCAGATGCGTGAGCCGGTCAAAGCGCGTCTCCGCCGACGTATCAAGCACATTGAGCGAGTAGAGATCATAAAGCCGCTCTTCCTCAATAGCCGGCCGTCCCGTGCTGTTCAGATTCAGATCCTGCTCCATGGCGCGACGCCTCAACTGCCGTAACCCTCTGCTTTCCAAGCATAGTTGAGTGCTACCGCCATCGCCCGCCCCGGCTCTGGACATCGCGCCGGATCGCGGGGAGGATTGCACCATGCCATTGAACGGGTTCGATCCCCGCCGGAGCACGACCCCATGACCACAGCCATTCACGCCGAGGGCCTGTGCAAACGATTCGGCGACACGCAGGCGCTCAGGGGGGTGAGCCTTGATGTGGAACCGGGCACTGTGCTCGGCCTGCTCGGACCCAACGGCGCCGGCAAGACCACCGTGGTGCGCATCCTCTCGACGCTGCTGCACGCCGATGCCGGCACTGCGACCGTGGGCGGTTTCGACGTCCACACCCAGGCGCATCAGGTCCGCCAGCGCATCGGCCTCACCGGCCAGTACGCCTCGGTGGACGAACGCCTGACCGGCCGCGAGAACCTGATTCTCATCGGTCGACTGCTCGGCCTCCCCCACCGAACCGCCCGCGAACGCGCCGACGCCCTGCTGACGCAGTTCCAGCTGGAGCACGCCGCCGCGCGCGCAGCCCAGACCTACTCGGGCGGCATGCGCCGGCGCCTGGACCTGGCCGCCAGCCTGGTCGGGCAGCCGCAGATCCTGTTCCTGGACGAACCCACCACCGGGCTGGATCCGCGTGCTCGCCTGGAACTCTGGGGTCTGATCCGCCGGCTGGTGGCCGAGGGCACCACGGTGCTGCTGACCACCCAGTACCTGGAGGAGGCCGACCAACTGGCCGACGAGATCGTGGTCATCGACGGCGGCCGGGTGATCGCCTCCGGCACGGCCGATGCGCTCAAGGCCCGCATCGGCGCCCGCACGCTGGTGGCCGGCGCGGCGCAGGAAGCGGACGTCGGCGGCATTGCGGCCGCTATCGGTCACGTGACCGGCGAGGCGCCCGAGGTGGACGGCCTGCGGATCTCCGCACCGGCCCGCGATGCGGACATGCTGCCGGCCCTGGTCCGCGCCCTGGACCGTGACGGGCTGGCAGTGAACGAACTGATGCTCCGCAGTGCCAGCCTGGACGACGTCTTTCTCGCCCTGACCGGCCACCACGCCGACACGGGCGACGACGCGCAGGCAGCACCCGGGGAGCACCCATGAGCCGGCCCGGCCTGCTCCGGGGCCTGCAACAGACCGCCAGCCTGGCCTGGCGCACGCTGCTGCAGCTCCGACACAACCCCTGGGAGCTGGGCGACTTCAGTATCCAGCCGGTGCTCTTTCTGCTGCTGTTCCTGTACGTGTTCGGTGGCGCCATCGCCGGCTCCACCAGCGATTACCTGACCTTCATCCTGCCCGGGGTGATCGTCATGAACATGGCCTTTGTCACCGTCTACGTCGGCCACGGCCTGAACACCGACCTCACCAAGGGTTTCTTCGACCGTCTGCGGGCGCTGCCAATCGCCCCCTGGGCGCCGCTGGCCGGGCGGATTCTCGCGGACCTGGTCAAACAGGCCTGGTCCATCGTCCTGCTGCTCGCCATCGGATTCCTGCTTGGCTTCCGGCTGGGCACCTCCGTTGGCGGGCTGTTCGCCATGGCCGCCCTGGTGCTGGTGTTCGCCCTGGCCCTGTCGTGGGTGATGGTCCTGGTGGGTGTCATCGCCCGGGACCCGGAACACGTGCAACTGTTCGGCTTCACCGCACTGTTTCCGGTCACCTTCGTCAGCAACGTCTTCGTGCCCGTGGAGACCATGCCGGGCTGGCTGCAGGTCATTGTGATCGCCAACCCGATATCCCAGCTCTCGGACGCCTCCCGCGGGCTCATCGTCGGCGGCCCGGTACTGGAGCCCGCCCTTTGGGCCGTGGCCTGGTCGGTGGCGATTACCGCCGTGTTCGCTCCGCTTTCGGTGTGGGCGCTGCGGCGGCGGATCATGAACGGGTGACCCCGCCCCCGCCTACACCCGTGGGCACCGCAATGCTATCGTCTCGTGTAGGGGCTGCCCCTTTCCGTCCGCTGTGGACCGCCCGGCGGGCTGCCGATGGCAGCGCAAGGATTGCCACGCCCTGCGGGGGGCCGTGTGAACGATAACGACGCATCAACCCGACTCCACCATGAACTCGCCCACTTTGCCGTCGAGAACGCGGCAGACGGCATCGTCTGGCTGCGGAGCGACGGCACTCACGAGTACGCCAACGCGGCCATCTGCCGCATGCTGGGTTACGATCGGGACGACCTGCTGCAGCGCACGGTCTACGACGTCTGCGCCGGCTTCACGCCGTCGTTGTGGCGGGAGCACTGGGAGGACCTGAAGCAGGCCGGCTCCATGTGTTTCGAAGCCGAACTCTGGATGACCGACGGCGGCACCCTGCCGGTGGAGATCAACGCCAATTTCCTGGTCCACAAGGACCGCGAGTACAACTGCGCGTCCGTCCGCGACATCACCGAGCGCAAACGCGCCGAGGCGGCGCTGAACCGCAGCGACTGGCTACTGCGCATCGCCGGCCAGGCCGCCAACATCGGCGGCTGGGCCTTGGACCTGCAATCGGGCCACATCCTCTGGTCGGACGAAGTCTGTGCCATCCACGACATGCCACCGGGTACGACCCCGACGGTGGACCAGGGCATCGGCTTCTACGCCCCGGAATGGCGCGAACACATCCGCAAGCTGTTCAACCGCTGCGCCACCGACGGTACGCCCTTCGACGAGGAGCTTGAACTCGTCACCGCACGGGAGCGACGCATCTGGGTGCGGACCATGGGCGCGGCCTTGCGGGATGCCAGCGGCGCCATTACACAGGTCCAGGGCGCGTTCCAGGACATCACCGAGCAGAAGAACGTCAAGCGCACCCTTGACCAGAGCCGCCGGCACTTCCAGGAGCTGGCCGACGCCATGCCCATCAGCGTGTGGGTGGCCGACGGCGACGGCCATCTGTTCTACGGCAACAGAACGCTGAGCACCTACTCCGGGCTGGAGCGCGCGGACCTGTCCCGGGACGGATGGATGACGGTCATCCACCCGGACGACCGCAAACGCGTTGCCCGCGCCTGGGACCGCTGCGTGCGGACCGGCCGGCATTACTCCGTGGAGTTCCGCATTCGCAGCCAGCGCGACGACAGCTACCGCTGGCATCTGGTGAAAGCGGTTCCAATCCTCGACGACGGGGGCACCATCGTGCGCTGGTACGGCACGGCCACGGACATCCATGTGCGCCGGGAGAACGAGGAGAAGATCACGCGGCTGGCGCTGTATGACCCACTCACCGGGTTGCCGAACCGCCGCCTCCTGCAGGACCGGCTGCAGCACGCCATGAGCGCCGCGGCACGACACCGCCACAGCGGCGCGGTGCTGTTCCTGGACCTGGACAACTTCAAGACGCTCAACGACACGCTCGGCCACGACGAGGGCGACGCCCTGCTGGAGGAGGTGGCGAAGCGGCTTCTCGACTGCCTGCGAGCGGAAGATACCGTCGCCCGTTTCGGCGGCGACGAGTTCGTGGTCGTGGTCAACAACCTGCAGGATGCGCCGGATCTCGCCGCCGTCCAGGCAGAGGCCGTCGCCAACGACATTCTCACGACTCTGAACGTCCCCTACCAGCTCGGCGAACACCTGCGGCACATCACCCCGAGCATCGGAATCACCCTGCTGGGCGACCCCGACGATACAGTCAACGACCTGCTCAAACGGGCCGACTTCGCCATGTACCAGGCGAAGGCGGCTGGCCGGAACACCCTTCGGCTATTCGACCCCGAAATGCAGGCCGCAGTGAACGCGCGTATCGAACTGGGCACCCGCATGCGCGCGGCACTGGAACGCGACGAGTTCCAGCCGTACTACCAGGCGCAGGTCGACGCCGGCGGTCAGGTCACCGGCGTTGAAGCCCTGGCGCGCTGGAACGATCCGGAGCGCGGGCTGATCTCGCCGGCCCAGTTCATCCCGATTGCCGAAGACACGGGACTGATCATCGATCTCGGCGCGGCAATTCTGGAGGCCGCCTGCCAACAGCTCGCCGACTGGGCCCGCAACACGGATACCGCCGCACTCGCCGTGTCGGTGAATATCAGCCCGCAGCAGTTCCAGCACCCGGATTTCGTCACCCGTCTGCAGACCATCCTGCAGCGCACCGGCGCTCCCGCCGACCGCCTCAACCTGGAAATCACGGAGAGCCTGTTCCTCCACGACACGGAAGAGACCATCAACCGCATGATGGCGTTGAAGACCCACGGCATCGGCTTTTCCCTGGACGACTTCGGCACCGGGTACTCGTCGCTGTACTACCTCAAGCGGCTGCCGCTGGATCAGATCAAGATCGACCAGCGGTTCGTGCGCGACGTCCTCGACGACCCCAACGACGCGGTGATCGTGCGCACCATTATCCTGCTTGCCCAGAGCCTTGGTCTGGATGCCATTGCCGAGGGGGTGGAGACAGAAGCCATTCACGGATTCCTGGAGCGCGCCGGTTGCCCCGCGTTTCAGGGTTATCTGTTCGGCCACCCGCAGCCGGCCGCGGACTTCATCCGCACGCTTCGGCAGAAACTGTCGTAGACCTCGCCGTGACCGGGGGCAGGCAGCCGCGTACCATCGCCCCAGTCCAGGGATCTGCCAGCAGCCGCGGGAGTGCAGCTATTGAAACGCCGTAACCGGTACATCATCACCGTTGTCGCCGTGCTCACGGTCGCATTCGTGATCGGCAACATCATCCTTTTCAACGCCCTGCCGAAACCAAAACGCCTGGACCAGCCGGTACACGTGGATTACGGCGTCAGCGATCCGCAGTTCCAGCGCACCATGGGCGCACTGATGCAGAACCCCATCACCGGCGGCAACCGCATTGCCCTGCTGGAAGACGGCGAAGCCATCTACGACGCCATGCTCGACGCCATCAACGATGCCGAGCACTCCGTGACCTTCGAAACCTACGAGTTCTGGGGCGAGGAGGCGGCCGGCGCGTTTGCCTACGCGCTCAGCGAGGCGGCGGAACGGGGCGTCGCCGTGCACGCTCTGCTCGACTACATCGGCTCGGCCGCCGCCAACCCGGACAAGCTCGAACGCATGGAAGACGCCGGAGTGGAACTCATTCGCTGGCGCAAGCCGTCGTGGTACGAACTGGCCCGGTTCAACCACCGCACGCATCGCAAGCTGCTGGTCACCGATGGTGACATCGGCTTCACCGGCGGTGCCAACGTCGCCGACAACTGGCTGCCCGACGACGACGGCGAGGCCTACCGGGACAACCACTTCCGCCTGGAAGGCCCGGTGGTGGGCGGCCTGCAGGCCGCGTTCATGGAGAACTGGCTGGACGCCAGCGGCGCCCTGCTCCTGGCTGAGGCGTATTTCCCCGAGCTGGACGATGCCGGCGAGCTGCCCATGCAGGTGGTCAGCAGCGCGCCGCGTGAAGGCTATCACCGCATGCGCAAGATGTTCCTCTACGCCATCGCGGCGGCGGAAGAACGGATCACCATCGGCACGGCCTACTTCTACCCGGATCCGGCATTCCTGGACGCGCTGGCCGACGCCGCCGACCGCGGGGTGGAAGTGCGCATCCTCGTGCCCGGGGACAGCATCGACAAGGGCTTTGTGCGGCACGCCTCGGTGAACCGCTGGGAACCGATGCTCGAGGCCGGCGTGGCGCTGTACGAGTACCAACCGTCCATGTACCACTCGAAGCTGATCAGCATTGACGACCAGTGGGCCAGCATCGGCTCCACCAACCTGGACAACCGCTCGTTCCGCATCAACGACGAGACCAACGTCAACATCTACGACGCGACGTTCGCCCGGGATATCCGCCAACTCGTGGAACAGGATCTGGACAACGCCGAACGCTACGACCTGGAGCGCTGGCGGGAGCGGCCCTGGCACAAGCGCCTGGCCGGGTGGCTGACCATGACCATCGGCGGCCACCTGTAGGGGTTACTGGCGACCAACCCAGCGCCACGCCCAGCGTGTGGCGAGCCAGCTGCCGACGCCCAGCAGGGCCAGCAGAATCAGGGCCACCGTGGCCTCGCCAGATGTGGGTGCGCGCCCCATCTGCAGCAGGAAATGCGTCGCCGCCGCCACCAGCACGGTTGACGGCAACAGACCGATAGCCGTACCGGGGAGAAAATCCCGGAACCGCAGGTGACTGCTTCCCGCCGCAAGATTGATGATGGTGTGCGGCCCCAGGGGCAGCAGGTTGATCAGCGTCATGTTCATGATGCCGCGCCGGGCCAGCAGGCGGCTGAACTGCCGCATCTTGCGCCCGGACAGGCGTCGCACAGGATGCCGCGCCAGCCAGCGGCCCAGCAGATAGCCGATGGCAGACCCCACCAGCATGCCGATATAGACCACGAAAAACCCTTCCCAGACGCCCAGCAGAGTGACGCTGACCACCACGAGGACCAACTGCGGCACGGCGATCTGGACACCGATGACCACCGCACCGAATACCAGCCAGGAGAGCCACGGGTTCTCGGCGATACGCGTCGCCATGTCCTGCAGCCAGCCTGCCTGCCAGATATCGTCGATGGAGATGGTGCCCCACAGGACGGCAAGGACGACCAGCCCCACGAGCACGGTGCACAGCGCGATCACACGGGAGCGGAGCGACATTGCGTCAGACTGTCCTTAATCCAGCACACCACAGAATGGGCCGACCGCCGGCTGACAACCGTGGTTCACGCGCTCGCAGGCTGCTCGGCAGCGATTTCGCGGAAAGCATTCACCAGCGTCTGCGGCTCCTGCGCTCCGGATATCACGTAGCGGCCAGCGATGATGAACGCCGGAACCCCGGTGACACCAGCCTGTTTATAGTACGCCTCTTCCCGTCGTACCTGCTCGGCGTAGTGGTCTGACGACAGCACCTGCCCCGCCTCGTCGCCGGACAGCCCCGCCGTTTCGGCCGCCTGCTGCAGCACTGCGGGATCCGACGGGTTGAGCGCATGACCGAAATAGGCATCGAAGAGCGCCAGCTTCAGCGCCGTCTGCCGCCCCTGCCCAGCCGCCCAGGCGAGCAGGCGATGGGCGTCGAACGTGTTGTGGGCGCGCCGGTCCTGCATGCGGGCGAAATTGAGACCCAGCCCGTGGGCGATATCGGTCATCTGCTGCTGGGCCGCCCGCATCTCGTCCGCACTACGGCCATACTTGCCGGTGAGGTGCTCGAGAATATCCTCGCCCTCGGGTGGCATGTCCGGGTTCAACTGGAAAGGCTGCCAGCGGACATCGAAGGTGATCTCGCCCTCCAGCTCCGCCATGGCCTGCTCCAGGCGCCTGTAGCCGATCGCGCACCAAGGGCAGGCGACGTCGGAGACGATATCGAGCGTCAGGTGGTTCATGCCGCCATTGTCCTCCCCGAACGGACGCAACTCAAACGCATAATGAAGCCGGCCGGGCGTCAGCCCGGCACATGCCAGAGCCCGTTGCGCAGCAGACTGGCCATGACCTCGGTGGCGGGGGCATCGTCGCCGAGCTGACGGGCACGGGCGAACACGGCACCGCAGATGGCGTCCAGCTCCAGGGGCCGCCCCTGTTCCCGGTCCACCAGCATGGAGGTCTTGATCGGCCCCAGGTCGTAGACGATCTGGAACATCGCGTCGATGTCGCTCTCCCCCAGCTCCACATGGTCGGCCCGGGCAGCGGCGACGGTCTCGCGCATGAGTCGCCGGATCAGGGCTGCCGTGTCCGGGTTGCGGGAGAGCCGCTCGGCGTCCCAGCCTGTAAGCGCGGAGACGGGGTTCAGTCCGTTGTTGATCACCAGCTTGCGCCACAGCTCGCGGCGGATGTCGTCGGTTTCAATGACCGGCGTGCCACCTGCGTCGAAGGCGCGCACCAGCTCCGGAAACAGGGCGCTGGCGGGGCCCACCGCAGCCGCGTCGCGATTCGGCCACAGCCCGGTCACCACCTGGCCGGGGCCAGTTGCAGTGATATGGCCGGGCGCCTCCACGTGGGTCGCCACCCGCAGGGCGAAGCCGCCGATCACGCCGTCCGCGCCCAGCACCTCCGCCAATTCGCCCTCGTTGTCCACGCCGTTCTGCATGGAGAGCACCGGCACGCGGTGGCCGCGGTGTTCGAACCAGGCGCGCAGACGCTCCGCAACCTCACGGGTCGCCCCGGACTTCACCGTCAGCACGATCACGTCCAGGTCCGCCGGGTCACCGGCACAGAGCCCGTCGAGGTCGACACACGCCACATCGCCCTCGCGCCTGAATGCCGGGTGGTCAACGCGCATGCCCTCCTCGCGAAGGGCCTGCAAATGCGGCCCGCGCGCGATGAACGTCACCTCGTTGCCCGCCTCCAGCCAGCGCGCGCCGTAATAGCCACCGACGCCACCGGCACCGATCACTGCAATTCGCATGGGTTCCGCTCCCCTCGTGGTCGACGACCACAGAGCATGCCACGAGTTCGTTCACGAGGGGACAGTCAGTCGATTCTCGACGCCGCGCGCTGCTCGCGCGCCAGTGGCAGCAGTCGATCGTACTCGCGCCGGACCACGTCGTAGCATTCGCAGCTGCGGGCCTCCAGGCCCTGCCGATCCAGAATCAGGATACGGCCACGCCGGTAACGGATCAGGCCGGCCTTCTGCAGCTTGCCCGCGGCCTCGGTGACACCCTCGCGCCGCACACCCAGCATGTTCGCGATCAGCTCCTGCGTCATGATCAGCTCGTCGCTGCCGATGCAGTCGTGACTGAGCAGCAGCCACCGACAGAGCTGCTGATCGAGGTTGTGGTGGCGGTTGCACACGGCAGTCTGCGCCACCTGCGTCAACAGCGCCTGGGTGTAGCGCAGAAACAGCGTCTGCATGGCGCCGCCGCGGCGGAACTCGCCGTGTAACACAGCGGCAGGCAGACGGTAAGCGTGCCCGCGCGACTGCACCACGGCACGACTGGACGTGCTGCCGCCCCCCATGAAAAGCGGCACACCCACCACACCCTCATGCCCCACCACGGAAATCTCTGCAGAGCCGCCATTCTGGGTAACGCACAGCAACGACACGATCGCGTCCAGCGGAAAATAGGCGTGCTTCATCATCACGAACGGGTCGTAGAGCACAGCGCCCAGCGCAAGGGGCTGGAACTCGAGTTTCGCCTCGACACGCTTGAATTCGCCGGGCGGCAGCGCGGCGAGCAAGCGATTACGGAACGGATCGAACTCTGAACCCATGCGCCGTCGTCGCCCTGTCCATTGGCACACACCATCCCGCCTTCGGGGGAATGGCCGAAGAACCGGGGGGAGAAGCATAAGAATCAGGGGGAAGTATAGACGCTAGATGAACGACTAGTAGGGCGAAACGCCGGGAATCGCGGGACGAGGGCCCGATCCCGGGATCGGGCTAACGACTTGCGTCATCACCCGCATCACGTCGGGCGAGGTCATCGGAGCCGTATCCGTACAGCCGCCGGACTCCACGCAGGTCGCCCGGCTGCAGTTCATCGAAGGCTTCGGTGTACCGGAACGCCATCACCTGCCCGGACGGCCCGGGGTGATCCAGACCAATGGCGTGACCGATCTCGTGTATCAGCGTATAGCGAATGTCGTACACATCCTTGTCGCCGTCGAACCCGACTTTCCACTCCTGCTCGGGATTCAGGCACACCAGCGCCTGATCAATGGCGCGCACACCGTCCTGCGGATCGGGGGCGTAAGAGACGTTGGCGAATGCGCGCCCCCTGGGCCGGCCCTGAGCACCGACAACGATATCGGCCTCCCGGGCATCACTGACCTGATGGAATGACAGGCCAGCGGAGCGCTCCCACACCTGAAACGCCGCCGCAGTCTCCCGCGTCAGCGTCTCCATGGACAGATTCTGGTCAGCAAGCCCCTTGATGGGCGCCAGTTCGCGACAGTTGCGCGCATCATCGAACCGTAGCGCGCGGTCCGCGAAGGCGTAGCTGACACTCGCCCCCACGCCCAGTTCCTGATCGCCCCACTTCACCTTGTAGCCGTCGAGCTCAAGCAACCGATAGGCATCATCGCCGTCATGGGCAACCAAGGCCCCGGCGAACGCGAGCAGGCCGGGAATGGCTAGAGCCCGCGCGAGCAGGCATGCACGGATTGTTGATCGCAACGCGGTCTCCGGACAGTGACACCTGAATGCACTTGGGGAGACCGTACAAGAGCGCTTCAGCCGGTTATCGGGACTGCGTCACAGGACGGGGAACAGGTGCGCCACCGCACCGACACGGCAGCTGCAAATCGCCACCCTGAACGAGCATTCCCAGCGAAGGGAACTGCGCTCCAGACCCAGGAGGGTCCGGCAGACTGCCGGCAATCACAGGAGAACCAACCATGAAGAAACTGACCGCACTCACCCTTTCCGCCGCCATTGTCCCGGCATTGGTACTGGGCACCGCCGCGTTCGCGGAGGACCGCGACGACATGCATGATGACGACATGCAGGCCGAGGCCGAGCATGCCGGCGAGCAGTACATGAGCGGCAAGCCTGCGGGTGCATTCTACGCCGACGATGTCATCGGCAAGACTGTCAAGCACCGGGCGTCGGATGAGGACGTGGGCGAAATCGAAGATCTGGTAATCGGCGAGGACGGCAGTATCCTCGGCGTCGTTATCTCGACCGGTGGCTTCCTCGGGCTTGGCGGACAGGATGTCGGCCTGGGCTGGGATCAGTTGCAGCACACCATGGAGGACGACGAGTCCGTGTTCTACGTGGACATGGACGAAGAGACGCTGCGGAACGCGCCCGAGTACGAGCGCGACTGATCCGGTTCAGTAAGGAGCCAACGGGGGCACGCTGTGCCCCCGTTGTCTGACACATGAGGTCAGAAGTTGTAACCCATACCCAGGGTATACGCCCAGGCCCCATCATCCTTGA
Source organism: Aquisalimonas sp. (assembly GCA_007126095.1). Lineage (GTDB taxonomy): Bacteria > Pseudomonadota > Gammaproteobacteria > Nitrococcales > Aquisalimonadaceae > Aquisalimonas. Next base: position 43,078 of record SLBZ01000028.1, read on the forward strand.
AGGCGTCGTCAACATCGCTGGAGCTGCTGAAGAACCACTGGTACTCCACCCGACCCAGGAGATAGGTCTTGGTGCGTACGTAGTACTTGCCCCCGAGTTCCAGCCCCGCGAAACCGCTGTCCTTGACGCCATCGCCGTAGATCACGCCGAGGCTGCCGCCGAGGAACGGCCGCATGCGCTCAGTGGGCGCAAACTGGTAATTCACGTAGCCGCGGGTGGTCCCGTTCCAGAAGTCATCCTTGACGTTCTCGCCCTCAATGCTGGCGTAATTGACGCTTTGCCGGGCACCCACGATGAGATAATCCTGCAGATACCAGCCAATATCGCCTGTGGCACCAAAACTGCCGCTATCGATATTCTTGTCACTGGACCCGGTACCGGAGATCGAGAACTCCCGATCACCCGCGGCTGGACCGAACTCCTGGGCCGGGGCCGCAAACGGCAACAACCCAACGAGACCAAGTACAACCACCGCCGTTTTCAAGTTCTTCATGCCACACTACTCCCACTTCAAGGGCCACTGAACCCAACACCTTCGGGGCGGCTCAAGCCCGGAGTTCAGGGCACCGCAATCGAATGAAAAAGGCCTGAGCTGAGAGTAAGACTGGGGCATGAGGCTATACGGCGTCTGTGCGGCGGCATACTGAAGGTTTAGCAGTCGATCTCGAAGTCGACCTGACCGATGAGCTGACCCGACTCGGTGCGCACCCGCACCCGCCAGTGGCCGTTAGGCTCATCGGGGAAGTTTTCCTTGTAGGTCCAGATTCGGTAGCCCTCTTCCCGACCACCGAAGATCTCCACGTCCACGCGGTCGTGGAGGCGGCCGTTGTGACTCCACTCGTGGTGGACCGACTCGTTGAGGCCGCGCGGGGCGCGAACGCCTGAGAAGGCATAGACACGGCCACCATCGAGCGCTTCCGGGCAGGGCACCTCCTTCATGCCGTTGGCACGGCGCATGTCCTCGTCCAGATCATCGGTAATGGCCATGTCCGTCAGCCAGAAGGTGGCCGGAGGCACGATCGCCCGGCCGAACCAGGCCGATGCACCCAGCGCGACCGTCAGTGCCACAAGCCCCGCCACGCCGGCCAGCCCCCGCGCCGGAACCCCCTGGGTGAGACTGGGGAACGCGAATATGACCGTAAGCACGGTCGCCGTGGCGTAGGTCTGCGGCGTGCTCAGATGGAAAATGATCGGCAGGGCCGTCAGCAACGTCACGAAGATGGCCGTGGCGTGGTAGGCCAGATAGAGCCATCGCCGCCGCGTCAGGCGGCCATGGTAGACGGGATCCCAGATGGACACCACCGCCGCCGCACCGATGGCGACGGTGAACAGCGCCTGCGTGCTGGTCCACGTGGTGGTGATCAGGAAAAAGGGCAGGACGAAGAAGAAGCTTTCCTGGTGAACCAGCTGCGTGGTGAAGTGCACCACCGGCGCCGGCACCTCCATGCCGATCCAGCGCCCCACGAGCAACCGGATGGGGCGCTCCAGCAGCAACAGCACCCAGCTCGCCAGCATTAGCGCCGCAATGGCGCTCGCCATGCCCTCCTGGCGATCCACCAGGACGAAGCTGCCGACACCCGAGAGGAAGCCGATCAACGCAAACAGATAGGGGTGGCGCCGGACGAACACGCCCAGCCGCAGGATTTTCACTTTGTATGCGGACATTGCCGTTGTGTGCCCTGTCTTGGCCGCCGATCAGTATCAGGGCGCACACCTTACCGCAAACAGCGTAAGCAGTCGGCCGTACCGGTTCAGAACGTGGACATGCCGCTGCCTTCCATCAACCGGTACTGCCAGTAGCGTAGCCAGCCGGCATCGCCGTGCTCCTCGAAAGGCAGGCTGTAGACGCGTTCCGGGGTGTTCTGCCAGCGCCGCTCGAAGAAGTCGACGGCATCGCGCATGACCGCCGCGTCGGGGTCGGCGCAAATGCGCACGCTGGTCTCCAGGTTCAGGTCATCGAGATTGCGACGGGTGTAGTTGGCGGACCCGACCATCAGTTCCGCACCACCGTCGGCCGCCCGGTAGAGCAGAAACTTGCTGTGGCACTGCTCGCCCGTGGTCGTGCACCAACGCACGGGCACGCCGGCCTGCGCCAGCTCCGCTGCGACGGGCTGATTCGGTACACCGTCCTTCTCGCGCCCGAACGCGGCAATGTTCGGATCCAGCAGTACGCGCACGGCCACGCCGCGCCGATGTGCGGCCTGCAACGCGTCGACAATGTCGCGGTGGGAGAGATAGAACATGGCCAGGTCCAGTGTGTCACCGGATTCCGCACCGTCCAGGACCGAAAGCACACGAGCGAGAATGGCCGACTCCGTCAGCACCTGGATGCGCGCCGAGCCCTCGCCCGCGGGTATGTCAGCCAGCTCTTCACGCGCCGGCAGGTCGATCTCCGCCTGCGAGAACCGGAGTACCGCCCGCTCCGTGTCCAGCAGATCCAGCGCGGCCGGCCCGGGAAATTCCACTCCCGAATTACTGTGGGCGCTCGAGGCATCGTGGGGATTTGCGGAGGTCACCAGGCCGGTCCAGCCATCTGGCGCGTCGACGATCAGGGTCTTGCGATGATTCGCCTTGAAGTTGAGCATCTTCAACAGACTGCGCAACGGCACCGCTTCCTCGCCTACCGGGTTCGGCAACCAGCCACTCCCGGGCGCATCACCAAGCCACTGGCAGCATATCCGCCACAGGCCGGACCACACCGGGTTGGAATCCCGCAGCGCCTCCAGCCGGGCTACCACCACCTCCACGCCGGCTGCTTCAAGCCGCTGGAGATTGTCGTTGGTGACACCGCCGTAGACGGTGTTCATGGGATCGGTAATCAGTACCACCGGCATGGACGGATACGCCCGTTTCTTCGCCACCAAAGCCGCGGTGACCTCGTCGGATAACGGGCGCATGTCGTCGCCCTCAACGTCACCGGCGAAGTCGTTGAACAGGAACATGTTCAACACCACCAGCCGCTCAGCGCCATCGATCAGCTCCAGTACCCGATCGAAAGTGCGGTGATCCATTCGCCGCGCGCCGTTGCGGTCGACCCAGGTGTCGTCCGCGAGAAACCGGGCCTCACCCGCCACCCGCTCTGGCATGGCCATGCTGACGCCTTCCGGCAAGGGTTTGACCGTGTGGTACACGGCCATACTGATCCAGGCGCCGCACAGCACCACGAGCGCCATCAGCGCAGTGCGCCGGAGTGTCCGGCGCACGCCTTGGCGGGCATGCCTCGCGGATTTCATGGCATGACCTGACAACCGCTCAGTAAAGGGCCTTCAGTGACTTCCGCGCAAAGGGTTCCACCTCGGTGGTGCGCCCTTCCTTAACCTTGATCAGCCATTCCGGATCCTGCAGCAGAGCGCGCCCCACGGCAATGAGATCGAACTCGTTGTTGGTCATCCGCCCCACCAGCTCGTCGATGCCCGACTGCTCCACCTGCTCCTGCTTGCTGGCCATGGTGCCGCTGATGAAGTCTTCGGTGAGACCGACGCTGCCCACGGACATGGTAGGCATACCGGTGAGCTTCTTCACCCAGCCGGCAAGGTTCAGATCGGAGCCCTCGAACTCAGGCTCCCAGAAGCGGCGCGTGGAGGCGTGGAAGATATCGACGCCGGCCGCCACCAGCGGCTTCAGCCACTGCTC
>SLBZ01000093.1 GCA_007126095.1 Aquisalimonas sp.
CCAGGCGCGCCTCGAGCGCATCCAGCCCCTGGGGTTCCGGCCCACGGTAGCGGATCACCACGCCCTGGTGCGAGGCACCATCACTGAGGCGGTCGAGCTCACGGCGCGGCACCTCCTGGATGCGCGCACCGGAACGGGAGAGCTCGTCGCGCAGCTGCCGCATGCGCTGATCCTTGCGGTTCCGCTCCACCCAGACTTCGACCACGCCGGTGGGGTCGAAACGCAGCGCCGAGCGCACGGCATGCATGCCGTGGATCAGCTCACCGGCTTTCACTGCTGTTTGCCTCCGCTGCGACGCCTGCGGCCTTTGCCGCCATCACGCTTGCCAGGGCCACCCTTACCGCCCTTGCCCGGTTTGCGGCCACCCCGACTGCTGTCGGCCACCGGCTCGGCGAGCTCGCCGTTGGCGTCCAGCGGGCCGAGCATGGCCAGATCCACTTTGCGCTCGTCGGGGTCGACCTTGTCGATCCGCACACGCACGCGGTCCGTGAGCCGGTAGACCCGTCCCGTGCGTTCGCCGGTCAGGTGGTGACCGATGGGGTCGAAGCGGAAGAAGTCGTTCTCGAGCTGGGTGACGTGCACCAGGCCATCCACGTACAGGCCATCCAGTTCCACGAACAGCCCGAAGCCCGTCACACCGGTCACCACGCCGTCGTACTCCTGACCCACCTTGTCGCGGATGTACTGGCACTTGAGGATGGACTCAGCATCCCGGGTCGCCTCGTCGGCACGGCGCTCGGTCATGGAACACTGCTCCCCGAGCCCGAGCAGCTCGTCCTGCCCCACCGGGAAGGTCTGCCCCTTTCCGCCATCGATGACGTGCCCGATGCCACGATGAACCAGCAGGTCGGGGTAACGCCGGATGGGCGACGTGAAGTGCGCGTACTCTTCCATGGCCAGGCCGAAGTGGCCGCTGTTCACCGGGTGGTAGACCGCCTGCTTGAGCGAGCGGAGCATCACCGTCTGGATCAGGTGACGGTCCGAGCGGTGCTGCACGCTGCGCAGCAGCTTCGCATAGTCGGCCGGCTGCGGATCGTCACCACCCCCCATCACCAGCCCGGTCTCGGCCAGGAACCGGTTGAGGTTGTCGAGGCGGTCCTCGTCCGGGCCGTCGTGGTTGCGGAACAGGGTCGGCAGCCGCTGCTTGAGAAGGTAGCGGGCCGTGGCCTGGTTGGCCGCCAGCATGCACTCCTCGATCAGCCGGTGGGCGTCGGTGCGCTCCGTGGGCCGGATATCCTCGATGGAGCCATGGTCGTCGAACAGGATCTGGGTCTCGGTGGTCTCGAAGTCGATCGCACCGCGCCGGTTGCGGGCCTTGCGCAGCGATTCATACGCACCGTAGAGGTGATCCAGCTGCGGCAGAATCGGTGCGTACTTCGCCTGCAGCGCCTCGTCCTGATCCACAAGGATACGGGCCACGTCTTCATAGATCATGCGCTCGTGGGAGCGCATGACCGCGCGATAGAACGTCGACCGCCGGATCTCACCGCTGGTGGTGATGAGCATGTCACAGACCATGCACAGCCGATCCACATCCGGATTCAGTGAACACAACCCGTTGGAGAGCTTCTCCGGCAGCATCGGCACGACATTGCGCGGAAAATACACGGAATTGCCGCGGTGCCTGGCCTCCTTGTCCAGCGCGGAGCCCGGCGTCACGTAGTGGGAGACATCCGCAATGGCCACCACCAGCCGCCAGCCGGACGGTTTGGGCTCGGCATAGACGGCATCGTCGAAGTCCCGGGCGTCGGCCCCGTCAATGGTGATCAGCGGCAGTTCCCGCAGGTCCTTACGGCCCTGCTTGTCTGCCTCGGGCACTTCATCCGGAAGGCGCTCCACTTCCTTGGTCACGGCCTCCGGCCACTCCACGGGAATCCCGTAGATCAGCTGCGCCGTCTCGATCTCGGTGCCGGGACGGATATGCTCACCGAGCACCTGGATCACCTCGCCGATGGGCTGGCGGCGCGCCTGGGGTTGCTGGGTGATCTGCACCACTACCAGTTCGCCGTTGCCGGCGTTCTTCTGAGCCTGCGAAGGCACGATGATGTCGTGGTGCATACGCTTGTTGCTGGGCACCACGAAACCGACGCCACTCTCCTGGAAGAAGCGGCCGACCACCGTTTTGTTGGCGCGCTGAATGACGTCCACGAGAATGCCCGAGGGCTGCCCCTCGTGGTTGACGCCGGTCACCCGCACCACCGCCCGGTCACCGTGCATGACCAGGCGCATGTCCCGGGGCGAGATGAAGATACGCTCGCCGCCGACGTCCGGGGCGAGCTGGCCGTAACCGTCCTGGTGACCGATCACCCGGCCTCGCACCAGTTCTTCGTTGTCCACCAGCACGTAGCCCCGGCGGCGGTTGCGCACCACCTGACCGTCACGTTCCATGGCGATCAGCCGGCGGCGCAGCCCTTCCAGGGAATCCGGGTCACTCAGCCCGAGCGCCTGGGCCAGTTCGTCGCGCGTGAGGGGACGCGCCTGATCGGCAATGAATGTCATCAGGTGTTCACGGCTAGGCACCGGATTGTCATATTTCTGCGCCTCACGCTCCCGGTAGGGATCGGCTCCGGCGTCAGCCTGCTTTCGTTTCCGTGTCATAACGTCTGCTTGACTCCAGTTTTCATCTGTTTGCCCCGCTTCTGTGCCGGGCTATCCGCCATTTCAGGGCGGATCACGTGTTCTCAAGGGCGCGCAGCGCCAATGCCGGACGAGCATACGCGAACACCACAGCCATGCAACGCGAAAGCCCCCTTGAAGCCGTTGACAGGCCCACACCCCCTCGGTAAAGTACGCGCCCTGACCCGGGTTGGTTCCCGGCGAAAGGCCCAGGTGGCGGAAATGGTAGACGCGCTAGCTTCAGGTGCTAGTGGGGGCAACCCCGTGGAGGTTCAAGTCCTCTCCTGGGCACCAGACAGAAACAAAAAAGGCGGCCAACTGGCCGCCTTTTTTGTGTGTAATCGCTAAACCGTTGGCTCACCAAGAGCCCTACCAGCACCAGAACGCGCTCGCAACCATATGCAAGACCGGGGAGTACCCCTTTAATCTCCGCTTCGTACAGCATCGTGCTCAACTCGGCTACGGAGAACGGCGTTTATCACGGCCCCCTCAAGGCCAGACCTGACTGCCCGTTCAAGGTCACTGCGCACCCGCCAGTCTGGATCCTCTGCTTCAAGCCGCGTCGAGACGACCCTCTGCACATCCTCGCGGCATTCCCGCATCACGGCCTCTGCCACCAAATCTGCCTGGCTAGTCCGATCATCTAACCGGGGGATCGCCCGATCAGTACACTCTAGGAGCGCGCTCATCTCTTCCTGGTAGCGTTCTTCTAGCTCTTCCAGCAAAGCCCGCCGTTCTTCGGCTTCTTGGGCCTCCCGCGCCTCTCGTGCCTCCCGGGCGGCGTCGGACCCCATGTAGAATGTCTCACATCCGGCGACGCTCGCCGCAGCGACGCATACCACAATGAAAATCCGCAACTTGCTATTAGTCACAGTCCGATCCCGTGATGTACTCGTCCGAATGAGCATAATCAGCAGTCAGCCCCAGAGCCTCCCCCGAGGCGTCAGCACGCCCTCCGTCGCTCAAGCTTCCAAGCAGATGTTCAGCGCTCAGCAGCATGAGCGCAAGGACCAAAGCCCCAACATTGACGATGCGAGCCGGTTTCTCAAGCCAGCGCAGTCGGCTCAAGAGTCGCCCAGCCACCAGACGCTCGTCCTCTGCCCTCTCGCTGACTGCACCCCGGATTGAACCGTGGGAGAGGGTGTACTCGCCCTGCTGGAATACCGAAGCCACTCTCGGGAGTCGTTTCGCGCACCACTGCGCAACGCCCCCTGCTAGCGCCGAAACCAGCAGGAGCACAACGCCCGTTAAATGGACGACAGTGACTAGCGCATGGTCTTGTGCCGGCAATTCCTGCTAGAGAACCACGAGCAGTGCGGCGACAGGTAGGCCCATGGAATACCAGGCCCACCTGTCTTCTCGCCCCTTAGCGATGGCCTTCAAGTAGTCAGTGCCTTCCTGCTTAGTCGAGCGCCGATCTTCGGCCACTGTGCCCCCTGGCTCCTAAGCCTGGTAAATCCGACATCAACCCAACCAACCTCGGCACTGCCGGTTAGCGTTCAGGCGGAAGGCTGATCAGGGTGCACCCTTCGCTTTCCTCGACAGGAACAGCGAACCGGTACAAACAACCAGTCCGCGGAAGGTTTCGTGTGGGCTTAGGATGTCGTCCGCTCTGCACCGATCTTGAAGAACAGTGCCTGCAAATGGATTCGGGGGGTGTGGTAGCATTGCGCCTCGCCGAACGAACGGTTTGTTTGCCACAAGAAAACTAAACAACAACGGGGGCACCCATGTCTTACCGCTTTGGCCTTAACGCAATCATTGCCAGTTCCCTGCTCGCCGTTACCTTTCCAGCAACTTCACACCAAGCCTCGGAGGGTGTCGGGTACGCCGGTGGTATGTTTACCCAGCTAACTTACGATGAGGACGGCGTATCCAACGATGCAGAGCCGACCGCTCTCATCGGCCGCCTGGGATACCATGCAACCGAGTACTTTGCCGTGGAAGGCCGGCTTGGCATCGGGCTGGCCGACGACTCGGTCCCGGTGACCGTGGGAACCGAGACCGTTGACGTTGATGTCGAGCTAGACAGGCTCTTCGGCGCCTACGCGGTTGGCTACCTCCCTCTCGGAGACATCGCCGCGGCGTACGGCCTTGTCGGCATCACAAACGCGAAGGCCACCTTCTCCGCCGGTGGCTTCTCCGACTCGGACACAGATACAGGCCTGAGCTACGGTGTTGGCTTCGAGTTCTACCCCTCAGCTGAGGTCGGGTTAAACGCAGAATACGTGCAGTACCTGGATGAGTCCGGATACGATTTGTCCGCTCTAAGTGTCGGAGCTAAATTCCTTTTCTGACACCAGCTGACTACTAGAACGTCACGGAACAGTTGCCGTGACTTCTGCAAAGGCGGCCAAAAGGCCGCCTTTGTTGTCTCCGCACGCTGCTGACCGGAGCGGCCGGCGCGTCGCACGCCCATCACGGGAGGACTACCGGCTCAGACCACATCCTCGTCGTAGGGATGGCGCAGCATGATCGTCTCGTTGCGATCCGGGCCGGTGGAGATAATGTCCACCGGCACGCCGACGAGTTCGGCGAGCTTGTCGAGGTAGGCGCGGGCGTTATCGGGCAGTGCGTCGAGAGACGTCAGGCCGGCGGTGGAACCACTCCACCCCGGCAGCTCGATATACTCCGGCTCGCAGTCCGCCATGGCTTCCGCACCAAGCGGCGGCACATCCTGCCATTGGCCACCGCACTGATAACCAACACAGATGCGAACCGTCTCGAGACCATCGAGCACGTCCAGTTTGGTGATACAGAGCCCGGAGATGCTGTTCACCTGCGCCGAACGCCGCAGCGCTGCCGCGTCGAACCAACCGCACCGGCGCGCACGCCCGGTGGTGGACCCGAACTCGTTGCCCTTCTCCGCCAGGTGGCGCCCCACGTCGCAATCGAGCTCCGTGGGAAACGGGCCGGCACCGACCCGTGTGGTATAGGCCTTGGTGATACCCAGGACATAGTCGATGTCCCGCGGCCCCACGCCGGTTCCGCTGGCAGCACCGCCGGCGGTGGTGTTGGACGATGTCA
>SLBZ01000080.1 GCA_007126095.1 Aquisalimonas sp.
ATGCGGGCCGGGTCCACCAGGCCGTTGGCGATGGCGAACGGCCCCACGGCGGCGGAGAGGTTGCCGCAGTTGCCGCTCCAGTCCACGAACGGCTTGTCGATGGAGACCTGGCCGAACAGGTAGTCCACGTCGTGGTCCGGGCTGTCGCTGGCGGCGAGGATGACCGTCTTGCTGGTGCTCGACGTGGCGCCGCCCATGCCATCGGTGTGCTTGCCGTAGGGGTCGGGGCTGCCGATCACCCGCAGCAGCAGGTTGTCCCGGGCGGCGCCGGGCACCTGCGCGGCCTCCGGCAGGTCCTGCAGGCGGAAGAACACGCCCTTGCTGGTGCCGCCGCGCATGTAGGTGGCGGGGATGCGGATCTGGGGTTGATGGGCCATGACTCGGGTTCCGTCGTAGTGAGGCCCGCGCCGCTGCGGGAGCGACGCGGGTGGTTCAGGGTCGGAGGCTCGCGCTCACTGCTCCAGAGCAGTGGCGTCCGGGTCCGCCTCCAGGAAGTCCTTGGCGAAGCGCTGCAGGATGCCGCCGGCCTCGTAGATGGAGACCTCCTCGGCGGTATCCAGCCGGCAGGTTACCGGCACGTCCATGCGCTCGCCGTTGGCGCGGGTCACCACCAGAGTCAGCGTCTCGCCCGGGGCCAGTTCGCCTTCCACGTCATAGACCTCGGTGCCGTCCAGGCCCAGGGTCTTGCGGGTGGTGCCCTCCTGGAACTGCAGCGGCATCACGCCCATGCCCACCAGGTTGGTGCGGTGGATGCGCTCGAAGCCCTCGGCGGCGATGGCCTCCACGCCGGCCAGCCGCACGCCCTTTGCGGCCCAGTCCCGGGACGAGCCCTGGCCGTAATCGGCGCCGGCGATGATGATCAGCGGCTGCTTGCGCTCCATGTAGGTCTCGATGGCGTCCCACATGCGCATGACTTTGCCGTCCGGCTCCAGCCGGGTGAGCGAGCCCTGCTTTACCTCGCCGTTGGCGTCCACCGCCATCTCGTTGATCAGCTTGGGGTTGGCCAGCGTCGCGCGCTGGGCGGTGAGGTGATCGCCCCTGTGAGTGGCGTAGGAGTTGAAGTCCTCCTCCGGCAGGCCCATTTTCGCCAGGTACTCGCCGGCGGCGCTGTCGGCCATGATGGCGTTGGAGGGCGAGAGGTGGTCGGTGGTGATGTTGTCGCCGAGCACGGCCAGCGGCCGCATGCCCTGGAGGGTCGGCTTGTGCGCCAGTGCCCCTTCCCAGTACGGCGGGCGGCGGATATAGGTGCTCTGCGGCCGCCACTCGTACAGCGGGCTCACCTGCACTTTCGCGTCCGTGGACTTTTTGAACATGGGGAAGTAGACGTTGCGGAAGTGCTCCGGTTTCACGGAGTCACGCACCATGGCGTCGATCTCGTCCTCGCTGGGCCATAGGTCCTTGAGGGTGACCGGGTTGCCGTCGGCATCATGGCCGAGCACGTCCTTCTCGATGTCGAAGCGCACAGTGCCGGCGATGGCGTAGGCCACCACCATGGGCGGCGAGGCCAGGAAGGCCTGCTTGGCGTGCGGGTGGATGCGGCCGTCGAAGTTGCGGTTGCCGGAGAGCACCGCCACGGAGTAGAGGTCGCGGTCGATGATCTCCTGCTGGATCTTCGGGTCCAGGGCGCCGCTCATGCCGTTGCAGGTGGTGCAGGCGAAGGCGACGATGCCGAAGCCCAGATCTTCCAGATGCGACAGCAGGTTGGCCTCTTCCAGGTAGAGCTGCACCGCCTTGGAGCCGGGCGCCAACGAGGTCTTCACCCAGGGCTTGCGCTGCAGGCCGAGCTCGTTGGCCTTCTTCGCCAGCAGCCCGGCAGCGATGACGTTGCGCGGGTTGCTGGTGTTGGTGCAGCTGGTGATCGCGGCGATGATCACTGCACCGTCGGGCATCAGGCCGTCATCGCGCTCTTCCACCTCGCCGGCGATGCCCGCCTTGGCGAGATCCGTGGTGGACACGCGCTTGTGCGGGTTGGAGGGTCCGGCGACGTTGCGCACCACCGAGGAGAGGTCGAAGCGCAGCACGCGCTCGTACTCGGCGGTCTCGAGATCGTCCGCCCACAGACCCACGGTCTTGGCGTAGTTCTCCACCAGCTTCACCTGCTCCGGCTCGCGGCCGGTGAGGGTGAGGTAGTCCAGGGTCTGCTGGTCGATGTAGAACATGGCCGCGGTGGCGCCGAACTCCGGAGTCATGTTGGAGATGGTGGCCCGGTCGCCCACGGTCAGCGCCTTGGCGCCCTCACCATAGAATTCCAGGTACGACGACACCACCCGCTCCTTGCGCAGGAACTCGGTGATCGCCAGCACGATGTCGGTGGCGGTGACACCCGGCTGTGGCTTGCCGGTGAGCTCCACGCCGACGATGTCCGGCAGGCGCATGTAGGAGGCGCGGCCGAGCATGACGTTCTCCGCCTCCAGGCCGCCGACGCCGATGGCGATGACGCCCAGGGCGTCCACATGCGGGGTGTGGCTGTCCGTGCCCACGCAGGTATCGGGGTAGGCCACGCCGTCGCCCGCCTGGATCACCGGAGAGATCTTCTCCAGGTTGATCTGGTGCATGATGCCGTTGCCCGGCGGGATCACGTCGACGTTGTCGAAGGCCTTCTTGGTCCAGTCGATGAAGTGGAAGCGGTCCTCATTGCGCCGCTCTTCGATGGCGCGGTTCTTCTCGAAGGCGTCCTTCTCGAAGCCGGCGTGCTCCACGGCCAGGGAGTGGTCGACAATCAACTGTGTCGGCACCACCGGGTTGACTTTGGCTGGGTCGCCGCCCTTCTCGGCGATGGCGTCGCGCAGGCCGGCCAGGTCCACCAGCGCCGTCTGGCCGAGAATGTCGTGACACACCACCCGTGCCGGGTACCAGGGGAAGTCCAGGTCACGCCGGCGCTCGATGAGCTGCTTGAGACTGTCCGTGAGTCTGGATGGGTCACAGCGCCGTACCAGGTTCTCGGCGAAAACGCGGGAGGTGTAGGGCAGCCCCGCCCAGGCGCCGGGCTTGATGGCGTCCACGGCCGCGCGCGCGTCGAAGTAGTCCAGATCGGTGCCCGGCAGGGGCTTGCGGTAGTCGGTATTGGTCACGTCAGGCATGGCGGTATCCGTCTCGGATTGGCAGCGCGGCAGGGGCTCCGCCGCGACAGGATGCTGCGACAGCCCGGGCGCCCTGAGGTCGGACGCCCGGGGGGATTCACGGGCGGTCTCAGCCGCGCTGGTCGATGGGGGTGACCTCGCGCAGCTCGGGGCCCACGTAGTCGGCACTGGGCCGGATGATGCGGTTGTTCTCCCGCTGCTCCATCACGTGCGCCGCCCAGCCGGTGAGCCGCGACATCACGAAGATCGGCGTGAACAGCTTCGTGGGGATGCCCATGAAGTGGTATGCCGAGGCGTGGAAGAAGTCGGCGTTGGCGAACAGCTTCTTCTCGTCCCACATGAGCTGTTCCACCGCCTCGCTCACCGGGTAGAGGGTGGTGTCGCCCACGTCGTCGGCGAGTTTCTTCGACCAGCCCTTGATCACCGCGTTGCGCGGGTCGGACTCGCGGTAGATGGCATGGCCGAAGCCCATGACCTTATCCTTGCGGTCCAGCATGGCCTTGAGCTCGCGCTTGGCCTCCTCTGGCGAGGACCACTGCTCGATCATGGCCATGGCCGCCTCGTTGGCGCCGCCGTGCAGCGGCCCGCGCAGGGAGCCGATGGCGCCGGTGATGCAGGAGTGCATGTCCGACAGGGTCGAGGCGCACACCCGGGCTGTGAACGTGGAGGCGTTGAACTCATGCTCGGCGTAGAGGATCAGCGAGACGTTCATCACGTCGGAGTGAAGCTTGCTCGGGGCCTTGCCGTGTAGCAGGTTCAGGAAGTGCCCGCCGATGGAATCGTCATCGGTGTTCGGGTCGATGCGCACGCCGTCGTGGGAGTAGCGATACCAGTAGTTGATGATGGACGGGAACACCGCGAGCAGGCGGTCGGCCACGTCCTGCTGTTGGGAGAAGTCGGTCTCCGTCTCCAGGTTACCCAGCATGGAGGCGCCGGTGCGCATGACGTCCATGGGATGGGCGTCCTTCGGGATGCGCTCCAGCACTTCACGCAGCGGCTGGGGCAGGTCGCGCAGGCCCTTGAGGCGCTGGATGTAGGCGTCCAGCTGGCTGCGGGTGGGCAGCTCCCCGTACAGGATCAGGTAGGCCACCTCCTCGAAGCTGGTGTTGTCCGCCAGGTCGCGCACATCGTAGCCGCGATAGGTCAGGCCCGTTCCCTTCTGGCCCACGGTGCACAGCGCCGTGGCACCTGCGGACTGGCCACGCAGGCCGGCCCCGCCAATTTTCTTCTCCGTCATGCTTTGCCTCTCTCTCGTTTGCGGTCAGTCAGGCCCCGTCAGTTGGGGATCGCCGCATTTACTGGTCTTTCTTGAATAGTGAGTCCAGCTTCTGTTCGTACTCGTGATAGCCGAGCACGTCGTAGAGCTCTGCTCGCGTCTGCATGGTGTCCACCACTTCAGCCTGGGTGCCGTTCTCACGGATGCTGGAGTAGACCTGCTCCGCCGCGCGGCTCATGGCGCGGAACGCAGACAGCGGGTACAGCACCAGCTGCGCACCGGCATCCCGCAGCTCACTGGTGGTGAACAGCGGCGTCTGGCCGAACTCGGTGATGTTGGCGAGCACCGGCACCGGTACACGGTCGGCGAAGGCCTTGAACTCTTCCAGCGTGTGCAGGGCCTCGGCGAAGATCATGTCCGCACCGGCGTCGACATAGGCGTTGGCACGGTCCAGGGCGGCCTCCATGCCCTCGGACGCGTAAGCGTCGGTGCGCGCCATGAACACGAACTGATCGTCCTGGCGCGCATCCACGCCCGCCTTCACCCGGTCGACCATTTCGTCACGGGAGACCAGTTCCTTGTTGGGCCGGTGACCGCAGCGTTTGGCCGCCACCTGATCTTCCAGGTGGATGGCGGCGACGCCCGCACGCTCCATCTCGCGCACGGTGCGGGCGATGTTGAAAGCGCTGCCCCAGCCGGTGTCCACGTCCACGAGCAGTGGCACATCGGTAATGGAGGTGATGCGGCTCGCGTCTTCCACCACGTCCGCCAGCTGGGTGATGCCCAGGTCCGGCAGACCATAGGAGGCGTTGGCCACGCCGCCGCCGGACAGGTAGATGGCCTTGAAGCCGGCGCGCTCTGCCAGCAGGGCCGAGTAGGCGTTGATGGTGCCCGCAACCTGCAGCGGGCGTTCGGCTTCCAGGGCGGCGCGGAAGCGCGCGCCGGGGGTAAGGGTCTGGCTCATGTCATTGTTCTCCGCTAAGGCGCACCAGCATGCGTCCGTGGACCTTGCGGTCCATGAGGTCGGCGCAGGCCTGGGGCACGTCGTTCAGGGTCAGTTCGCGTTGGCCGATGGCCTGGAAGTCGTCGGCCTTGAGCAGTTGGGCGGCCCGTTCCCAGATCTTCAGGCGCAGGGTCGCGGGGCAGTAGACGGAATCGATCCCGAGCAGGCTCGCGCCCCGCAGGATGAACGGCATGACCGTGGTGTTGAGCTCAATGCCCTGGGCCAGACCGATTGCCGCAATGTTGCCAAAGGGCTTCACCGTGCGGGTGAGCCAGGTGAGCGTCTCGCCGCCCAGTGCGTCCACGGCGCCGGCCCATTCCGCCTTTTCCAGGGGGCGTTTGCCGTAGTCGACCTGTGTCGGGTCAAGAATGGCCGTGGCGCCGAGGCTGCGCAGGTAGTCGGCGGCCTCGGGCTTGCCGGTCATGGCCGTGACGTCGTAGCCGGCGCGGCTGAACAGGCGCGTCGCAAAGCTGCCAACGCCGCCGCTGGCGCCGGTGATGACCACCGGCCCCTGCTCCGGGCGCTGGCCGTTCTGTTCCATGCGCACCAGCGCCATGGCTGCCGTGAAGCCGGCGGTGCCGATCACCATGGCCTGGCGCAGGTCCAACTCGTCGGGGAGCGGGACGACCCAGTCGCCCCGGACCCGGGCGCGCTCGGCGTAGCCACCGTCGTGGGTCTCGCCCATGCCCCAGCCGGTGACCAGCACCTTCTGGCCGGGTTTGAAGCGCGGGTCTTCGGACGCCTCGACCGTGCCGGAGAGGTCGATTCCGGCGACCAGGGGGAACTTCCGGGCGATCTTGCCCTTGCCGGTAACGGCCAGGGCGTCCTTGAAGTTGATACCGGACCAGGCGTTGCGGATCTCCACCGCACCTTCGGCAAGGTCATCGAGCGTGATGTCCTCGACGCGGGAATCAACGCCCTTGTCTGCTTCGTGAATGCGCAAAGCCTTGAAGGAACTCATGATAACCCCCTGATCCGATGCGGAGGCCTAGTCTAACTCAGCGAAAGAGCGGTTCCCAAAACGCTTTCAATTCATAATGTTAGTACACAAAAACGCAGAAAAGGTGCGTTTTCAATCAGGGACAGGCCGTGGAGCCGGCCCATATACCCTTTTTTATTTCAATACTGGCCCGCTTGTTGGATTGGAACTGCCCGGCGCCCGCTGGGAGGGGCGCCGGGCCCGCCCCGTCAGTTGGCCTTGTGAATGGCCCGCTTGGACACCGACAGCGCTGCCTCATGCACCGCCTCGGACAGAGTCGGGTGCGCGTGGATGGTGCGCGCAAGATCTTCCGAGCTGGCGTGGAACTCCATGGCCACAACCGCCTCGGCGATGAGTTCCGAGGCCTGCGGGCCGACGATGTGCACGCCGAGCACGCGGTCGGTCTCCGCATGGGCAATGATCTTGACCATGCCGGCCGTCTCTTCCATGGCGCGGGCACGGCCGGTGGCGCCGAAGTTGAACGTGCCGCTCTTGAACGGGATGCCGGCCGACTTCAGCGACTGCTCCGTGCGACCCACCCAGGCGATCTCGGGGTGCGTGTAGATGACCCAGGGGATGGTGTCGTAGTTCACATGGCCGTTGCCGCCGGCAATGAGCTCCGCGACCATCACGCCCTCTTCCGAGCCCTTGTGCGCCAGCATCGGGCCGCGCACCACGTCGCCGATGGCATAGACGCCCGGCAGGTTGGTCTCGCACTGCTCGTTGACGTTGACGAAGCCGCGCTCGTCCAGTAGCAGATTGGCGTCCTCGGAGAAGAGGTCGCCGGTATTGGGGCGCCGGCCGACGCAGACGATGAGCTTATCGACTTGGAGGCTCTGCTTGCCGTCCTTGTCCTCGTAGTGAACCGTGACGTTCTTCGCCGTCTTGGCGTTGGTCACGCGCGCGCCGAAGCGGATGTCCAGGCCCTGCTTCTTGAACTCGGCCTGGGCGCTCTTGGCCACGCGCTGGTCCACCGTGGGCAGGAACTGGTCCTGCGCTTCCAGCAGCACCACCTTGGACCCCAGGCGGCTCCAGACGCTGCCCATTTCGAGACCGATGACGCCGGCCCCGATGATGCCCAGCCGCTTCGGCACATCGTCGAAGTCCAGGGCGCCGTCGGAGTTGACGATCCGGTCGCCGTCCAGCGGTGCCGCCTCGATGTCGATGGGGCGGGAGCCCGGCGCCAGGATGACGTTGTCCGCCTGGTAGGTCTCCTGCTCGCCCTTGTGGCCGGTGACCTGGACCTGCTTGTTGTCCAGCAGCTTACCGTTTCCCTTGAGCCAGTCGATCTTGTTGGCCTTGAACAGCTGCGCAATGCCGCCGGTGAGGTCCTTCACCACCTTGTCCTTGCGCTTGATCATCTCCTTGACGTCCAGCTCCACGTCCTTGGCCTTGATGCCGTGGGCGGACAGGGTGTGCGTGACCTTGTGGTACTGCTCGGAGGAATCCAGCAGTGCCTTGGAGGGGATGCAGCCCACGTTCAGGCAGGTGCCGCCGAGGGAGGGCTCACCATCCTTGTAGATGAAGTTGTCCACGACGGCCGTGTTGAGGCCGAGCTGCGCGGCGCGTATGGCGCCTACGTAGCCGGCGGGGCCGCCGCCGATGACGATGACATCGTAATGCTTGGACATGGATGACTCCTGATAATGACTGGGAGCCCGGCCCCCGAGGCCCGGGCGACCGGACGGCTCAGACCTCCAGCAGGAGGCGGGCCGGGTCCTCGATGATTTCCTTGAGTGCCACCAGGAAGCTCACCGCCTCCTTGCCATCGATGATGCGGTGATCGTACGACAGCGCCAGGTACATCATCGGCCGGATGACGATCTCGCCGTTCTCCACGACCGGTCGCTCCTGGGTCTTGTGCATGCCCAGGATGCCGCTCTGTGGCGGGTTCAGGATCGGCGTCGACAACAGCGATCCGAAGATGCCGCCGTTGGTGATGGAGAAGGTGCCACCGGTGAGCTCGTCCATGGACAGCTTGCCGTCGCGGGCGCGCTTGCCGAAGTCGATGATGTTGGACTCGATCTCCGCGAAGCCCTGGTGTTCGGCGTTCCGCAGCACCGGGACGACCAGGCCGCGGTCGGTGCTCACGGCGATGCCGATGTCCTGGTAGCCATGGTAGATGATGTCGCTGCCATCGATGGAGGCATTCACCGCCGGGTAGCGTTTCAGCGCTTCACAGGCCGCCTTCACGAAGAAGCTCATGAACCCGAGCTTGATGCCGTGGGTCTTCTCGAACTGCTCCTTGTACTTGGCGCGCAGGTCCATCACGGGCTTCATGTTGACCTCGTTGAAGGTGGTCAGCATGGCGGCGGTTTGCTGGGCCTCGACCAGCCGCTCCGCGATGCGCTGGCGCAGGCGCGTCATGGGCACGCGGCGCTCGGTGCGGTCGCCCGCGGCGGGTGCACCGCTCAGGGCGGGTTCCGGCTGGGCCTCCTTGGCTTCCCGGGACCGGTCGCGCGCCGGCGGAGTCGGCGGCTGGGACGGCTCTGGCGTGGGACCGCCGTCGCCGTCGCTGCCTTCCATGTGCCTGAGCACGTCTTCCTTGGTGATTCGCCCGCCCGGGCCGGTGGCCTCAATGGCGTGGGGGTCGAGCTGGTGCTCGTCCACCAGGCGGCGAACGGCGGGGCTCAGCTCCGCGTCTTCGGCCGCCTGACTACGGCCTCCCTGTGACTTGGCGGACTCGGCTTCCGCCGGCTCTTTCTGGTCGCCACCGGTCGAGGCAGCAGGTTTGTCTTCCCCACCTGCGGCGGCCTTTTCGTCCAGCGTACCGATGACCTGATCGGCGGTGACCGTGTCACCCTCGCCCGCCTTGATCTCTCCGAGAACGCCGTCTGCGGGCGCTGGTACCTCCAGAACGACCTTGTCGGTCTCGATGTCGACGAGATTCTCGTCCCGGCCCACGGCGTCGCCCGGCTGCTTGTGCCAGGTGACGACCGTGGCCTCGGAGACGGATTCCGGTAGCGGCGGTACCTTGATTTCGATGCTCATCCAGTGCCTCGCTTGTTATTGGCTCCGGTATGGTCCGGATCGTGCGAAGCCGGGCCCGCCAACAGGCCCGGCGTTGATGTCGGATCGTGGCCCTGGCCACGAGATTAGATGGTCAGGGCATCCTCGACCAGTTTGCGCTGCTGCTCATGGTGGACCTTCGGGTAGCCCACTGCCGGCGATGCGGATGCGTCCCGGCCGGCGTAGTGAAGCTGCTGGGTCTCCTTCATGCAGCGGCGGAAATGGTGCTGACTTGAGTACCAGGCCCCCTGATTCTTCGGCTCTTCCTGGCACCAAACCACGGTCTTCGCCTTGCCGTAGCGGCGCCGCAGCAGTGCGGAGAGGTCGTTCTCCGGGAACGGGTAGAGCTGCTCGACGCGCACGATGACGGTGTCCTTTATGTCGCGGTTGCGGCGCTCGGTGAGCAGGTCGTAGTAAACCTTGCCGCTGCAGATGATCACCTTTCGCACGTCCTTGACCTTGATGTCATCGATCTCGTCGATGACGTTGTGCCAGTGCCCTTCGGTGAGGTTCTCCAGCGCGGAAGTGGAGAGCTTGTGCCGCAGCAGGCTCTTGGGGGTCATGACGATGAGCGGCTTGCGGTAGCGGCGCAGCTGCTGGCGGCGGATCATGTGGAAGAACTGCGCCGGAGTTGTCGGCACGCACACCTGGATGTTGTTGTCCGCGCACAGCTGGAGGAAGCGCTCGAGCCGGGCCGAGGAGTGCTCCGGCCCCTGACCCTCGTACCCGTGCGGCAGGTACATGGTGAGTCCGGACAGCCGGCCCCACTTGGTCTCCCCGGATGTGATGAACTGGTCGATCACCACCTGGGCGCCGTTGACGAAGTCCCCGAACTGGGCCTCCCAGATCACCATGGTGCGGGGGTCGTTGGTGGCGTAGCCGTATTCGAAGCCAAGCACCGCCTCTTCCGAGAGCAGCGAGTCGATGACCACGAAGTCCTCCGGCTCGGTGGTGACGTTCTTCAGCGGCACGTAGGTGCTGCCGTCGTTGGCGTTGTGCAGGACGGCGTGGCGGTGGGAGAAGGTGCCGCGTCCGCTGTCCTGGCCGGTCAGGCGGACCTTGTGCCCCTCGCGCAGCAGCCCGGCGTAGGCCATGGTTTCGGCGAAACCCCAGTCCATGGCCAGCGCCCCGGCGCCCATCTTGCGGCGGCTTTCCATGATGCCACTGACCCGTGGGTTCAGCTCGAAGCGATCCGGCAGCTGCTGCAGCGTCTCGTTCAGCTCCCGCAGCACCTGCGGCGACAGATTGGTGTCCACCGGGTCATCCCAGTTGCCCTGGAAGTAGGTGTCCCAGTCCACCGCGTAGTCATTGCGCACACCGGTGAGAATGTGCGGCGCGACTACTTCCTCGTTGTCCAGCGCGTCACGGTACTCGCGGGCGATGGTGTCCGCATCCTCGCCGGCGATCAGTCCCGCCTCGTGCAGCCGTTGGGCGTACAGCTTGCGCACCGGCGGGCGTTTCTTGATCTTGCCGTACATCATCGGCTGCGTGGCCGCCGGCTCGTCCGCTTCGTTGTGGCCGTGGCGGCGGTAGCAGATCACGTCGATGACCACGTCCTTCTTGAACCGCTGGCGGAAATCCAGCGCCAACTGCGTGACGAACAGCACCGCCTCCGGGTCATCGCCGTTCACATGCAGGATTGGCGCCTGCACCATCTTGGCGACCTCAGTGCAGTACAGTGTGGAGCGCGAGTCCAGCGGGTTGGAGGTGGTGAAGCCGATTTGGTTGTTGACGATGACGTGCACCGTGCCTCCGGTGTAGAAGCCGCGGGCCTGGGAGAGCTGAAAGGTCTCCATCACCACGCCCTGGCCGGCGAAGGCGGCGTCGCCGTGGATGAGCACCGGCAGCACTTCCTCGCCCCAGCGGTCGTGCCGGCGCTGCATGCGCGCGCGCGCGGAGCCCACCACGACCGGATCGACGATCTCCAGGTGCGAGGGGTTGAAGGCCATGGCCAGGTGCAGGGCGCCGCCCGGGGTCTGGATGTCGGAGGAGTAGCCCAGGTGGTACTTCACGTCCCCGGAACCGGCGTTCTCCAGGTTGAAGTTGCCTTCGAACTCCTGGAACAGGTCCGCCGGTGATTTGCCGAGGATATTGATGAGCACGTTCAGGCGACCGCGGTGGGCCATGCCCATGACCATCTCTTTCACGCCCTGGGCGCCACTGCGCTGGATCAGCTCGTCCAGCAGCGGGATGAGCGCCTCGCTGCCTTCCAGCGAGAAGCGCTTCTGCCCCACGTACTTGGAGTGCAGGTACTTCTCGATGCCCTCGGCCGCCGACAGGCGCTCCAGCGTGGTGCGGCGCTGGTCGCCGTCGAGTTCCGGGCGTCCCTGGACACGCTCGATGCGCTCCTGGATCCAGCGCTTCTCGCGGGTGTCCGTGATGTGCATGAACTCGGAGCCAACGGTCTGGCCATACGTGTTCTTGAGGAACGCGATGATGTCGCGAAGCTTCATGCGGTCGGCCGTGAACAGGGAGCCCGTGTTGAACTCGGCGTCCATGTCCGTTTCCGTCAGATTGTGGAAAGCGGGATCGAGGTCCGGAATGGGCGAGGCGTCGCGTAGGTCCAGCGGGTCCAGATTGGCCGCCTGGTGGCCGCGCACGCGCCATGCGTTGATCAGACGAAGCACGGCCGCCTGTTTTTCCGCGGCGTCCGGCGACATGGCCGGGCCGCCGCTGCCGGCTGTCGCACCGCCGTTACGCCGGGCGCGGCGGACGAACTCCTCGCGCACCTGGCTGTGGGGGACCTCGCGGGCCTGCCGGGGTTCGGCGTCTTCGAGACCCTTGAAGTAGGTCCGCCACTCCTGGGGTACCAGCGAGGCATCACGAAGATATTGCTCGTAGAGGTCTTCGATGAACGAGGCGTTGCCGCCGGCAAGATACGAACTGCGCTGCAACTGCTGAAAGGAGCCTGACATGTCATACCACCTTCGTCGTCATGACGCTTGGGTGAACCGGATGATCGGGGTTGAATCGGGAGGGGCTGAGACCGGGAAGCGGGCGGTTGCCGTGGGCGGCATCCACTGACTGTTGCGGGCGACCGGGGGATGCCGGAAAAGAGGGGGACGCCCTGCGCCAGGGCGCCGAACCGTCGCGTAGCATCCACATTGATGGGGTGTTCCCCATGATAACCAGCCACCTCCCGAGAGGGTGTTCGCATGGCGGAGCAGCGAAGCCCGCGCTCAAGTTCCTCCGGAATCGGAAAACTTACTACTTAGTAAATTTTCACGATTCCGGCGAATCCGTTGGCATAAAATAACGCGCGGACTGACACCGAGGCAACCGCTCGGGAGCGTTTTTTGCGGGTAATGGCACAAAACCGGCCGAGAATATCATCAGAAAGCACGGGTACTCGGGATGACCGCATTGCGCGTCAGTCCTGCGGCTCGGTATCGTCAGCCTCATTCTCGCCGCTGGTCCCATACCAGCGGGACAGCCACAGCCCCAGCTCGAACAGCAGCCATACCGGGATGGCCAGCATCACCTGGGAGATGATGTCCGGCGGAGTCAGCAGCATGCCGCAAGCGAACGCCGCCACGATCACGTAGGGGCGCTTCGCCGCCAGGTTTGCGCGCGTGGTGGCGCCGGTGCGGATCATCAGCAGCGTCGCGATGGGGACCTCGAAGGCGAGGCCGAAGACCACCAGCATGGTGAGTACGAAACTGAGGTATTCGCTGATGTCCGGCTGGTAGCTGACGCCCAGTGGCGCGACGCCGGCGAAGAAGGGGAACACCAGCGGCAGCACCACAAAATACGCGAACAAGGCCCCGAGGTAGAACAGCAGCGTGCTGGAGATCAGCAGCGGCCAGACCAGGGTCTTCTCGTGCTTGTAGAGCCCCGGAGCGATGAAGGCCCACAGCTGGTAGAGCAGATACGGGATGGTGACGAACAGCGCCGCCACCAGCGACAGCTTCATCGGGATCAGAAAAGGCGAGGCGACCTGAATGGCCAGCAGCTCGCCGTCCGGCAGTACACGCCGCAGGGGCGAGGCCACGAACGTGAACAGATGATCATAGAACGGGTAGATGGCGAGAAACGCCACCAGCGTTGCCCCGAGCGCGCGCATCAGGCGCGAGCGCAGCTCGAGCAGGTGGCTCAGAAACGGCCGATCCTCGTCGAACTCAGGTATTGCCATCGCTGTCTCGTTCGCCCTTCGCCGTTTCGCCGTGAGTCACCCGGTCGTCGCCACCGGCTTCGCCGTCGCCGGCCGGTGCGTCAACATCGGCGATGGAGGGGCGCCCCTTGCCACTGCCGGATGCGCCCTTGCCCGTCTTCTTCTTGGATGCACCGATGGGGGCGCTGGTCCGTTCGCCCTTGGTGACATCCTCGTCGAGCCCCAGGTCCAGGTCCTTGCGGAAATCCCGTTCGGCCTTGCGCAGTTCGTCCAGCCGCGCCTCCCGCTCCACGTCGCGTTTGACGGAGTTGAAGACCGAGCGCGCCCGCCCGACCCACAAGCCCATGGTGCGCGCGACGCGCGGCAGCCGTTCCGGGCCGATCACCACCAGGGCGACCACCAGGATCAACAGCATTTCCGGGAAGCTGATATCAAACATGATGGCAGGCTGGCGGCATCGGGTCAGCGTTCATGGAGTGCGTCAAGACCGGAACCTGCCGTCTGCCGCCGGTACGTGCCGGCGGCGACCAGCGACGGCGTGGTCCGCTCCGCTCAGGAGGACTGTTCCCTGGAGCGCTTCTGCTCCTCGCTGCTGCCTTTGACGGCGGCATCGTCCTCCGCCTGGCTCAGCTGTGCGGGCTCTTCGTCTTCGGTCTTCTTGTCATCACTCGCTTCCGCACCGGCCTGCTCGCCTTCCTTCATGGCGGAGCGGAAGCCCTTGATGGCGCCGCCCAGGTCCGTACCGACGTTGCGCAGTTTCTTGGTGCCGAACAGAAGCAGAACAATTACAAGGATGACGAGCAGAGAGCCGACACTGATTCCACCGATACCCATTGAAGCATTACTCCTGCACGGATCACCCGTGCGCTGTTCAGGATGAGCGGGACGCTTTCTCGTCCAGCCCGGAGAGGCCGAAGCGGCGCTCAAGCTCCGCCAGCACGTCCGCCGGGCCGAGATCCAGAGCCGCCAGCATTACAAGTGTATGGAACCACAGATCCGCGGTTTCATAAACAACCTGGTCGCGCTCGCCTCCCTTGGCGGCAATCACCGTCTCCGTGGCCTCTTCCCCGACCTTCTTCAGAATCGTGTCCAGCCCCTTGTCGTAGAGCCCGGCCACGTAAGAACTGGACGCTTCGGCGCCCTTGCGCGCCTGCAGAACCTGGTGCACGGCATGGAGCACCGCGTCGCGATCGTGATCAGTCACGGTAGATCTCCCGGGGATCGCGCACGACCGCGTCCACCGTCTCCCAGTGGCCGTCGCGCAGGCGGCGGTAGAAACAGCTGCGGCGCCCGGTGTGGCAGGCGATGCCGCCGTGCTGTTCGACCCTGAGCAGGATGACGTCGGCATCGCAGTCGATGCGGATCTCCCGCACGGTCTGCGTGTGACCGGACTCTTCGCCCTTGTGCCAGAACCGGCCGCGGGATCGCGACCAGTAGACGGCCTCGCCGCGCTCTGCGGTGGCCGCGAGTGCGTCGCGGTTCATCCAGGCCACCATGAGCGCCTCGCCGGTCTCCGCGTCCTGGGCGATGGCCGGGAGCAGGCCGGTCTCACCCCACTGCAGTTCATCAAGCCATCCGGTCCCGCTCATGTCTCCTCCTGGCGGCGTACCGCCACGCCCTGACCCGCCATGAACGCCTTGGCCTCGGCCACCGTGTACTCGCCGAAATGAAAGATGCTGGCTGCAAGCACTGCATCGGCGCCTCCCTCAACTACGCCATCCACGAGGTGCTGCAGGCCCCCCACGCCCCCGGAGGCGATCACCGGAATGGTGACGGCGTCACTGACGGCGCGGGTCAGGGCCAGATCGAACCCCTCGCGGGTGCCGTCGCGATCCATGCTGGTAAGCAGAATCTCGCCGGCGCCGAGATCGGCCATGCGCCGCGCCCACTCGACGGCGTCGATCCCGGTCTGCCGGCGACCACCGTGGGTGAACACCTCCCAGCGCGGGGGTTCGTCGTCACCATTGACGCGCTTGGCGTCAATGGCCACGACGATGCACTGGGAGCCGAACCGCTCGGCGGCCTCGCGCACGAACTCCGGGTTGTGGATGGCCGCAGTGTTGATGCCGACCTTGTCGGCGCCGGCGTTGAGCATGCGGCGTATGTCCGCAGGGGTGCGGATGCCGCCGCCGACGGTCAGCGGCATGAAGACCTCGGCGGCCACGGCCTCCACCACCTGGACCAGCGTCTCGCGCTCGTCGGAGCTTGCGGTGATGTCCAGGAAGGTGATCTCGTCCGCGCCGGCCTGGTCGTAGCGCCGTGCGATTTCCACAGGGTCGCCGGCATCGCGGATGTCCAGGAACTTCACGCCCTTGACGACACGCCCCTCGTCCACATCGAGACAGGGAATGATGCGCTTGGCCAGTGTCATGAAACGCCCCTGGATGCCCCCTGGCCGTTGACCACCGATTGCGCTTCGCGCAGGTTCAGCTTGCCCTCGTACAGGGCTCGGCCGATGATGGCGCCGGAGACGCCGTCCTGCTCAGCGTCGCAGAGGTCGCGGACGTCATCGAGGCTGGTGACGCCTCCGGAGGCGATCACGGGAATCTCGACGCTGCGCGCCAGCTCGCGTGTGGCGCCCGTGTTTACGCCCCGCATCATGCCGTCGCGGCCGATGTCGGTGAATACCAGCGCCTCGACACCGGCTTGCTCGAAGCGCTGCGCCATCCCGATGGCGTCGTGCCCCGAATCCTTGGCCCAGCCCTCCACGGCCACCTTGCCGTCGCGGGCGTCCAGACCGACGATGATGTGGCCGGGGAATTCCATGCACGCATCATCCACGAAGTGCGGGGTGCGCACCGCCTGGGTGCCGATGATCACGAAGTCCACGCCCACGTCCAGATAGGTCTGGATGGTGTTGAAGTCACGGATGCCGCCGCCCACCTGGATCTCGATGTCGGGGTAGGTCTCGGCGATGCGGCCGATGATGTCCGCGTTCACGGGAAACCCCTGAACGGCGCCGTTGAGGTCGACGATGTGGATGCGCGTGGTGCCTGCGTCGATCCACCGCTCCGCCATGGCGAGGGGGTCGTCGGAGAAAATGGTCTCGTCATCCATGTTGCCCTGGCGCAGGCGGACACATTTTCCGTCTTTCAGGTCAATGGCGGGTATGAGCAGCATAATCTCCAGCCTATACGGTCCCGTTCCAGCGGGTGAAGTTTGCAAGCAGTTCCAGCCCGGCGCCCTGGCTTTTCTCCGGGTGAAACTGCGTGGCGAATATATTCTCGCGCGCGACGACGGCGGTAAAGTCCAGACCGTAGTGGGTGACACCGGCCGTGAGCCCGTCATCGAGCAGCGGTACGAAGTAGCTGTGCACGAAATAGAACCAGCTGTGGTCGGCGATACCCTGCCATAGCGGGTGCGGCCTCGCCTGACGGACCTGGTTCCAGCCCATGTGGGGCACTTTTCCGGGGGGCGCAATGCCGACATCGGCAAACCCCGACGCGAAGTGCCGCACCTGTCCGGGGAGCACGCCGAGCGCGTCCATGCCGCCGTTCTCTTCGCTAGCGGTGAGCAGCGCCTGCATGCCCAGGCAGACACCCAGGAAGGGCTTGTTGCGAGCGACCTCGTGGATCACCGCGTCCAGCTCCAGCCGCCGCAGCTCCGCCATGCATTCGCGGATGGCGCCGACGCCGGGCAGCACCACGCGGTCCGCCCGCCGGATTTCGGCCGGATCATGCGTGACCACGATGCGTGAGCGGTCATCCACGTGCTCCAGGGCCTTGGCCACGGAGCGCAGATTTCCCATGCCGTAATCGATAACCGCGATGGTTGCCATCGCCGAGAATCCCCTGGTCTGCCGGATCAGAGCGCGCCTTTGGTCGACGGTGTGGCGTCGCCCAGTCGCGGGTCCTGTTCCACTGCGGCCCGCAGGGCGCGCCCCGCGGCCTTGAAGACCGTCTCTACCACGTGGTGCGTGTTGGTGCCACGCAGATTGTCCACATGCACGGTGATGAAGGCGTGGTTGACGAACCCCTGAAAGAACTCCTGAACCAGCTCCACGTCGAAGCCGCCCACGGAGTCGCGCGGGTAGTCCACGTTGAACTCCAGACCCGGTCGCCCCGAAAGGTCCACCACCACGCGGGTTAGCGCTTCGTCCAGGGGGCAGTAGGCGTGACCGAATCGGCGAATGCCCTTCTTGTCACCACACGCTTTGCGTAGAGCCTGGCCGAGCGCGATGCCCACGTCCTCGACCGTGTGGTGGTCGTCGATGTGGGTGTCGCCGCTGGCACGCACGGTGAGATCCAGCAATCCGTGCCGTGCGATCTGGTCCAGCATGTGTTCGAAGAACGGCACCCCGGTGTCGAGATCGGACTGGCCCTCACCGTCGAGGTTGAGGCTCAGCCGGACCTGCGTCTCCAGGGTGTTGCGTTCGACGGTGGCCTTGCGGTCAGCCATGGATCGATGCGCCTGTTCGCCGTCTGCCCAAATGGGCTCGGCATCATAGCACACGCCGGCCTCAGCGCGAGGGTGGGACCTCCAGCCAGAAGGTGACCGGACCATCGTTGGTGAGCTGTACCTGCATGTCGGCGCCGAAGCGCCCGCAGGCCACCGGGGCGTAGAGGGTGCGCGCCCGCTCCGCAAGGCTCTCGAACCAGTGCTGGCCGGCCTCCGGCGCCGCCGCGGGGCCGAAGCTCGGGCGGTTGCCCTTGCGGGTGTCGGCGGCCAGGGTGAACTGGGGCACGAGAAGCAGGCCACCGCCGGTGTCCTGCAGGGACAGGTTCATGCGGCCGGCGTCGTCGGGGAAGACGCGGTAGGCCAGCAGCCGCTCCAGCAGCCGGTCCCGCTCCCGGGCCCCATCGCCCTGTTGCACGCCCACGAGGACCGCGAGGCCGGTGCCAATGGCGCCCACCGTCTCGCCGTCCACGGTGACCGATGCGTTTGTTACCCGTTGCAGCAAACCGATCAAGTCCGACCTCCCTGATTCCCCCTATGTG
>SLBZ01000146.1 GCA_007126095.1 Aquisalimonas sp.
CCCTTGGGGTCCAGCGCCTGCTTGATCCGCCGCACGGTCGCCCAGTAGCTGTCGTCCCGGGGGTTCAGGGACGGCATGGCCTGCGGGCCGACCCGGTAGGGCGGATAGCCGGCGCGCATGACCGCTTCCAGTAACGCATCGTGACAGGCCCGGGCGCGACGGACCTCGCCCGGGTCTTCCTTGTCGTACGAGACCGTGATGACGCCGCCGAGGGCGCGGTCTGTCACGGTGTTCAGTGTGAGCAGCAGATCGAAGTCGTATTCCGTCATGATCGGTTCGATGGTGTCATGCAGCTTTACAGCGTCCTCGCCGCGCATGGGGATGACCGGCGAGACCCAGTACATGCCGCAGTTGTCGGCAGCCGGATTGGCCTGCTGCGGGAAGTGCTCTGGCAGTCCGCCGCGGCGCTTCCAGTACGCCCCGGCGAGAAAGCGCCGGCTGGGGATGCCCTTGTTCATGTCGAACAGTGCCCTGGCCGTCTCCACCGTGGCCTGCAGGCGCTGACCCCAGCCGGTTCCCCTGAAGGCGCGCGCGACTTTGTAGCCCATGTCCAGTTTGCCTTCGGTGAGAAAGCGCAGTCGCCAGCCCGGTCGCCGGAGCGCGCGGCGTAGCGCTTGCCGGGCCGCATTCACCTGCGGCCGCGATCCCGTCAGTGCACCCGAGATGGTCCAGGCGCCCAGCCCCGCCTCCCGGCGCATCTGCCGCCGCAGATCGGCGGGAAGCCGCCCGGCGCCGCCCGTCCGGTCGCGCGGAAACGGTCCGCCGCTCGAGAGCAGGCGCAGATCGTTGCCTACGTGCACGATGCTGCGCAGCGTCCCGTCCAGCCGGAGCTTGCGCAGCGTGTCCACGGCTGCGGCAAGGTCGTCGTCCGCGTCGATCATGCAGATGAAGTGCACTGTGTGTTCCGGCTCCGGCATGAGCCACAGGCCCATGCGGGTGGTTATGCCCAGCCCCGACTGCGTGAACAGCCCGTCCAGATAGGGGCCGACGCCGTAGGGGAACAGGTGGGTGGCCTGGGCGTTGTCGTAGTGCCCGAAGCCGGTTTTCAGCAGTTCGCCGTTCGGCAGCACGATCTCCAGTCCGGAGATCGTCTGCATGCGGTTGCCGTAGGCGGAGTGCCCGTAGCCCCGCTCCATGATGTTGCCCACCAGGCTGGTGTCCGGGCCCGCGCCGGTGCAGTCCATGATCAGCGGGATACCGTGATCGCGCAGATAGCTGGAGAGCTGCCCCTGTGTGACGCCGGGTTCGATGACCGCATACGCCAGGGTCTCGTCCACGTGCAGGATGCGGTCCATGCGCGAGAGATCGACGATCACCTGACCGTCATGAACCGCGCAGGCATCGCCATAGCCCCAGTTGCGGCCGCGGCTGATCGGGTAAAGGGGCAGGCCGTGAGCGGCGGCGATGCGAGCCACCTCCTGCACCTCCGGGGTGGTCCCGGGGCGGAGCACAGCCAGTGGCACGGTGCCGCAGTCTGACGTGCTGTGCAGGTATGGCGCGAGCTGGTGGGGCTCCGTGAGCACGTGCGCCTCGCCAAGGCTGTTACGCCAGGCCGGAAGCGCGCAGGCAAGAGACTCCGGGGGCGCGGCTGAACCGCTGGATTGATCATCCATGTGGGCTCCGTGATTCGGGGGCTCAGACTCGGGTGCGTCGGGAGGGCGGTGGTGTGGTGCCTTCGTCTCCGCCTTGCAGTTGTGCCAGGGCGCTGTCATAGAGCGCATGGAATTCGGGTTTCATGCCCTTCATGGCGGTTTCGTGGTGCATGTAGAACGCGGCCCTCTGGCCATGATAATCGATCATCGCGCCGATCCGGGTGAAATACAGGCCGGACCGGGCCAGCAACCGCGCCAGGCGAGGTTCCATCATCGCGAACATGTGTGGCCGGTCGGACACGGCCGAGAGTGCGACGGCGGAGAGAAACAGCGCCACGGAAATGAGCGGGTAGTTACGGCTCTCTTCTCTGGCATGCCCGGACTCGGGGCCGAGGCCGGCGGGGCTCTGGGTTTCACCGGGACGCCTGCGGAAAACGGCGCGGACTGCGAGTCGTGACGTCTCGCAGATCGTCTCGCTGCCGAAGCGGTCGGGATGGATCGCCGCGTGCTCAAGGCTGTGACCGCAGTATCGCTCCATGGGTAACGGCTCGGTTGCGGTGGACGGCGGCGTAATCAGGCGGACACAGCCGGCAATGGCCCCGGTGTGCCGGTGTATGACGGCGGCGTGCAGAGCCCGGTCGTCATACTCGTCCCGTTCCATGCCGCCCGGGCAGTCCTCTTCGCGCTCGAAACCGTACTCACGGCAGTAGACCAGGTAGCGCAGCCGGAAGATGCGGTGAAGAACCGCCTCCGACTGGACCGGAATGATCCGGAAGAACCGATTGAACCGCTGTGCCAGGTCGTTTTCGTTCATTCTGCGCCCGCGGACTCCGTTGTTCCCATGCCCGGCCGGCGTTGCCGCCCGCTGATGCCTGGTCGCCTTGTGTTGATCTTTTCGTATTCTATATGTCAATAGGACATGGCGCCCTAACATTTTAGATTATGCGACGTACGTCACAATTTTACTTTACCGATCCGTATGCCGTGATAGTATTCAGGGGGTGGGGAGCGCTAGAGCCAACGGCAGTGACTGGCATGAAACAGCGTCAAACGTCGAGTGGTGAGGCGGCCGAGTTCCATGGTGCCGGGCTAATCGAGCGGTGTTGTCGCCGGAACTCCGGAATAAGCAATAAGTAAAAGGGGTGGCAAGGGATGCGGCTGTTCTCGAATGTGGTCTCTGCGCGCTTCGCTTCCGCGGGAGCGCTTCTTCTGACCGGTGTCATCGTCCTCGCAGGGTGTGCCACGCCGGAGTTCCAGGATGCGCCCGCCACGGTCGACGCCCCCGTCGACCGGGATTACCTGGTCGGCCCCGGCGATACCGTCAACGTGATCGTCTGGGGGAACCCCGAACTCTCGATGTCCGTTCCCGTACGCCCGGACGGCAAGCTCACCACGCCCCTGGTCGAAGACCTTCCGGCGAGCGACAGGACGCCGACTGACCTGGCCAGGGCCATCGAAAATGAGCTTGGCACGTACATCCGCGACCCGGTCGTCACCGTGGTCGTGACCGGCTTCGTGGGGCCGTTCGAACAACAGATCCGGGTTATCGGGCAGGCGGCGGAACCCCAGGCACTCCAGTACCGCGAACACATGACCGTCATGGACGTGATGATTCAGGTGGGCGGACTCACGGAGTTCGCTGCCGGGAACCGCGCCACGCTGGTGCGCACGGTGGACGGGGAAAAGGAGCAGTACCGGGTGCGTCTGGATGACCTGGTCAATGGCGGTGACATCTCCGCCAACGTGGAAATGCTGCCGGGCGACGTGCTGATCATTCCCGAGAGTTTCTTCTGATCGGTCCGGGCCGCCGGCAGGTGTGACAGGGCGTTTGGGTATTTCAAAGGTAGTGCGTCATGGACAAGATCTTCCAGGAAGTCCTCCAGCAGCTGCGCGGCATCTGGCGGCGGCGCTGGTACATCGTACTGGTCGCCTGGGTGGTGTCCGTGGCCGGGTGGGCGTGGATCAACACGCTGCCTGACCGTTACGAGGCCTCGGCGCAGATCCACGTCAATACCGACTCGATACTCCAGCCCCTGCTGCGGAATCTCACTGTTACGCCCAATACCGAGCAGCGCGTGCGCATGATGACGCAGACGCTGCTCACCACCTCGAACCTGGAGCAGGTGGCACGGGACGTGGAGCTGGATCTGCGCTCTGGCAGTGATCGGGACCAGGATGACGTTGTCGAAGAGCTGCGGCGCAACATTCGACTGGTAAGCCGCGGCGGCGGTGACAACCTCTATACCATCCGTTACACCAGCGCCGACCCCGAAGAAGCCAAGGATGTGGTTCAGGCCGTTGTCAATCTGTTCATGGAAGGCGGTATTGGCGTCGGGCGTCAGGATCTTCTGGGGTCTCAACGGTTTATCGAGGCCCAAGTCGAAAGCTATCGCGAGAAGCTGGCTGAGCACGAACGCAAGGTCGAGGACTTCAAGCGCGAGTACGCCCAGCTGTTGCCCGGTCAGGGTGGCCGCGATTACTACAGCCGGCTGGAGGCCATCGAGGGGCAGCTAAGGCAGGCCCGCCTGGAGCTGCGTGAAGCGGAAAACCGGAAGGAAACCTTCGCGCGGCAGCTTGAGGGTGAAGAGCCGGTGCTGCTCGGTGAGCAGGATCAGAACACGGATTTCGAAGACCCGGAGCTGGATCACCGCCTGAGCAATCTGCGCAACAATCTCGACGAGCTGCGCCGCCGCTACACCGACCAGCATCCCGACGTCATCTCCGTGCGGCGCATCATCAATGAACTGGAGCAGGAGAAGGAGGCGCGGGCGGCCGCCCGGCCGGCACAGAGCCCGGCCTCGTTCCAGGAGAGCCTCAATCCGTTTCAGCAGCACCTGACCTTCAGCCTGTCCGAGGCGGAAAGCCGCGTCGCGTCGCTGCGTGTGCGGGTCGAGGACTTCGAGGAGCGGTATCAGGAGCTGAAGGATCAGGTGGACCGTATTCCCCGCATCGAGTCCGAATACGCCTCGCTGCAGCGCGAGAAGAACGTGGTGCGCAACAACTACGAGCAACTGCTCAATACCCGTGAGCGGGCTTCCATGTCCGGGGACGTGGAATCCCAGACGGAGGCCGTGGACTTCCGCGTGGTCGAGCCGCCTAGGCAGCCGTCCAGGCCTTCGGACCCGAACCGCCCGCTGCTGGCAAGCGCCGTGCTGCTGCTGGGTGTGGGGGCTGGCACCGGCCTCGCGTTCCTGCTGGGTCAGCTGCGCAGCACGGTAACGTCGCGCACCGCGCTGGCAGAACTCACCGGCCGCCCGGTGCTTGGCATGATCTCCTACGTCGATACGCGCCAGACCCTCAGGCGCGGGCGGTTGTCCATGGCTGGGTTCTCGGTGGTCGGAGCCGTACTGGTGCTCGTCTATGCCGCCGTACTTGCATCGTATTTCCTCCGTTAAGGGAAGGACGGCCCATGAGCATCATCGAGAAAGCGATCAGCAAGTCCCGGAACCAGTCCGGGGCCAGGCCGAAAGCAGACGCTGCGTACGATCCGGTGGAACCGGAGCGGGGGGGCAGGCGCTCCCACATCGAGCGGGCCGTGGACGAGGTTGACCGGGATCAGGTCGCGGAGTGTGCCACCCCTGAGAGCCCGCCCGTGCGAGAGGGCACGCGACGCCATGTCAAGATTTCCCGCGCCCATCTGGCGGAAATGGGCCTGATCAGCCCCGAGGGAACCACCCGCAGCCAGCTGGCCGAGGAGTTTCGCCTGATCAAGCGCCCCTTGCTGGCCAACGCATTCGGCGAGAGTGAGGTAGCAGGGGATAACCGCAACCTGGTCATGATTACCAGCGCTCTGCCGCGGGAAGGCAAGAGCTTCTGCACCATCAACCTGGCCATGAGCATCGCCATGGAACTCGGCCGCACGGTGCTGCTGGTGGATGCGGATGTGGCACGCCCGATGATTCCGAACTATCTCGGCGTCGACGGCCAGGGGCCGGGGCTGCTGGACCTGCTGGCCGA
>SLBZ01000020.1 GCA_007126095.1 Aquisalimonas sp.
ACTGGCCACCTCACTGGGCCCGAACTCCTGCACACGCCCGGCCGACGCCTGCTGACGGCGCACCACGGACACGCGGGCCGAGACGCGCTCGAGATTCCGCTCGACGAGATCCATGAGCGCCGGCGCCGCACCAATACGGCAGACCGTGGGCACGAACCGCGCCGACAGTCGAAAGGCCGTGTCGTCCAGGCGCTCCACTTCGGCAATCTTCACGCTGACCGCCCCCGACTCCGGTGGCTCGCCCGCGCGCAGACTGGCATTGGGGCTGCCAAGCATGACCTCGCGGCTGCGTTCGCCGTCGTGGGCATCCGCCATGTCCACGAACCGCGGCCGCCACCCTGCACCCGTACCCGCTGACGCATACCCGGGCAGGTCCTGGGCCTGGTCGTTGGCGGGCATTGCCAGATGGATATCGCCGCCACGCGCGGGGAGTCCCGTCAGGTCCGCTTCGACCGCACCGTCGACGCGCTCGTCCAGCACGATCAGGCGGCCGTCCGGGAGGACGGCTTCACAGTACGTCAGTCGACACGTTCCCAGTGCCAGCGCCTCGGAATCGATAACCAGCGTCAGCAGGCCCCACAGGTGCGGGGAGACGGCCGAGGCGCGCAACACCTGGGCCGCCTCGTTGTACCGGTCCCACGCCTGGAAGTGCTGCTGCCCGAGTAGTACGCCCTCGGCCCACAGGGGCCTATCCGCTCTGCGCTCCATCACCGCCACCCCCCGCGTCCGCGCGGCTGGTTCCTTTGTGGGGTCGGGCGATCTTCCACAAAGCGCATGTGTACGGCGTCCGCGTCATCCCCTTCCAGCAGCGCATTGCCCGAGAGGCCGAGCCGCAGCCCGGAGGAACCGCGGAGGCCGAAAAAATCCCCGGGCAGCGCCTCAATGACCCGCCAACGATCGCTGTCCGGCCGGCGATAGAGCACGGCCACGGCGGCGTGGGTCGCGTCTTCTTCCATGTCCACGGTGACGTTCTTCTGCTCATCGGGGCGAACCACGTATTCCTCGCGCGCCAGCATGGCGTCACCGAGGGCGTCTTCGTCGCCGGCGAGCAGATCGTCGAAGTCCGCTTCAAGGAAAGGGGTGTCATCATCGAGCTGGTACAGCCGTACAACCACCGACAGCGGATCACCGGAGGGCGCCGGATTGATCTCCGGGGTTGCCGCCATGGAGAGGTCCACCCGCGGGGAGCAGCCCGCCAGCGCGACCAGCAGCACCACCGTGGCGACCACCAAGGGCATGCGACCGGGAAAGGAGGAGGTCATCATTGCTGCGCATCCCCTGCCTGCGCCATGTCTGTTTGCGGTGCGGACGGGCCAACCGGACCGGACTGCCGGGGGGCCTGCGTTACCGATGCAAGTGTCGCCGCCGTGGGACGGTGTCGCAGGTAGGACCAGACGTACACTGGCACGGCGATTTCGAGTAGCTGCCGCGCCTTGGCCGGACGGCGGAACCAGGCCACAAGACCGCGCCAACGGCCTCTCAGACGCCGGCCGGCAGGCCACCGTCTGGCCGCAGCGGGCAGGCGCCCTTGCACGGCCGCGTCGCTGGCGTCATCCAGCGCCATGACCATGGCGGCGTGGTCCCGTGCGAGCAGTTGCAGAAACGCGCGCAGGCGTTCGGCCCCGTCCGGGGACGCGGCGAGCCATTCGTGAAAGGTCTCTTGCGGGGAATTGGCGTCGAGAAGCTCAGGACATTCGGCAAACACCTGCCGCAGCGGCAGACCGAATTCCTCAGCGAACTGCTTCTTACTGTGCACGAGTTGTGCGAGGCCGATCGCGAGCTCACGCTCGACGTCGCCCACGGGCGACTCGCTCGCCCCGGCATCCATGCGACCCTGCTCCATGGTCAGGCAGCTCCCTTGCTTGGCTACACCATCCCTTGTCCGCCGCGTCCTGCAGCGGGGCTCCGCGCGCTTCCAGCGCTTCGGGACACCCACCTGTTCCCGATCAAGCCGAGTGAATACTGCCTGCTTTCCCGAACCCTTTGCAACCCTGCGTGTCGTTGTCCGGCGTCGCCACAACAATCCGCTGGATACCTCAACTTTACTTCAGGCCAGACCCATGGTTCGATCACCGTCTCGACAGCCACTGAACGGAGAGCAGTCCATGCCGGCCGAACCATCCTCTCGCGGACACAACAGGGACGTACTCAGCGTTGGCCAGGTCGCCAGGCGCAGCGGTGTCGCCGTCTCCGCACTGCACTTCTACGAGACCAAGGGACTGATTTCGAGCTGGCGAAACAGCGGCGGCCAGCGGCGCTTCCCGCGGAGCGTGCTTCGGCGCGTGGCCGTCATCAAGGCCGCACAGCGGATCGGCATCCCGTTATCGGAGATCGCAGACGCATTGGCCGCCCTGCCCGACGGCCGTTCACCCACGGCCGCCGACTGGCAGAGGCTCTCGGATCAATGGCGGGCGAATCTCGATGAACGCATCGACAAGCTGGTCAAGCTGCGGGATCACCTGGACGGCTGCATCGGCTGCGGCTGCCTCTCACTGGAGAGCTGCCCGCTGCGCAACCCGGAGGACATCGCCGCCAACGCGGGCCCTGGCGCGCGGCTGTTCGACCAGACCGACTGAAGAACGCGGGAGCGGTCACCAGCCACACGGCATTACGGGCCGCAGCCATTACGACTAAGGGGATCCCCTTACTCCACACACATCCGCCACATCTATACTTTTCCCAGCCGTCCTTTCTGAGGATGCGGCAGTTGTGATCCTGTCTCCCGAAGGAGAGGCTGATGCGCGCACACCGGATACCACTTGACGGACTCTCGCTTGAATCGCGGCACTTCCCGGCACAAGCCGCCACCCGGACGCCATACCACCATCCCGGACGCCTCCTGTCCAAGGGCGAGTACCTGTACCACGCCGACGACATCCTCAGGACCCCGCAGATCGTGACATCCGGTGCATTGAAAGGCTTCAGCATCGATCCGGACGGAAATGAGTGTGTGCTGCGGCTGTATTCCGAAGGTGATCTGATTGGTCTCGAGGCGCTGGCCCGACGACCGGCATTGATGTCGGTCATCGCCCTGAGCACGGTCCGGGTGTCGACGCTCAGCGAACACGCCGCCAGCATCACGGAAAGCGGCACTCAACCAGGGACGGACGCCCTGCTCACCTGCGTCTACCAGGAGCTGCGGCAGGCCACCCGGATCCTGGAGATGAACCGAGGCCCCACCGAGGCCAGGCTCGCGCGATTCCTTCTCCAGTACGGTGACAAGCAGGCGCTGCGCGGATGCAAGCGCCACGAGTTCCTGCTCCCGTTCGGCCGGCGCGATCTCGCCCATTACCTGGGGCTTGCCACGGAGACCCTGTCGCGGGTCTTCGCACGCCTCCAGAAACGGCGAATCCTGGATGTGGACAGTCATCATATCGTCGTCCTCGACCTTGACGCTCTGAGACGAGTCGCGTCCGAGAGCACGTTCACGACGGCGGCAACCGTGGAACGCCACGCATCAGGGGAGTGATCATGACCATGGCACGAACGGCGCTGGTGACGGGCGGGACAAGGGGTATTGGCGCAGCGATCGCGAGAAGCCTTGCCGCGGCAGGTTACCGTGTCGGGGTCACATATCAGGGCAACGATGAGGCCGCTGCGGCATTCCGACAGGAGACGGGCATCGCCACGTTCAAGTGGGACGTGGGCGATTTCGAAGCCTGCATGGTGGGCATACAGCAGGTGACCGATGCGCTGGGCCCAGTAGAGATCCTGGTCAACAACGCGGGCATCACCAGGGATGCAACCCTGCATCGCATGACCCCCGAGCAATGGAGCGCTGTCATCCAGACCAATCTGACGTCAGCCTTCAACATGGTGCGGGTCACGATCGAGGGGATGCGCGACAGAGCCTTCGGGCGCATTGTTCAGATCGCATCCATAAACGGGCAGAAAGGCCAGGTGGGCCAGGCCAATTACGCCGCGGCCAAGGCCGGGTTGCTGGGGTTCACGCGATCGGTCGCGCAGGAGAACGCGCGCAAGGGGATAACCGTCAACGCGATCGCGCCCGGATACATTGCCACGGACATGGTGTCAGCCGTGCCCGGTGATGTGCTCGAGCGCATCGTCGCGCAAATTCCCGTGGGGCGACTGGGTCACGCGGAGGAGATCGCCCAGGCCGCACTTTACCTGGTGAGCGATGATGCTGCATTCATCACGGGGGCGACACTTGCCGTCAACGGCGGACAGTACATGGCCTGACCCGTCACCTGACGACGAGGAAAAACCGAAAGCCGGCCCGCGCGCCGACTCCGGACAACGACCTCCCCGGCTCATCCGGCCTGACCGGCCACGCCGGATGCGCTCCTGGCGTTCTGTTCGGCAGCGCTGATGAGCTGTCTCACCCCGTCTTCGGCAGCCCTGGACATGCTCCTGGCACTCTCTCCAGCCACCTCCTGGGCCTTCAGAACGAATGTCTGATTCAGTGATGCCACTGTATCGGCGTCGTTCTTCGCGAGCTCGCTCAACTTGCTTGCGAGACGCCGCTGATTGTCCACATAGGCCTGAATATCGGTGGGATTGCTGATATCCAGGGCGGCTCGCGTGCACTCCAGGCTGGCTGTGGTGTACGCCCTGGCGGCCTCGCACTGGAGTGTCCAGAGTTGCTCGAAGTGATCGAGCATTAGGCCACTGCAGATGCGGGCTGGCGAGGCGATCATGGCATCGAGCTGCTTCTGGATCTGCGTAAGGGTCTGATCTGTCACGGTCTCCTCCTTCTCTCAATTGGCGGTGCTCCATTCTGGTCGTGCCGGCGCGGCAACGCATTGACGCGCGTCAGGACCAACGTGGATCGGCCCGTTTCAGACGGCGCGATCCCATATGGATAGTTCACGCGCCAGGCACTACCCTTAAAGAGAGAAATACGGGCACAGTCGTTTCGGGGTCAGGGGCCGCGCCCGGCCTCAGAGGCGGGGACGTGTCGACCGAGAACAATAACGCCTGGCTGAATTCCATGACGGAGGAGCGGGACACCAAGCTTCTGCGGGCGCTGCTGGATGAGCCGCATCTGTTGGTCATCGTTGTGAGCGAGGATGGCCTGATGGAGGTATTCAACCGGGGATGCGAGCGCCTCACCGGCTTCAGCACCGACGACATGATCGGTCAACCGCTGGAGGCCGTGTTGCGGATGACCAGCGACGAAGAACAGTCCGCACCGATCCTGTGTCACGCCGGCCGAACGCAGCTTGTGAACTGGCGGCACCGGTGGCTGGGCCCCGACACGGATGGTCGTCGCCGCAGGCTGATTGTGGGTCGCTTTCCGGAAGGGGTCGGGCAGTCCACGCCGGTCGATTGGCTATTCGGTGACGGCCACATTGCCCGCGTTACCATCGAGAATGCCATCGACGGCATTATTGCCATCGATTCCAACGGGACCATCTGCTCCGTCAACCCCGCGGCGGAACGACTCTTCGGGTATCGGGCCGAGGAAATGCAGGGCCGCAATATCGGCATGCTCATGCCCGAGCCGCACCGCAGCCAGCATGACCACTACATCCGGCGTTACCTTGAAACCGGCGTGCGACGCATCATCGGTATGAGACGGG
>SLBZ01000049.1 GCA_007126095.1 Aquisalimonas sp.
AACTGGCCGGCCACCTGGGCGAGGCGGCGCGCCGGCGCAAGGGCCAGGGGCGCATGCTGTTCCTGTTCGACGAGCCCACCACCGGGCTTCACTTCGCCGACGTGGCAGTGCTGCTGCAGGCGTTCCAGCGGCTGCTGGACGCCGGCCACTCGCTGCTGGTGATCGAGCACAACCTGGACGTGATCGGCTGTGCCGACTGGCTCATCGACATGGGTCCGGAGGGCGGGGATCAGGGCGGCACGGTCGTCGCCGCGGGCACGCCGCAGGAGGTGATGGCGGTGGACGCCAGCCATACCGGAAGCGCTTTGCGGCAGTACCAGGGGGTCAATCCGAGTGTAGGAGCGACGTCAGTCGCGACAGGTCCGGGCACGGCGTCCGACGCCGCACGGGTCGCGACTGACGTCGCTCCTACAGAGGCATCTGCCGTCGCCGAAGCCCCGGCGGCCTACGCCCCCGCCGACGCCATCACCATCCACCACGCCCGCGAACACAACCTCAAGAACATCGACATCCGCATCCCGCGCAACACGCTGACCGTGATCACCGGGCTGTCCGGCTCGGGCAAAAGCACGGTGGCCTTCGACATCCTGTTCAACGAGGGCCAGCGGCGGTACCTGGAGTCGTTGAACGCCTACGCGCGGCAGATCGTGCAACCCGCCAGCCGCCCGGACGTGGAAGCCATCTTCGGCATCCCGCCCACGGTGGCCATCGAGCAGCGCACCAGCCGCGGCGGGCGCAAGTCCACCGTGGCCACCATGACCGAGGTGCACCACTTCCTGCGGCTGCTGTACGTCAAGCTGGGCACCCAGTACTGCCCGGAGTGCGACGTGCCCATCGAGGCGCAGTCGCCAGAGGCCATCTGCGCGCGCATCCTCGCCGATTACCGTGACCGGGAGGTCACCCTGCTGGCGCCGCTGATCGCCGCGCGCAAGGGCGTGTACACGGATCTCGCCAAGTGGGCGGCGAACAAGGGCTTCGACCACCTGCGCGTGGACGGCGACGATCTGCCGACCGCCGACTGGCCGCGGCTGGACCGCTTCCGCGAGCACGACATCGACCTGCCATTGGCCACGTTCACGGTGGACCCGGCGAACGAGAACGCCCTGCGCACCACGGTCGAACGCGCACTGGAGTACGGCAAGCACACCCTGAAACTGGCCACCGACGGTGCCGCCGACGTTGTCTTCTCCAGCGAGCGCGCCTGCCCGTCCTGCGGCACCAGCTTCGAGGAGCCGGATCCGCGGCTGTTCTCCTACAACTCCAAGCACGGCTGGTGTCCATCGTGCTTTGGCACCGGCCAGGTGCTGCCCGGCTTCGACGCCGAGCAGACCGGCGAGGAGAACGCCTGGACCGAGGACGACGCCGAGCCGGTGATCTGCCCCACCTGTGACGGTCAGCGGCTCAACCCGGTGGCGCTGGCCATGCGGTTCAAGGGGCACAGCATTGCCGCAGTCTCGGAGCAGTCCGTGGCGCACGCGGCCGGCTGGGCCAACGACCTGAGCCTGACCGGCCGCGACGCCGCCATCGCCCAGGACATCCTGCCGGAGCTGCGCAACCGGCTGGAGTTCCTGCAGCAGGTGGGTCTGGGCTATCTCGCTCTGGACCGTGCCGCCCCCACCCTCTCCGGCGGCGAGGCCCAGCGCATCCGGCTGGCTGCCCAGCTCGGCTCAAGCCTGCAGGGCGTGTGCTACGTGCTGGACGAGCCCACCATCGGGCTGCACCCGCGGGACAACCGCATGCTGCTGGACACGCTCCAGCGTCTGGAGGGCCAGGGCAACACAATCGTGGTGGTGGAACACGATGAGGACACCATCCGCCGCGCCGAGCACGTCATCGACTTGGGCCCGGGCGCCGGGGTGAACGGCGGCCGCGTGGTGGCCGAGGGCACCGTGGACCAACTGCTGGCCAACCCGGACTCGGTCACCGGCCGCGCCCTCGGCAACCCGCTACGCCATCCGCTGCGCGGCGAGCGCCGGGGCTTTCCTGCCGAGCAGACGGTGACCGTGCAGCAGGCCAGCCTGCACAACCTGGTGAGCGTGGACGTCGACATCCCCCTGCACCGGCTGGTGTGCGTCACCGGCGTATCCGGCAGCGGCAAGTCGTCGCTGGTGCGCGGTGTCCTGCAGGCCGGCCTCAAGCGGCTCACCGGCCGCCGCCCCAGTGACCCGACGCCTGTCCTCGACGGCTGCGCCGGCATCACCGGCGCGGAACACGTGGACCGGGTGCTGGAAGTAGACCAGACACCCATCGGCAAGACACCCCGTTCCTGTCCGGCCACCTACATCGGCTTCTGGGACGCCACCCGCCGACTCTACGCCGACACCGAAGAGGCGCGGCTGCGTGGCTACAACGCCGGGCGGTTCTCGTTCAACACAAAGGACGGTCGCTGCCCCGGCTGCGACGGCCAAGGCGTGAAGAAGATCGAGATGAGCTTCCTGCCGGACGTCACCGTACCCTGCGAACTCTGCTACGGGCTGCGCTTCACGCCGGAGACCCTGGCAGTGACCTACAAGGGCAAGTCCATCGGCGACGTGCTCAACATGAGCGTGGACGAGGCGGTGGACTTCTTCAGCGCCCACCCGAAGATCCACCACGCCCTGGAGCTGCTGCAGGCGGTGGGGCTGGGTTACCTGACCCTGGGCCAGCAGAGCCCGACACTGTCCGGCGGCGAGGCCCAGCGCATCAAACTGGTCACCGAGCTGGCCAAAGCGCGACCCAACATGAAGGGCCGCCAGCAGCCCCACACCGTCTACGTGCTGGATGAACCCACCGTGGGCCTGCACATGGCCGATGTGGAGAAGCTCATCCATGTCCTCCACCGCCTCGTGGACGCCGGCAACACCGTGGTGCTGATCGAGCACAACCTGGACCTGATCGCCGAGGCGGACTGGCTCATCGACATGGGCCCCGAGGGCGGCGACGCCGGTGGGCAGGTGGTGGCGCGGGGTGTGCCGGAGGACGTGGCCGGTAAGGATGCATCCCACACGGCGCGAATCCTGGCCGAGTTTCTGGGCCATTTGCCGGGCCGGGCTCAGGGCCTCGGTCAGGAGTGAAGGACAGTCGTTCGACGCAGCGCATCGGCGAAATCTATCGACATGATCCCGATTTTGCATTGGCGTCTATCGACTGTGTGTTTTATAAAGGTGGACGTTGCGGCAGGATGCGGCAGCGCGCCCGGATCGTCTCCCCCGGGCAGCGACTACCACTCGACCCAGCCGCGCAACCGCAACGCCCGACACAGGCCTGACCGCCACGACAGACTATGCTGTGGTCAGGACGCAGAGGGATCTGTTCATCAAAACGGTAACGAACGGAGAGCAGTAGAGATGGCAAAGAGCGAGACTGCAGGCAAATGCCCGGTCGTGCATGGCGCGAATACGGAAGTCAAGGACTCCGTGATGGAATGGTGGCCGAACAACCTGAATCTGGACATCCTCCACCAGCACGACAGTAAAACCAACCCCATGGACCCGGACTTCGACTACCGGGACGAGGTCCGCAAGCTGGACTTCGATGCGGTCAAGAAGGACGTGACGGCGCTGATGACCGACAGTCAGGACTGGTGGCCCGCCGACTGGGGCCATTACGGCGGCCTGATGATCCGCATGACCTGGCATGCGGCCGGGAGCTATCGGGTGGCCGACGGCCGCGGCGGCGCCGGAACCGGTAATCAGCGCTTCGCACCCATCAACAGCTGGCCGGACAATGCCAACCTGGACAAGGCCCGCCGCCTCCTGTGGCCGATCAAGAAGAAGTACGGCAACAAGCTGAGCTGGGCCGACCTGATCGCGCTGGCCGGCAACGTCGCCTACGAGTCCATGGGCTTCAAGACCTTCGGCTTCTCCTTCGGCCGCGAAGACATCTGGCATCCGGAGAAGGATACCTACTGGGGTAGCGAGAAGGAGTGGCTCGCATCCAGCGACAATCCTGACAGCCGATACGACAAGGACCGCAACCCGGAGTCTCTGGAGAACCCGCTCGCGGCGGTGATGATGGGTCTGATCTACGTCAACCCGGAAGGTGTGGACGGTAATCCCGACCCGCAGAAGACCGCTCATGACGTGCGCGTGACCTTCGCCCGCATGGCGATGAATGACGAGGAGACCGTTGCCCTGACCGCTGGTGGTCATACGGTCGGCAAGTGCCACGGCAACGGCAATGCTGAGAATCTCGGCCCCGATCCTGAAACGGCCGATGTTGACGAGCAGGGCCTGGGCTGGAACAACAAGGTGTCCCGCGGAATCGGTCGTGATCAGGTGACCAGCGGCATCGAAGGCGCCTGGACTACCAATCCGATTCAGTGGGATAACGGCTACTTCTATCTGCTCCTCGAGTACGAGTGGGAGCTCACCAAGAGCCCGGCGGGGGCCTGGCAGTGGGAGCCCAAGGACATCAAGGAAGAGGACAAGCCGGTTGATGTGGAGGATCCCTCCATCCGTCTGAATCCGATCATGACGGATGCGGACATGGCCATGAAAGTGGACCCGGAATACCGGAAGATCTCCGAGAAGTTCTACAACGATCCGGAGTACTTCAATGAGGTATTCGCCCGCGCTTGGTTCAAGCTCATCCACCGCGACCTGGGCCCCAAGCAGCGCTACATCGGCCCGGAGGCGCCTACCGAGGATCTGATCTGGCAAGATCCCGTCCCTCAGGGCAGCACCGACTACAACGTGGAAGTGGTGAAGCAGAAGATCGCCGACAGCGGCCTGAGCATCGGCGACATGGTGGCCACCGCCTGGGACAGCGCCCGCACCTTCCGTCAGTCGGACAACCGGGGCGGTGCGAACGGCGCGCGCATCCGCCTGGCGCCGCAGAAGGACTGGATCGCCAACGAGCCGGAGCGGCTGGCCCGCGTGCTCAAGGTGCTTGAGGGCATCGCCTCCGAGACCGGCGCCAGTGTGGCCGACGTGATCGTGCTGGCGGGCAATGTCGGCATCGAGAAGGCGGCTCGGGCTGCGGGGCACGACATCGCTGTGCCCTTCCACCCCGGCCGCGGCGATGCCACGGCCGAGGTGACCGACGAGGAGTCCTTCCAGTGGCTGGAGCCGCTGTCTGACGGCTTCCGCAACTTCGTGAAGAAGGACTACACCGTCCAACCCGAGGAGTTGATGCTGGACCGCACCCAGCTCATGGGACTGACGGCGCCGGAGATGACGGTGCTGGTTGGCGGCATGCGCGTGCTCGGCACCAACCACGGCGGCACCAGGCACGGCGTGTTCACGGACCGCGAGGGTCAGCTGACGAACGATTTCTTTGTCAACCTGACCGACATGGCCTACACGTGGGTGCCCACCGGCAATAACGTCTACGAGATCCGCGATCGCAAGACGGACAAGCCCAGGTGGACCGCCACCCGGGTGGATCTGGTGTTCGGCTCCAACT
Organism: Aquisalimonas sp.; assembly: GCA_007126095.1. Taxonomy (GTDB): domain Bacteria; phylum Pseudomonadota; class Gammaproteobacteria; order Nitrococcales; family Aquisalimonadaceae; genus Aquisalimonas. The sequence goes on from SLBZ01000049.1 coordinate 5,386, forward strand.
CGATCCTGCGGTCCTACGCGGAGGTGTACGCTCAGGACGACAACCAGGAGAAGTTCGTCAAGGACTTCGTTGCCGCCTGGACCAAGGTGATGAACGCCGACCGCTTCGACCTGGAGTAATCCGGCCACTGCGGATGGACTGCCATCCG
>SLBZ01000114.1 GCA_007126095.1 Aquisalimonas sp.
ATCCAGGAGGTGCCGCGCCGTGAGCTCGACCGCCTCAGTGATGGTGCCTCGCACCAGGGCGTGGTGATCCGCTACCGTGGGCCGGAACCCCAGGGGCTGGATGCGCTCGAGGCGCGCCTGGAAGCCATGGACGAGGCGCCGTTTCTGTTGATTCTCGACCAGGTGCAGGACCCTCACAATCTGGGGGCCTGCATGCGCACCGCCGATGCGGCCGGGGTTCACGCAGTCATCGCTCCGCGTGATCGGGCGGTCGGTTTGACGGCGACCGTCCACAAGGTGGCCTCCGGGGCCACCGCGAACGTGCCCTTCTACCAGGTCACGAATCTGGCACGCACTCTGGATGCCCTCAAGAAGCGCGGCATCTGGCTGGTGGGGGCGGCGGAACAGGCGGAGAACCCGCCCTGGGCGCTGGACCTGAGCGGCCCGCTCGGCATCGTCATGGGCGCGGAGGAGGACGGGCTTCGCCGTCTCACCCGCGAAGCATGTGATTTCCTCACGCGGATTCCCATGGCGGGCAAGGTGTCCAGTCTGAACGTGTCGGTGGCCACGGGCGTGCTGCTCTTCGAGGCCGTGCGCCAGCGGTGACGGGCGGCCGACGGTGTCTGCCGGGCACTCAGCTTCCCAAGCGGGTGCGTGTCACGTTATAATCCCGCGCTTGTCCGGGAGGCCCTTGCCCGGACATTGAGGGCCATACCGGCCCGTCCCTGCCTTTCGGGGTCACGAAAGGCTTCTCCGGGGTTCGCCCCGAGTAACCACAGGGAGTTACCAATGAGGCATTACGAAGTCGTGTTCATGGTCCACCCGGACCAGAGCGAACAGGTTCCGGCCATGACGGAGCGCTACCGCGGCATTATCGAGAATAATGGCGGTACCATTCACCGTCTCGAGGACTGGGGCCGTCGTCAGCTCGCTTACCCCATTCGCAAGCTCATCAAGGCGCACTACGTTCTGTTCAACGTGGAGTGCGGCAAGGATGCGCTCGACGAACTGACCTCCACGTTTCGTTTCAACGATGCTGTCATCCGGCACTTCGTTCTCTCCCGCGACGAGGCGGTAACCGAAGCCTCGCCGATGATGAAGGAGAAAGACGAAACCAGGGATCGCGGCCGCCGCGAGGACCGCCCGCGTGACGAGCGCTCGGAAGCGCCTGCGGAAGAGGCCCCGGCCGAGGAAGCCAGCAGCGAAGCCGAGAGCTGAGTCCGAGGAGTCTGCGGATGGGCAGTGAGACCCAGCCGCCCTGGCCGGATAATCGTCTGGCCCTCACGGGGCAGCTGCTGGATGATCCCCAGACCCGCATGACGCCCGCAGGTGTCCCGGTCAGCCGCTTTACCCTGGAGCACGAATCGCACCAGCCGGAAGATGGCCACAACCGTCAGGTCCGGTTCCGGGTCGCGGTCCATGCCAGAGGGCGAACGCTGCAGGACGTGATCGGTACGTTGCAGGCGGGTAGCCCAGTCAGGGTGCTCGGACATCTCGGGCGCTCGGGTTACCGCCCCGAACAGCATCAGCTGGTGGTCTTCGCAAGGCGCATCCAGCTGCTAACGAACGAAACGCAAGGAGTCGAGTAATGGCACGTTTTTTCCGTCGCCGTAAGTACTGCCGCTTTACCGCCGAGGGCGTGAAGGAGATCGACTACAAGGATCTCGCCACGCTGCGGAACTACGTCACTGAAACGGGCAAGATCGTCCCGAGCCGGATTACCGGCACGAGCGCCCGGTACCAGCGGCAGCTGGCGCGCGCCATCAAGCGCGCACGCTACCTGTCCCTGCTGCCGTACACGGACCGTCATTAAAGGCCTGGTCGGGCATCGCGGGGCCGTCCGGTGAAGCCGGTGCTGGCGTTCATGATGCAGGGCCGCTGGCAGCCGATGCTGATCATGGCAGCGGCGACGCTGATGCCCTTGCTGGCCTGGCTGGGCGGCGCGGTCCTTGCCCTGGTGACCCTCCGGCGGGGCGCCGCGGAAGGTGGCCTGGTCATGGCGGGTGCCGCCTTGGCCATGGGCATCGCGTTTGCTGCCATGGGCGTCAACCCCATGGTGGCCGTGGCCGGTCTGCTGGAGTACTGGCTGCCGGTGTTCCTGCTTGCCGTGGTCCTCAGGGCGACGGTGTCGTTGCCGTTGACGGTGCTGGTGAGCGCGGCCCTGGGCAGTGCGGCGTTGGTGCTCTGGTACGTCGTGGTTCAGGATCCGGCCGCCTTCTGGGCCCGGTCCCTCGGCGGCATGTTCGAGGGCGAGGAGGGCGCGGATCTGATGCGTGCCCTCGGACCGGTAATGTCCGGTTTCTGGGTCCTCGGGCTGTGGTCCCTGTCGGTTGCGAGCCTGCTGCTGGCACGTTGGTGGCAGGCGGTGCTGTACAATCCCGGGGGATTCCGCGAGGAGTTCCACGGATTGCGGCTGGACTGGCGATTCGCGGCCGGTACGCTGGTGGTCATGCTGATGGCGACGTTCACCGGGCCGGGGCTGGTCTACGACCTGTCCCTGCTGCTGTCCGGTGTCTTCGCGGTGCAGGCGCTGGCGGTGGCGCACTGTGTGGCGCATGCACGGGGCTGGCACTGGATGATGCTGGTGCCCGTTTACGGATTGATGCCGTTTCTGTTCAAGCTGTACGCGCTGCTGGGTATCGCCGATACCTGGTTCGATCTGCGGCAACGCCTGATCAGGGATAACGGTGGGTGAGCCGGCGCGGCCGGTTCGGGCTTTGAAAATCATTGGGGTTGGAACGATGGAAGTCATTCTGCTGGAAAAGGTAGAGAACCTGGGTAACTTGGGCGACAAGGTCACTGTGCGGCCTGGCTACGGGCGTAATTTCCTGGTGCCGCACGGCAAGGCCAAGCCGGCAACGGCGGAGAACATCAAGATCTTCGAAGAGCGTCGTGCTGAACTTGAGAAGGCCGCTGCGGAGGCGCTCGCTGCCGCCGAAGCGCGTCGTGACAAGGTCGCAGAGGCAACGCTGACGATCACCGCCAAGACCGGAGACGAAGGCAAGCTGTTCGGTTCGGTCGGTCCGGCGGACATCGCGGATGCTGCGGAGCAGGCTGGGCTGGAGCTGGCCAAGCACGAAGTGCGCATGCCAGAAGGCCCGATCCGCGTGGTCGGCGAGTTCGACGTGCATGTGCACCTGTATACCGACGTCGACACCACTGTGCGCGTGGTCGTGGAAAGCGCCTGAGGGCGTGATCCCGTTCGGGACCCGCGGCACCAGGCCGCGGGTCCGGAATTGGAGTAGTGTCGGGTTCCGGCGGGCATGCCCATGTGCCCATCGGCCTGTTCCGGATGAGGGGTGGCGGGTTACTCCATGGCTGATTCGAATCCCGCTCAAGAGCTGGACATCTCCGCCCTGAAGGTGCCCCCGCACTCACTGGAGGCGGAGCAGGCCGTCCTCGGCGGCCTCATGGTCGACAACGAAGCCTGGGACAACGTCGCCGACCGCGTCAGCGAAGACGATTTCTACCGTCACGACCACCGCCTCATCTTCCGCGCCCTTGGTGCTCTCGCCGAGCAGCAGCGCCCCATGGATGTGGTCACCCTCGCCGAAGCGTTGCGCAACGCCGGCGAACTGGATGACGCCGGGGGCATGGGGTATCTCGGCAGTATCGCCGCGGAGACCCCCAGCGCAGCCAACATCTCCGCGTACGCGGACATCGTGCGCGAGCGCTCCATCCTCCGGCAGATGATCCGGGCCGGCACGGACGTGGTCAGCTCCGCCTTCAAGCCGGATGGCCGCGACAGCAAGGATCTGCTGGAAGAGGCGGAGCGTCTCATCTTCCAGATCGCGGAGACCAGCGGGCGCTTTCAGCAGGGCTTTGTGGGCGTGCGCGACATCCTGCCGACGGTGGTGGAGCGCATCGATACCCTGTACCACCAGGATGGCAGCGTCACGGGTGTGCCCACCGGGTTCACCGACTTCGATCACATGACGTCCGGGCTGCAGGGGGGCGATCTCGTCATCGTCGCTGCACGCCCGTCCATGGGGAAGACCACCTTCGCCATGAATATCGCCGAGCACGTCGCCCTGAAGGACAGCGCCCCCGTGGCGGTGTTCAGCATGGAGATGCCGGGCGACGCCCTGGCCATGCGCATGCTCTCGTCGCTTGGCCGGGTGGAGTTGCAGAAGATCCGCACCGGCAATCTCGACGACGACGACTGGCCGCGGCTCACGTCGACCATGAGTCTGCTCTCCGAGGCGAAGCTGTTCATCGACGACTCACCCGGGCTCTCGCCCCAGGAGATGCGGGCGCGGTCGCGGCGCCTGAAGCGCGAACACGGCCTGTCCATGATCATGGTGGACTACCTCCAGCTGATGCAGCTTCCCGGGTTCAAGGAGAACCGAACCGCGGAGATCTCCCAGATCTCCCGTGGACTGAAGGCCATGGCGAAGGAGCTGGACGTGCCGGTGATCGCGCTCTCCCAGCTCAATCGCTCCCTCGAGCAGCGCCCCAACAAGCGTCCGGTTATGTCCGATCTTCGCGAGTCCGGCGCGATCGAGCAGGATGCCGACGTTATCGTGTTCATCTACCGCGACGAGGTGTACAACGAGGACAGCCCCGACAAGGGCAGCGCCGAGATCATCATCGGCAAGCAGCGTAACGGCCCCATCGGCACCTGCAGGCTCACGTTTCTCGGTCAGTACACGCGTTTCGAGAACTACATCCACGACGTCTACGGCGGCGAGGGCTGGCAGTGAGCCGGAACACGCGGGCGGTCATCAGCGTTGCTGCGTTGCGCCACAACCTGGCCGTGGCCAGGGACGCGGCCGGCGGCGCGCGGGTGATGGCGGTGATCAAGGCCAACGGGTATGGTCACGGTCTGCTTCGGGTGGCGTACGCGCTGCGTCACGCCGACGCCTTCGCCGTGACGTCGCTGGAAGAGGCAATCCCGCTGCGCGAAGCCGGATTCGCCCATCCGATCCTGTTGCTCGAAGGGCCGTTCGAACCGAACGAGATCCAGCTCGTCAGTCGTTACCGGCTGGACATGGCCGTGCACTCGGACTGGCAGATCAGTGTGCTGCAGGGGGCGCGGCTGACGCGGCCGGTGAACGTCTGGCTCAAGGTGGATTCCGGCATGCATCGCCTGGGTCTGCCGCCCGACACTGTCCCTGATGCCTACGCGCGGCTGTCCGGGTTGTCCGGGGTATCACCGCACCTGCGGCTGATGACCCATCTGGCGGAGGCGGATGATCCGGAATCCGAGGTGACGCCGCAGCAGTGTCGGGTATTTGCCGACACGGTTGAAGGCCTGCGGGGAGAGCGATCCCTGGCCAACTCCGCCGGGCTGCTTGGCTGGCCTCAAACCCGGGGCGACTGGGTGCGCCCCGGTATCATGCTCTACGGGGCGTCGCCGTTCGGTGCCGGGTCGCCGCTGCATGCGCCGCTGCGGCCGGCCATGACGCTCACCACCCGTATCAACGCCATCTACCAGCACCGTGCGGGCGATGCCATCGGTTACGGCGGCACGTGGACCTGTCCGGAGGACATGCCGGTGGCCGTGGCGGCGATTGGTTACGGGGATGGTTACCCGCGCCATGCCCCCTCCGGCACACCGGTGCTCGTCAACGGCGAGCGGGCACAGCTGATCGGCCGGGTGTCCATGGACATGATCTGTCTGGACCTGCGCGGGTTGAGCGGACCCGTGGAGGTTGGGGATACCGTGACCCTCTGGGGGGAGGGGCTGCCGGCGGAAGAGGTTGCGGAACACGCCGGTACCATCGCCTATGAGCTGTTCTGCACGGTGACGCAGCGGGTGCATTTTCAGGAAGAACGGGACCCCCATGGCAAGGACGAAGACTGAGTACTGCTGCAGTGCCTGCGGCGCAACCAGCCCGAAATGGTCGGGACAGTGTCCCGATTGCGGTGCCTGGAACACTCTTGAGGAAATCGTGCGGGCGCCCGAGCGCCCCGGTCAGCCCGCCGGAGCTCGACAGTATGCCGGGGACGCCGGCGTCACCACCCTCGGCGATGTGGCGCTCTCGGAGGACGCACGGTTCTCCACCGGTCTCAAGGAGCTGGACCGGGTGCTTGGTGGTGGCCTGGTACACGGCGGCGCCGTACTCCTGGGGGGCGATCCGGGCATTGGCAAGTCCACGCTGCTGTTGCAGACCACGGCCCACCTGGCCGCCCGGGACAGCGTGCTCTACGTCACCGGTGAAGAGTCGCTGCGGCAGGTCGCACTGCGCGCCTCCCGCCTGGGCGTGGCCGCCGATACCCTCGAGGTGCTGGCCGAAACCTGCGTGGAGGCGATTCTCGAGCACGCCAGGCAGCGCCGCCCGCGCGTACTCGTGGTGGATTCCATCCAGACCGTCTTTACCGAAGCGCTACAGTCGGCTCCGGGCGCCGTCGCGCAGGTGCGCGAGAGTGCTGCGCGGCTTATCCGCTTTGCCAAGCAGACCGACACCAGCGTGTTCCTGGTAGGCCACGTGACCAAGGACGGGCAGCTTGCCGGCCCCCGGGTGCTGGAGCACATGGTGGATACCGTGCTCTATTTCGAGAGCGAGGGCGGAAGCCGGTTCCGGTTGCTGCGGGCGGTCAAGAACCGCTTCGGCGCTGCGAACGAGCTGGGTGTGTTCGCCATGGACGAAAGCGGCCTCAAGCAGGTCAAGAACCCGTCAGCCATCTTTCTCTCCCGCCACAGCGAGCCTGTTAGCGGCAGCGCCATCATGGTTACGCGGGAGGGCAGTCGTCCACTGCTGGTGGAGGTCCAGGCGCTGGTGGCCGAGAGTCCGTCGTCGACACCGCGCCGGGTGGCGGTGGGGCTCGACGGCAACCGGCTGGCCATGCTCCTGGCCGTGCTGCTGCGTCACGGCGGCGTCATGACCGGGGATCAGGACGTGTTTCTCAACGTGGTCGGCGGGGTGCGGGTGGCCGAGACGGCGAGTGATCTGCCGGTGTTGCTGGCAGCGCTGTCCAGCCTCCGTGACCGTCCGCTGGCGGCGGATTGCGTGGTCTTCGGGGAGGTAGGGCTGGCGGGGGAGATTCGCCCGGTGCCCAACGGCGAGGAGCGACTGGCCGAAGCGGCGAAACATGGCTTTCGACGGGCGGTGGTTCCCGCGAAGAATGCCCCGCGAGGCAGCCAGGCGATCGGCGGGCTGGAGGTGAGCCCGGTCGAACGCCTGGAGGAAGCCATGGACGCGGTCTTCAGCCGCTGATGGTGCCAGCGGGTCAGGGCGACGCGTGACCGTCATCGGCCATGTCGGCGAGCTCCCGGCGCAGCATGTCCGCGTCGCCGAGGTTGAGCTCGACCAGCCGGCGCAAATGGCCCATGCTCTCGATATCGATGTGCGTGCAGTGGAAGCCCACATGCTGCTCGCGGCGGTGGGCCGTTTCCAGCGTCATTTCGATGTGGACTTCGTCGGTCAGGGGAATGCTGAGCAGGCACCGCTCCGCATCCGAGACCGTGCCCGCATCCGGTAGCAGGACAAGGACCCCTTTCAGAGAGATGTCGACGATACGCACATCCAGTGCGTGCACGCCCGTCTGCAGACGCGCCGGGCTGTCGAACTGGATGCGGCTGAACTGCCGTCTTTCAGTGGAAGGTGCCATTCTGGGTCTCTCGCCGGTCAATCTCACAGCTACCTTAGCACCGCTTGACCGTGGCGGCGACGTTCTTGCTCAGATTGGATCCCGCGCCTCCGCGGCTTCCAGCGTGTTCGCGAGCAGGGTGGCAACCGTCATGGGGCCCACGCCGCCGGGCACGGGCGTAATCCAGCCAGCCCTCTGACTCGCGCTGTCGAACTCCACGTCGCCGGTCAGCTTGCCGGAGTCGAGACGGTTGATGCCCACGTCCACGACGACAGCACCCTCCTGGATCCAGTCGCCCGCGACGAATCCCGGGCGACCGACAGCGGCGACCAGGACGTCCGCGTTGCGGATCTTGGTCTCCAGATCGCGGGTGCGGCTGTGGCAGATGGTGACCGTGCAACGTGCGTTGAGGAGTTCCAGGGCCATGGGGCGGCCGACGATGGTGGACTGGCCAACGATGACCGCATCCTTGCCGGGCAGGGATACACCGGCATCCTCCAGCAGCGTCATCACCCCGCGGGGCGTGCAGGAACGCAGCCCGGGCAGCTTCAGTGCAAGCCGTCCCATGTTTACCGGGTGGAACCCATCCACGTCCTTGGCCGGGTCGATGCGGTCGATGACGCGCTGGGCGTCGATCTGGGGCGGCAGCGGGAGCTGCACCAGAATGCCATCGATGGCCGGGTCTGCGTTGAGGGAGTCGATCAGCTCGAGGAGCGATTCCTCGGCAGTCGTGGCAGAGAGGTCGTAGGCGTACGATGTGATGCCGACTTCCTCACACTGCGCGCGTTTCTTGCTGACGTAGACCTGCGACGCGGGGTTCTCCCCGACCAGAATGACCGCCAGCCCCGGTTCGCGGCCTCCGGCTCCGGTGCGCCGGGCGACGCCAGCGGCAACGGACTGACGCAATCTCAGGGCAGCGGCCTTACCGTCGAGGATTTTTGCGGTCATTGGGCTGGCGGTGCTCCGTGTGGGTCGAGGCGGTCGGGATGGTCGGGGATTCTCGCACGCGCCACTTGAGACCGACAAGCGTACAATTGACGCACTGAGGCCGGCTGCGTATCATTCTTCGCTCCGCAGCCGGTGATGTCGTTCGAGGCTGAATGGAGCGACTCTTCGGGGTGTGGCGCAGCCTGGTAGCGCGCCTGCTTTGGGAGCAGGAAGTCGGGGGTTCGAATCCCTCCACCCCGACCATGACTCTCGCGCCAGGTCATGACAGGATGAAAACCGAGCGCCCGTAGCTCAACCGGATAGAGCATCGGCCTTCTAAGCCGAGGGTTGCAGGTTCAAGTCCTGCCGGGCGCGCCAGTCCGGTCGGCGTTGCGGACAAGTCGGTAACAATGGTGGGCGTAGCTCAGTTGGTAGAGCCCTGGATTGTGATTCCAGTCGTCGTGGGTTCGAGTCCCATCGTCCACCCCATTCAATCAAGTCGGGCCGTTAGCTCAACTGGTAGAGCAACTGACTCTTAATCAGCAGGTTGAAGGTTCGAGTCCTTCACGGCCCACCAGGATTTCATCCCGAGCCAGGCGTTCGCCTGGCTTTTCTTTGGTTCATCGCGCCAAGCTATTGTTGTAAAGTTGCCACCGCGAGGGTGTGTTGCCAAGTAGCGACATGCATGCGTGATCCGCTCATCCGTTACACTGCCGTTTGTTGCCCAGTCCTCTTGCGTGGGCCGGTTGGTCTGAATCGTGCGGCCAGCGGTGGCGTGAGGGATGTCGCGCCTCAATAGCGAAAAGAACCACGCAGGGTGCACCGCCAATGATCCCGACCTTCCCCTCCCGTCCAGAGTGTTGTGTCAAGGCAACGCTTGTTCCGCTGTGTCTGATTGCCGTTTTCGCCATCAGCGCATGCTCGGTCGAGTCCGAAGAGGAGGTGGATGCGGATGCCGCACCGCCCGAGGTGCCGGTTCGTGAGGTGATCCGTGAACCCATTTCGGTTGAGAGGACGTATACCGGCCGCACTTTTGGCGCCCGGCAGGTCAATATCCGTGCGCGCGTCGATGGGCTGCTGGATCGTCGCGGCTACGCCGAAGGGTCCATTGTCGAGGAAGGCGCGGAGCTGTTCCGGATCGACGCCTCCCCCTACGAGGTGATCGTCCAGAGTGCGGAAGCGGAGCTGGAGCGCGCCGAGGCGGAGCAGCGTCAGGCGGAACGCGAGTGGCAGCGCGTGTCCGACCTCTATGACGATGACGCCGCCAGTGCCCGGGAGCGCGATGAAGCGCAGTCCGAGCTGGAACTGGCCGGTGCGGGGGTGGCGCTTGCGGAGGCGCAGCTCGCCGAAGCGCAGATCGACTTGGATTTCACCGTGGTCGAGGCGCCGTTGCGGGGTGTTGCCGGCATGGAGGAGTCGCCGGAGGGCAGCCTGATCGACGCCGGTGATCTGCTGACCACGGTGACCCAGCTCGATCCAATCCACGTGCGCTTTGCCATCCCGGAAGGGCACATGAGTGCTTATGGGTCCCAGATCCGCAGCGGCACCGGGATTACCGTGACGCTGCGCAGCCGGGACGGTAGCGAATATGGCGAACTCGGCCGCATCGACTACACGGAAGCGTCAGTCGATCCGGAAACCGGCACTGTCGATGCGCGCGCTGTGTTTCCGAACCCCAGCGAGGAACTGATGCCGGGTCAGTTCGTGAGGCTGGCCGTCTCGGGTCTGCACGCCGGTTGGGGGTTCCGTATTCCCCATGCCGGCTTGGTGGATGATCGGGAAGGTCCCGCGCTCTATCTGCTGGATGATGACGACCGGCTGGAGAAGCGGTATGTCAGTGTCGGGCTTGATCTCGGCGACGATTTCCTGGTGACCGAAGCGCTCGAAGACGGTGACCGCGTGGTGGTTGGCGGCGTCGCCGATCTTGATGAAGGCGACAGGGTGGACCCGCAGCCGTCACCGCGGGATGAGGAAGACGACCCCCGTGACGTGCTCGGTGTTCTGCCGCCGGCCGACGAGGAACTCTCCGAAGAGGATCTGGAGGAAGACGACGAGGACGACGAGGACGACGAGGACGACACGGACGACACGGACGACACGGACGACACGGACGACACGGACGACACGGACGACACGGACGACACGGACGACACGGACGACACGGACGCCGACGCCGACGCCGACGCCGACGCCGACGCCGACGCCGACGAGAGCGATGTCGCGGCCGATGCGCGTGAAGCGGCCGAGGAGGCGGCGGAAGCGATCGAGGGTGACGGTAACGGCGATGGGAGCGACTGATGCTTCGCTTCTTCATTGACCGCCCCGTTTTCGCCACGGTCATCTCCATTCTTATCGTGCTCGCCGGCCTTGCCGCCGGCCGGATGCTGCCGGTGGATCAGTACCCGGACATCCTGCCGCCGAAGGTGATGGTGTCGGCCAGTTACCCCGGTGCCAGCGCCGAGGCGGTTGCCGAGACCGTGGCTGCGCCGCTCGAGGCCACGGTGGACGGCGTCGACAACATGGCCTACATGCGCTCGAGCTCCACCGATGACGGGCAGATGGAGCTCATCATCACCTTTGAAGTCGGCACCGACCCCGACATCGCGGCCATCAACGTCAGTAACGAGGTGGAGGGCGCCATGGGGCGCCTTCCGGATACGGTCGTCAGCAGTGGAATCTCGGTAGAGAAGCGCGCCCCGTCCATGCTGCAGATGATCACCTTCACCTCGTCGGACGGCAGCCTCGACCCCCGTTACATCAGTGATTACGTCTGGCGTAACGTCTATGCGGAGCTGCGCCGTGCCCCCGGTGTCGGTGACCAGGACTTCTTCGGCGCCCAGATCTACTCCATGCGCATCTGGCTGCATCCGGATCGCATGGCCGAGTTCGACATCACGCCCAGCGATGTCCGGAACGCCGTTCAGGAGCAGAATGAGCAGTACGCGGCCGGCGAGTTCGGCGCGGAGCCACAGGACAGGCGACTGGACTTCACCTATACCGTCACCACACCGGAGCGTTTCTCCGAGGTGGACGAATTCGAACAGATCATTCTCCGCAGCCGCTCCGACGGGTCTGCGCTGCGTCTGAACGATGTGGCGCGGGTGGAGCTGGGTGCGCACCAGTACGCCTTCAGCGCGACCCACAACGGTCAGGAGACGGTGCCCGTCGGCATTTACCTGGAGCCCGGTGCCAATGCTCTGGAGACCGCGGCCGGGGTTCGCCAGATCCTCGATGACCTGGAGCCGCGGTTCCCGGACAGCCTCGAGTACGCCATCCCCTTCGATACCACGACCTTTGTCGATGCATCGATCCAGCGGGTGCTGCTCACCCTTGTACAGGCGCTTGTGCTCGTGGTCGCCGTGGTCTACCTGTTCCTGCAGACCCTGCGGGCGACAGCCATACCGATCGTGGCGGTACCCGTGTCGCTCGTGGGCACGCTGGCCGGCATGTACCTGTTCGGTTTTTCCGCGAACATGCTGACGTTGTTCGGCCTGATACTAGCCATTGGCATTGTGGTGGATAACGCCATCATTGTGTTGGAGAACGCCGAGCGCATCATGCGCGAGGAGGGGCTGGAGCCACGGGAAGCCGCCCGCAAGACCATGGACGAGGTGGCCGCCCCCATTATCGCCATGACCCTGGTAACCGTGGCGGTCTTCGTTCCGGTGGCGTTCATCGGCGGTTTCAGCGGCCAGATGTACCAGCAGTTCGCCATTACCATCGCCGTGTCCGTGTTCATTTCCGGCATCGTGGCGTTGACGCTGAGCCCCGCCATGTGCGCGCGACTGCTTTCCAGCGAACCGCGCCAGCCGGCCCGGCCCTTCCGCTGGTTCAATGGCGCTTTCAACCAGCTCACCAGGGCTTACGTCGGCGGTGTACGCTACCTGCTGCGCCACCCAGGCGTAGGCATGGGGCTATTCGCTCTGTTGCTGGCAGCAATCGTCGTCATGTTCCGGATTGTTCCGGGCGGGCTGGTGCCGGACGAGGACCAGGGGTATGTCTTCGCGGCGGCGGAACTGCCAGCGGCGTCGGCACTGAACCGCACCCAGGACGTGATGGACCGGCTCGGGTCCGAGGCTCTGGATGACGACGACGTTGCGGATGTGGTCAGCTTCTCCGGCATGGATCTGCTGTCGGATGGTCTCAAGACATACACCGGGGCCGCCTACGTGACGCTGAACAACTGGTCCGAGCGTCGCGAGGCGGCTCGGAGCAGCGATGCGGTGATCGGGCGACTGGAACAGGCCGGCGAGGGTATTCCGGAGGCCCGGATCCAGGCCTTCAACCCGCCGCCCATCACCGGTATTTCCACCACCGGCGGGTTCGAGGCCTACCTGCAGAGCCGCATAGGTGATGATATGGTCACCATGGAGCAGCGGGCGCGGGAACTGATCGATGCCGCCGAGGCGCGGCCGGAGCTCGCCAGGCTTCGTACCGCCCTGAATAACGACGTGCCGCGGTACGAGGCGGACGTGGACCGTGACCGCGCATTCGCCGCCGGGGTTGCTCTGAGTGACGTCTTCGAAGCCATGCAGAGCACGTTTGGCGCGGTCTACGTCAATGACTTCAACCTCTTCGGCCGGGTCATGCGCGTGCACATGCAGGCGGAATCTGAATTCCGGGAGCGGCCGGACGACCTGGACAAGGTCTTCGTGCGCTCGGACGAGGGCCGGCTCGTGCCCCTGTCCACGCTGATCACCGTGCAGCGGACTCAGGGGCCCGATGAAGTAGAGCGGTTCAATGTGTTCCCGTCCGCGCGCATCATGGGCGAGCCGGCACCCGGCTACAGCTCCGGCGATGCGATTCACGCCCTCGACCAGGTGGTGGAGGAGACGCTCTCCGACGACTACCTTCTTGGCTGGACCGGCGCCGAATACCAGGAGCAGCAGGCCTCCGGCGCAGCGGTGGCGGCGTTCGTGCTCGGGGTGATCTTCGTGGTACTGATCCTGGCTGCCCAGTACGAGCGCTGGAGCCTGCCGCTGGCTGTTCTGATGGCGGTGCCCTTTGCCGTGTTCGGTGCGCTGGTGGCCATCTGGGCGACCGGACTTGAGAATGGCATCTATTTCCAGGTGGGCCTGCTGGTGTTGATCTCCCTGGCGGCGAAGAATGCCATCCTTATCGTGGAATTTGCCGTGCTCAAGCGAAACGAGGGGCTGGAGCTGGTCGATGCCGCGCTGGAGGCGGCGCGGCTGCGTTTCCGGCCCATCATGATGACCGCCATGTCGTTCATTCTCGGGGTGGTGCCGCTGGCGTTCGCGTCCGGAGCCGGGGCCAACAGTCAGCAGGCCATCGGCACCGGCATCATTGGTGGCATGCTGAGCGCCACCTTCCTGGCGCTGCTGTTCGTGCCAATGTTCTATTACCTGATCTCGCTGGGCACCGAGTGGATGCAGGCCCGTCTGTCCCGTCGTCGCGCTGAGGGCGAGCAGAATGCGTAAGGCCTGGTTGGTAACCGCGTCCGTATTGGCGGTGTCAGCGTGCACCGTGGGCCCCGACTACGAGCGTCCCGATCTCGCGCTGCCGGAGGAGTGGCCGGACGAGATCGCCGCGCAGATGGATGTGGGCTACGACGACGTGGAGTTCTGGTGGGAGCGCTACGATGACCCGGTGCTTGAAGGCCTGGTCGAGGAGGCGCTGGAGAACAACCTGGACGTGGAGACCGCTGCGGCGCGGGTCCAGCAGGCCCGGGCTGTCCTCGGCTTCCGGGACGCGGAGCGTTACCCTCGGCTGGACGGCGTCATCGAGGCCGAACGCGAGAACCCCGGCCTCACCGGCGGGGACACCGAGTCGGAGTTCCTCGTCGGGGCCGCCCTGAGCTACGAACTGGATCTCTGGGGGCGGCTGTCGCGCAGCCGGGAATCGGCACGAGCCGAACTACTGAGTACCGCCTATACTCGCGATGCCGTGAAGCTGGCGGTCATCAGTGACGTGGTAACCACCTATTTCGATTATCGCGCTGTGCGGGCGCAGATCGACACCACCGAGGACACCATCGGCTCGCTGATCGAAGCGCTGAATCTGGAGCGTTCACGCCTGGACAGCGGCGCCTCCACGGAGCTGGCCGTCCGACAGGCGGAGGCGGAGCTCGAAACCAGTCGCGCCGGCCTCCCGGGGCTGCGCTCCGAAGCGCAGCAGCGCCGCCGCGCCCTGGCCGTGCTCGTTGGCGATGCCGAGGCGGTGCTGAGCGGGCTCGAGGGCCTGGGCGATCACGGCCTCGATGAGCTTCCGGAGACGGGGCACGAGCTGCCCGAGTCAATCCCCTCGGACCTCCTGGTGCGGCGGCCCGACGTCAGGGCGGCGGAAGCCTTTCTGGTTGCTGCCAATGCCGATATCGGCGCCGCCCGGGCCGCCTGGCTACCCAGTGTCGACCTGGTGGGTCTGTATGGCAGTGGCGCCACATCCGTGGGTGATCTGTTCACCGGGCCGGCGACGCTGTGGGAGGTGATCGGCACCGCGACCATCCCGATCCTCGATTTCGGCAGACGCCAGGCGGAGGTCGAGCAGGCTGAAGCAGCGCGTGAACTTGCCGAATTGCAGTACCGGGGCACCATTCAGGATGCCCTGGTGGAAGTGGGGGACGCCTGGACGGTGCTCACCGCCGCTGATGAGCGCGTTCAGGCACGCGAACGCGAGATCACCGCGCGTGTGGAAGTCGCGCGGCTGGCCGAGCGGCGTTATCTGGGGGGTTACATCCCTTATCTGGAAGTGCTCGACGCCCGGCGTGCGCTGTTCGATGCCCGCCTGACCATGTCGGAAGCGATTCGTGACCGGCTAGCGGCCACGGCGACCCTGTACCGTGCCCTCGGGGGCGGGTGGCAGCCCGGGCAGGGAGTGCAGGCCGACGCGGGAGACTAATCCCTGGCCGCAAGTGATGTGGAAGTCTCTGTCCATCATGGGCACAATACGCACCAACGCGGCAGTGGCGGAACTGGTAGACGCGGTAGGTTTAGGTCCTGCTGGGCATTGCCTGTGGGGGTTCGAGTCCCTCCTGCCGCACCAGAACGTCACACCGTGACCAGTGACCCGAGCCGTGACGCCGCGGCCCTGGAGGGGCTTGTGGCCCGGGCGCAACCGGTTGCTCTCACTGGCTCGGGACTCGATCCATCGCTGCACGCGGCGTTGCCGCGCGGCCGATGGGTCCTAATTTGTTCAGATTTTGGCCTTGTGGAACTGAGGTGGCATCAATGCAGGTAACAGTGGAAACGGCCGAGGGCCTGGAGCGCAAGATCAGGGTCCAGGTGCCGGCGGAGCGCGTTGACGGGGAAGTCCAGAAACGCCTGAAAGACATGGCCGGCCGCGTGCGGCTTGATGGTTTCCGGCCTGGCAAGGTGCCCATGAAAGTGGTGCAGCAGCGCTTCGGCGGCCAGGTGCGCCAGGAAGTGCTGAGTGAAGTGGTGCAGCAGACCTACGGTGAAGCGCTGCAGCAGGAAGAACTCCAGCCTGCCGGGTCGCCCAATGTGGACCTCAAGCAGGGCGCCGAGTCCGGCGACCTGGAGTACGAGGCGAGCTTCGAGATCATGCCCGAGTTCGAGGTTCAGGGTGTGGGCGACATGAAGCTGGAGCGCCCGGTCGCGGAAGTGACCGACGAGGAGGTGGACAAGGTCCTTGAAGACCTCCGCAAGCAGCGCGCCACTTACAACGAGGCCGACAAGGCCGCCGAGGACGGGGACCAGGTGGTCATCGACTTCCACGGTACCGTGGACGGCGAGGATTTCGAGGGCAATCAGGGCGAAGACACACCGGTGACCCTGGGCGCCAACCAGATGCCTCCCGAGTTCGAGGAAGCGCTTGTGGGCCTGCGCGCCGGCGACCAGAAGAAGATCGAGTACACCTTCCCGGAGAACTTCCCCACCGAGGGGATTGCCGGCAAGACGGCCGTCTTCGATACTACCGTGAAAAGTGTCAAGGCGCCCGAATACCCCGAGCTGGACGACTCCTTGGCGGAGACCGTCGGCCTTCAGGAAGGTGGACTCCAGGGGCTGCGCGACCTCATCCGCAGCAACCTCGAGCGTGAAGTGGAGCGCGCCCAGAAGGCGAAGCTCAAGGAGCAGGTAACCGACGCCCTGGCCAGGGCCAACGAGATCGAGCTGCCCAAGGCCCTGGTGGATGGTGAGATCGAGTCGATGCAGCAGCAGATGCGCCAGCGCATGCAGTCGCAGACCGGGCAGGCGGCGGACGACCTCGAGCTGCCGGCAGACCTGTTCGAGGAGCAGGCACGCCGCCGGGTGACGCTGGGTCTGGTCATGAACAAGCTGATCGCCGACAACAGCATCCAGGTCGATCAGGATCGCGTTCGGGAGGAACTCCAGAACATGGTGGCCGGTCACCAGAATCCACAGGAGATGCTCCAGCAGTACGTGCAGAATCGCGAAATGATGCAGGGTCTGGAAGTGAACATCCTGGAGGATCAGGTCGTCGAATGGGTGGCCGAGCAGGCCCAGGTGGAAGACAAGCCCATTGACCTCGAGTCGCTGCTCAATCCCCAGCAGGCGCAGCAGGCCGAAGCGGCCGACGACGGCGAAGCGTCCACCGAAGAGACCAGCAAAGAGGGCTGATCATGGCCACGAACGAAACCTCGATGAGTGCGTCCGAAATCCAGGCCAACCTGGTGCCCATGGTCGTTGAGCAGACGTCCCGGGGCGAGCGTGCCTACGACATCTTCTCGCGGCTGCTGAAGGAGCGCGTCGTCTTCCTGATCGGGCCGGTCGAGGATCACATGGCCAACCTGATCGTGGCGCAGCTGCTGTTTCTCGAGTCGGAGAACCCGGACAAGGACATCCACCTCTACATCAACTCGCCGGGCGGGTCGGTGACCGCGGGGCTGTCCATCTACGACACCATGCAGTTCATCAAGCCCGATGTGTCCACCATGTGTGTCGGTCAGGCGGCCAGCATGGGCGCGCTGCTGCTCGCCGGGGGTGCCCACGGCAAACGCTATTCGCTGCCGAACTCCCGCGTCATGATCCATCAGCCGCTGGGCGGCTATCAGGGGCAGGCGACCGATATCGATATCCACGCCCGGGAGATCCTGAGCATCCGTGACCGGCTGAACCGGATTCTTGCCCACCACACCGGTCAGGACCTGGAGACCGTGCAGAACGACACCGAGCGAGACAACTTCATGTCGCCAGAAGGGGCTCGGGAGTACGGTCTGGTGGATCAGGTCCTGCAGGACCGCTCCAAGGTCGCCGAATCCTAGCTCCCATTGCCGGGTGCCATGCTAGTGTGGCATCCGGTTATCCCTTCCGGACTGTGACGTTGGGCGCCATCCGCGGCGTCCGCTCTTGCGTGACCCCTCAAAAGCAGGCAAGGTTTGAAGTGATGGCATCCGCCAGCGCGGTGTGGCGCAAGCCATGCAAGTCCTGGAACTAACCGAGGATCGGTCATGAGCGACAGAGACAAGACGCGTGGTGACGACGGCGGTAAGCTGCTGTACTGCTCTTTCTGCGGCAAGAGCCAGCATGAAGTACGCAAGCTGATCGCCGGTCCGTCCGTGTTCGTCTGTGATGAGTGTGTCGAGCTCTGCAATGACATCATCCGTGAGGAGATGCAGGAGAAGAGTGCGTCCGGCGACTCGCAACTTCCGAAACCCCACGAAATCGCCCACGTACTGGACGAGTATGTCATTGGCCAGGGCCTGGCCAAGCGGACGCTCTCGGTCGCTGTCTACAACCACTACAAGCGGCTTGAAGCAGTTCAGGGCAAGAAGGATGACGTCGAGCTCACCAAGAGCAACATCCTGCTGATCGGGCCCACGGGCTCGGGCAAGACGCTGCTGGCGGAGACGCTGGCGAGGCTGCTGGACGTCCCGTTCACCATCGCCGACGCGACCACGCTGACTGAGGCGGGGTACGTTGGTGAAGATGTCGAGAACATCATCCAGAAGCTGCTGCAGAAGTGCGATTACGACGTGGAGAAGGCCCAGACGGGCATCGTCTACATCGACGAGATCGACAAGATCTCGCGCAAGGCGGACAACCCGTCCATCACCCGAGACGTCTCAGGTGAGGGGGTGCAGCAGGCGCTGCTGAAGCTGATCGAAGGGACGACGGCGTCGGTGCCGCCCCAGGGCGGACGCAAGCACCCGCAGCAGGAGTTCCTGCAGGTGCACACCGGCGGTATCCTGTTCATCGTCGGCGGTGCGTTTGCCGGGCTGGACAAGCTCATCCGCGACCGCTCCGAGAGTGGTGGCATTGGCTTCTCTGCGGAGATCAAGGCCGAGAGCGAGCGCAAGAGCATGGGCGAGACCCTGCACGACGTGGAGCCCCAGGATCTGATCAAGTACGGACTGATCCCGGAGTTCGTCGGCCGTCTGCCCGTGATCGCCACGCTGGACGAGCTGGATGAGGATGCGTTGATCGAGATCCTCAGTCAGCCGAAGAATGCGGTCACCAAGCAGTACCAGAAGCTCTTCGAGATGGAAGGGGTCGAGCTGGAGTTCAGGGAAGAAGCGCTGCGTGCAGTGGCGCAGAAAGCCATGGAGCGCGGGACCGGCGCTCGCGGGCTGCGCACCATCATCGAGAACGTCCTGCTCGATACCATGTACGACATCCCGTCCATGGAAGGCGTCAGCAAGGTGGTCGTGGATGACGCGGTGATCCGCGGCGAAACCAAACCTTACCTGATCTACGAGTCCCCGGAGCATTCCCGGGCGGCGTCCGACTAGCGTGATGCGGGGCGGCGGGGTTCGCCGCCCCGGCGCTCCTGCCTTTTCCCTGATTCACCGACGGGCTCACGAAGCCGATTGGCGTGGGTCATGGTGTCGTTGTCCCGATTGCCTGCAGTGATCCATTGAAACCGGCATGACATGACCACATATTGAGAGTCAGGCAAGTTCAATGGCTCGGGCGTATCCGCCCTGCCTTCAAACCAGTTCAAGCGAGGTTGACCCTACATGACCCGCAATGACGACAGCTCTGAAATCGTCAAGGAAACCCTGAACGCCGCGCCGGTGCTGCCGCTGCGCGACGTTGTCGTCTATCCCCATATGGTGATTCCCCTGTTCGTGGGCAGGGAAAAGTCCATCAAGGCGCTGGAGTCCGCCATGGAAGCGGACAAGCAGATCCTGCTGGTGGCACAGAAGAGTGCGGAAGTGGATGACCCGGCGGTGTCCGATCTCTACGAGCAGGGTACTGTCGCCACCATCCTGCAGATGCTCAAACTCCCGGACGGCACGGTCAAGGTGCTGGTCGAAGGCCTGCATCGGGCGCGTGTGATCAGCGTCCATGCTGACGATGACTTCTTCACGGCGCACGCCGTGATCCCGGAGCAGACGGACTACTCGGAAGATCGCGAGGTTGACGTTCTGGCCCGTTCGATCATGAGCCAGTTCGATCAGTACGTGAAGCTGAACAAGAAGGTGCCGCCGGAGATTCTGTCCTCTTTGCAGGGCATCGACGATCCCGGTCGGCTCGCCGATACCATCGCTGCGCATATGGCGCTGAAGATCGAGGGCAAGCAGCAGATCCTGGAGATCGAGGACGTGCGGGAGCGGCTGGAGCACCTGCTCGGACTGATCGAGGGCGAGATCGATGTGCTGCAGATCGAGAAGCGCATCCGTGGTCGCGTGAAGCAGCAGATGGAGAAGAGCCAGCGCGAGTACTACCTCAACGAACAGGCCAAGGCCATCCAGAAGGAACTGGGCGAACTGGAAGACGCGCCCAACGATACCGACGAGCTCGAGCAGAAGATCGAGAACTCCGGCATGCCCGACGAGGTCATGACCAAGGCCAAGGCCGAGCTCAATAAGCTGCGGATGATGCAGCCCATGTCTGCGGAAGCCACGGTGGTGCGCAACTACGTCGAGTGGCTGGTGTCTGTGCCGTGGAAGAAGCGCAGCCGGGTTAAACACGACCTGGACAAGGCGCAAAGCGTGCTGGACAACGACCATTACGGTCTGGAGAAGGTCAAGGAGCGCATCCTCGAGTATCTGGCCGTGCAGAAGCGCGTGAAGAAGCTCAAGGGCCCGATTCTGTGCCTCGTGGGCCCGCCCGGCGTGGGCAAGACCTCCCTGGGCCAGTCAATTGCCCGGGCCACGAACCGCAAGTTCGTGCGCATGTCCCTGGGCGGTGTGCGTGACGAAGCGGAGATCCGTGGCCATCGCCGGACCTATATCGGCTCGCTACCGGGCAAGATCGTCCAAAACCTCTCCAAGGCGGGGACGCGCAATCCGCTGTTTCTGCTGGACGAGGTGGACAAGATGGCCATGGATTTCCGTGGCGATCCGGCCTCGGCCCTGCTCGAGGTGCTTGATCCGGAGCAGAATGCGACCTTCCAGGACCATTATCTGGAAGTGGATGTGGACCTCTCGGAGGTGCTCTTCATCTGCACGGCCAACACCATGAACATCCCGGCGCCGTTGCTGGATCGCATGGAGGTCATCCGCCTTGCCGGTTACACTGAGCACGAGAAGGTCAATATCGTCCAGCGGTACCTGTTGCCGAAGCAGATGAAGGCGAACGGGCTCAAGGAGGGCGAGCTGGAGGTTAGCGAGAACGCGCTGAAGGATATCGTTCGGCATTACACCCGTGAAGCCGGCGTGCGCAGCCTGGAGCGTGAAGTCGCCAAGATCTGCCGCAAGGTGGTGAAGGAGCTGGTGCAGGCCCCGCGCGAGAAGAAGCTGGTGGTCAATACCCAGAACCTCGACAAGTATCTCGGCGTTCGGCGCTACCGTTACGGTGTCGCGGAGGAGAAGGACCAGATCGGTCATGTCACCGGGCTTGCCTGGACCGAAGTCGGCGGCGAGCTGCTCAATATCGAGTCCGCAATCGTCCCTGGCAAGGGCAAGATGACGCACACCGGCCAGCTGGGCGAGGTGATGAAGGAGTCCATTCAGGCCGCCATGACAGTGGTTCGCAGCCGCGCCCGGATGCTGGGCATCCAGCCGGACTTCCACCAGAACAGCGACGTTCACATCCATGTTCCGGAAGGCGCGATTCCCAAGGATGGTCCGAGTGCCGGTATCGGCATGTGCACCGCGCTGGTCTCCGCGCTCACCGGCATCCCGGTGAAGTCGTCGGTGGCCATGACCGGGGAGATCACCCTGCGGGGCGAGGTACTGCCCATCGGCGGCCTCAAGGAGAAGCTTCTGGCGGCGCACCGTGGCGGAATCACCACCGTGGTCATCCCGGAGGAGAACCGCAAGGACCTCCAGGAGATTCCCAAGGGCGTCATCGGTAAGCTGGACGTGCGTCCGGTGCGCTGGATTGATGAAGTGCTTGAACTGGCTCTGGTTCAGACCCCCCAGCCGCTGCCCGAGGACGAGGCTGGCACCGATGAAGAGCAGGCGCCGAAGAAGCGGTCACGCAGCAAAAAGAAGGAAGGCGGTGTCCGGGCGCATTGACACCGCGTTGGCCCGATTGCTATAAACGACGCGGCTGGTGGTGATGGGCACCAATGCACCACCAGCTTTTTTGTTGGGCCGGATATTGGCCCGGGGGCTGGACAGAGGCAGGCTCAGATGCGATAAAGTGGCCCTGCAGCTGGCGCCGCTGGCGCCTTTGCGAGAAGCAGGCCGCATCTTCCCGAGGAACCGCATAGCTTGTAGAGTTGGCTGCGGTTAAGAAATGGAAGTGACGTTGTCCAGGTAGAACAACACTAAGGGGAATACAGGATGAACAAATCGGAACTGATCGAAGCCGTTGCCCAGAATGCTGACCTGTCCAAGGCCTCTGCCGCCAAGGCAGTGGACGCCATGGTCGACGCTGTGACCAGCGCCCTGAAGGAGAACGATTCCGTGAGCCTGGTCGGCTTCGGCACCTTCTCCGTGCGTGAGCGCGCGGCACGGTCTGGCCGCAACCCGCGGACCGGTGCCACCATCAACATCCCTGCGACCAAAGTGCCGAGCTTCAAGGCTGGCAAAGCGCTGAAGGATGCTGTAAACTAGCGCCTTCTTCGATTGGGGTGGTTAGCTCAGCTGGTAGAGCGTCGCCCTTACAAGGCGAATGTCGGGGGTTCGATCCCCTCACCACCCACCAAGTGGTGTATCAAAATCCGGAGCGGTAGTTCAGTTGGTTAGAATGCCGGCCTGTCACGCCGGAGGTCGCGGGTTCGAGTCCCGTCCGCTCCGCCATATTTGTTATCGAAAGGCGCCTTAGGGCGCCTTTCGTGTTACAGGGCATGGATTTTCTCGCAGTGCCCGATTGCGTCCGGTGCAGACGTTCCGGAACCATTACATGGCCCTGACGGTCAGTGCCCTTGGCCTGATACGATAAGTGGCATCAGTGGCGGCCGACCACGCGGGGTTGGCTGCATCAATAGGGACAGGGTGGAGCATGCTGCAATCCATCAGAGATCGGGCGACCGGCTGGATCGCCTGGGTGGTCATTATCCTCATCGGTTCCGCGTTCGCGCTGTTTGGCCTGTCCAACTACATGGAACCGGGCGGAACGCCGCGCGCCGTGGCGACGGTGAATGGGTCCGAGATCAGCCGCAACGTGGTGGGCCAGGCCTACCGGGATCAGCGACAGCAGATCGAGCGGGCCTATGGCGATGATCTGGAAATCACCGAGGAGATCGATCGCGAGATCCGGCGGGATGCGCTGGAGCGGCTGATCAACCAGCGTCTGGTTGCCGATTACATCGGCGATCGCAACATGACCCTCTCGGATCAGGATCTCGCCGCCATCATTCGGTCGCAGGAAATGTTCCATGAAGGCGGCCGGTTCTCGCAGGAGCGCTACCAGGCGGTGTTGCGGGCCAACCAGATGAGTTCCGCGCAGTACGAACAGCAGATCCGCCGGGATGCGCTGGCGCAGCAGTTGCGCGCCGCATTCAGTGAGAGCGGGCTGGTCACGGAACGGGAAGTGGATGATCTTCTGCGCCTGCAGATGCAGGAGCGGGATATCGCCTGGTTACGGCTGGATGCTGCCGCGTGGCATGACGACGTGGAGGTTTCCGAAGACGCCATCCAGGCCTATTACGATGAGCACCGCGATACCTTCGTGACGGAGGAGCGGGTGCGGCTTGCCTATGTGGAGCTGCGCCGCGAGGATCTCATCGACGACGTCGACGTCAGCGACGATGAGATCGAGACCCGCTACGAGCAGGTTCGTGGGGACCGGTACACCGAGGATCGCCTCGTTGAGGCACGGCATATCCTCATCCGTGTGGATGAGGATGCGGATGACGAGACCGTGACAGAGGCGAAGCAGCGTGTCGAGGAACTGCGCCAGCGCATCATGGACGGCGAATCCTTTGTGGAGCTTGCTGAAGCGTATTCCGATGATCCCGGTTCCGCCGGCCGGGGAGGCGATCTCGGGCGTGTCGAACGGGGCGATATGGTGGAGCCGTTCGAAGACGCGCTGTTCGCACTGGACGAGGGTGAAGTCTCCGAGCCGGTCCGGTCGCCCTTCGGCATCCATCTCATCGAAGCCACCACCGCGACCGGTGGCGAGGTCACCCCCCTTGAGGAGGTGCGCGACGAACTCCGCCGCGAGATCGCCGAGGAGCAGGTGAGCAACGAGTACTTCGACGACCTGAATCGGCTTGACGAGCTCGCTTTCGACTCCCCGGGCACCCTCGATGACGCGGCAGATGCCCTGGGGCTGGAGATTCGCGAGAGCGACTGGTTCACTCGTGACGGGGGCGACGATGGCATTGCCGCCCGGACGGAGGTGGTGGAAGCGGCGTTCGATCCGGAAGTGCTGGACGACCGCATGAACAGTCCCGTCATCGAGCTGGGTGATGACCGCGCGGTGGTGGTGCGGGTCGCGGAGCACGAGCCGCAGGACCAGCTTTCCCTCGACGACGTTCGTGATGACATCGAAGTCCGTGTGCGTAACCGCAAGGCGGTGGAGGCGGCGGAAGCCTTCGCGGACGAACTCATTGAGCGTATCCGCGACGGCGATAATCCGACGGACATCGCCTCCGAAGACGGGCGGGTGTCCTTCGAGGACATCGGCTGGGTGAATCGCGAAGAGGGTGAGGCCCCGTGGCAGGTGTTGCGCGCGGTATTCAGTATGGCACGCCCCGAGAACGACCGCCCCGGCCTGGAGAAGATCCTGGCTGCGGACGACCCGGTTGTGCTGGTTCTGCGCGGCGTACGCGATGGTGACGTCGAAGGGGTCGACCCCGAGGAGCGTCGCGAGCTGGCTGATCGGTTGCGGGATTCCTACGGCGACGAAGCCGTGGAGCAGTTCCTGGCCCAGCTGCGCGCCGATGCCGACGTGGAAATCCACGACGACGACTACCGCTAGTCAGCTCCCCGGTGGCGCCTCATGGAGGCGCCACCGGGGAGCCTTCCCTCATTCCTCTTCCAGGCCGTCCAGGCCGGGCAGCCCGACGATGTGGAACCCGCTGTCCACGTGCACGATCTCGCCCGTCATCCCCCGGGCAAGATCCGAGCAGAGGAACGCGGCCACGTTACCCACTTCATCGGTGGTCACGTTGCGCTTCAGCGGCGCGGAGCGGGCATTGAACTCCAGCATCTTGCGGAAGCTGCCGATTCCGGCGGCCGCGAGCGTCTTGATCGGGCCGGCGGACAGGCCATTGACGCGTATACCGTGGGGGCCCAGGTCGTAGGCCATGTAGCGCACGCTGGCCTCGAGACTCGCCTTGGCCGCACCCATGACGTTGTAGCTGGGCAGGGCTCGTTCGGCGCCGAGGTAGGTTAGTGTCAGCAGCGACGATTCCTCGTGCATCATGCCGCGCAGGGCCCGGGCCAGGGCCACGAAGCTGTAGGCACTGATGTCGTGGGAGATGCGATAGCCGTCGCGCGTGGTGTTGTCCACATACGAGCCCTTGAGCTCGTCCTGGGGAGCAAAGCCGATGGAGTGCACCGCGGCGTCCACTGTGTCCCAGTGCTTCGACAGCGCCGGGGCGAGATTGTCAAAGTCTTCGTCCTGGCTCACGTCCAGCGGCAGGACGATATCGCTGCCCAGTTCCGCGGCGAACTTCTCGACCCGCGGCTTGAGCTTTTCGCCCAGATAGGTGAACGCCAGTTCCGCGCCTTCACGCCGCATGGCCTGGGCCACGCCGTAGGCGATGGAGCGGTTACTGGCCACGCCCGTGATCAGCACCCTTTTTCCGGAAAGAAATCCCATGACAGGTCTCCTCGCTGTGACAGTTGTCATCGTGAACAGCGACACGGCGTGCCCGCACCGCGGGGCAGGGCGCGACCGTGACGATACCGGGCGGACTATAACGTATTCCCGGTGTTTTCGGGCAGCCCGGCACGTTGGCACGGCGTTGGCCGTGGAGTTCTGCTATCCTGCGATCCGGCTTATTTCACTGCCGGCAGATGATCTGAAAACAGACCCATGGACCCCGTAATCGCCCTGGTTGGACGCCCGAACGTCGGCAAGTCGACCCTCTTCAACCACCTCACCCGGAGCCGGGATGCCCTGGTGGCCGATTTCCCCGGTCTGACCCGCGACCGCCAGTACGGGCGTGCGCGCGTGGGCCGGCAACCCTTCGTCGTCATCGATACCGGCGGACTGGGGGATGATCCCGAGGGTGTTGAAGCCGGCATGCACAAGCAGGCAATGCAGGCCATCGAAGAGGCCGACGGGGTGGTCTTCCTGGTGGACGGTCGCGCCGGCATTACGCCGGGTGATCAGGATGTGGCCGCCCGTCTGCAGCGCGCGGGCAAACCCGTGGTACTGGCGGTGAACAAGACGGAAGGCCTGGATCCGGGCGTCGCAGGAGCGGAGTTCCATGCGCTTGGCCTGGGGACGCCCGCGCCCATCGCCGCTGCCCACGGGCACGGGATCAAGGCGCTGCTGGAAGCGGTCCTCGGTGGCGTTCCCCGCGAGCGGCTGGAGGGTGACAGCGCGACGGTCGTCCCCGAAGAGGGTTCGGGTACGCGTGTGGCGGTGCTCGGCCGGCCGAACGTGGGGAAGTCGACGCTGATCAACCGTCTGCTCGGCGAGGAGCGCGTTCTGGTCTACGACGCGCCCGGGACGACCCGCGACAGTATCGAGGTGCCGTTCGAGAAGGATGGCCGCCACTACACGCTGATCGACACCGCGGGGGTGCGCCGTCGCAGCCGTGTCCAGGAGTCGGTGGAGAAGTTCAGCGTGGTGAAGACGCTGGCGGCGATCGACGCCGCGCACGTGGTCATCATCGTGCTGGATGCCCGCGGTCGGGTCACGGAGCAGGATGCTCACCTGGTCGGGCACGCCATCGAAGCGGGGCGCGGGCTGGTCATCGCGGTGAACAAATGGGACGGGCTGACCGACCACGACAAGGACGACGTGCGTCGGCTGCTGCGCGTCAAGCTGGGGTTTCTGGAGTTCGCCGAGATCCATTTCATCTCCGCGCTCCACGGGACGGGCGTGGGGCTGCTGCTGGAGGCCGTGGATCAGGCCCATGAGGCCGGCAACCGCGATCTGTCCACCGGCCGTCTGACCCAGGTGCTGGAGGACGCCGTGGACCGCCATCCACCGCCGTTGGTCCGGGGTCGGCGGATCAAGCTTCGCTATGCCCACCAGGGCGGCCGCAATCCGCCGGTGATCGTGGTGCACGGCAATCAGGCCGAGCGCACGCCCCGTGACTACCGACGGTATCTGGCCAATACGTTCAGGGACGTGCTGAAACTCCAGGGCACGCCGGTGCGCCTGGAGTTCAAGACCACCGGCAATCCGTTTGAAGGGCGCCGGAATACCCTGAGTGAGCGGCAGCAACAGCGCCGGGACCGCATGATCCGGCACATCAAGAAGAGCGAGAAGAAGAAAAAGCGGCGGTGAACCCATGCGCCGCCCCTGGATACATTCGATGCAGGAGAGCTGACAATGCGAGTGCGTTCAACCCTGTTTCTGACAGGGGTCCTCCTGGCGGGCTGTGCCACGGATCCGCAGCCGGATACGGTGCGGCCCGTGTCCATGGACGAGCCGCCGGAGGCCCTCGTCGGCGACTGGCGCGTCGTCGGGGCCGTCGATCCCCAGGGGCGTTACCTGGAACCCGATGCGGTGTCGTTCTCCCTGGAAATCGCCGATGACGGACAGGTCGCCGGCTCTGCCGCATGCAACAGCTGGAACGCCCAGGTGGAACACGTCGACGACGACCACCTCCGGTTCGGCGCCATCGGCCTGACCCGCGCCGCCTGCCAGATCCAGGACCCGGACGCCCGGGCCTTCGAGGATCTGTTCGTGACCAATCTCACCCGGACCATGGAGTGGTCGCGCAGCAGCGATACACTGGTGCTGCGGTTCCAGGACGGTCAGGAGTGGGAGCTTACGGCCCCGGATTGATGAGTACAGATCGGTCTGCGAGTCACCGTCCGGGCCGTCAGTTCCCGTTCCAGTCCGGATACTCCGTGTAGTCTGCCGGGTTCACATCGGGCATGCCACGGGAGAGGTTCTCCTGCAGTATCGCCAGAAACAGCGATCCCTGCTCCAGTGCGTCATCCAGCGCGATGTGATTGTGCCGCAGGCCCGGTTCGAACAGATGGGCCGGCAGGCGTTTCTTCGTGGCCCGGTGGAAGGAACTCGTCTGTATCACCGCCATGGCATAGCTCTTGATGTCCAGCGCCGTGTAGCCGAACGGTGTTCCTCCGGTGAACCGGTGCAGGTAATAGTTCACGAAGGTGAAGTCGAAAGCCACCGGCCAGGCGACGAACACCGGGCGCCCGCCCATCCCCTCCAGCCAGCTGCGGTAGGCCTGCATTCCCTGTTCCGGGGGTTGCTGGTCCTGTCGGCAAGCCGCCCATGCTTCCGGCCACTGCTCCCACCACGTCATGGTGTCCGGATGGGTTCCGGCCTCCGGTAGCGTCTCCAGATTCACGGAAAAGGTGTCCAGCAGCTCGCCCTCCAGGGAGTAGGCGGCCGATCCGATCGAGAGCATGGAGTAGAGCCCCGGTACGGGGCCGTCCGCCTCGATGTCCGTGGAGACGAAGACGTCGTTCGGTGGCTTGCGGAATCGCGACATTTATACATCTCCTGTACACTTCTTGTATATCATGCGTTGCCCGCGAACGCTGTAGCAACTCTTCTTGTCACCGGGAGACCCTCGTGGCCCTTCGACAGCTTATCCTCTGCCTGGGCGATCAACTCAACCGCGATGCGGCTGTGTTCGATGATTTTGACAAGTCCACCGATGCGATCTGGATGGCGGAGGTGCCGGAGGAATCCACGCACGTCTGGTCGCACAAGGCCCGCATCACCCTGTTTCTCAGCGCCATGCGCCACTTCGCCGAGGGGTTGAGCCTTAGTGGGCTGACGGTCCACTACCACCGGCTGGGCGAGCACGAGCATACCAGCCTGGCGTCGGCGCTGGCGGCGGATCTCGAGCGCCTGCGGCCGGAGCGTGTACTGGTCACCCATCCGGGGGATTATCGCGTATCCAGGCGGCTCAAGGCGACCGTCCGGGCGGCCGGGCTTCGCCTGATCGTCGTCCGCGATCGCCACTTCTTCGATTCGCCGGAGCGGTTCCGGGTGTGGGCGAGAAGCCGCAAACAGCTGCGCCTGGAAAACTACTACCGCGCCATGCGGCGCCATCACGGTATCCTCATGGTGGGGGAGGAGCCTGTCGGTGGCGCCTGGAACTTCGACGCCGACAACCGCAAGTCCTTCGGCGCGGAAGGCCCCGGTGCGCTGCCTCAGCCCGTGCGCTTTCCGCCGGATGCCACGACCAACGAAGTGATCGCCGACGTGGAGAGGCACTTCCCGGGGCACCCCGGGCGTCTGGATTCCTTCGACTGGCCGGTGACCGCCGAGCAGGCCTGGGATGCGCTGGAGGATTTCATCAATCATCGGCTGCCGTCGTTCGGCCCCTACCAGGACGCCTTGTGGCGGGACGAACCGTGGCTGTACCACTCCCGCCTGTCCGCGGCCATGAACCTGAAGCTGCTGGCGCCCCGAGTGGTTGTGAATGCGGCCGAGTGGGCCTGGCGCGAGGGGCGTGCACCGCTGGCCTCGGTGGAAGGGTTCATCCGCCAGATCCTGGGCTGGCGGGAGTTCGTGCGCGGTGTCTACTGGCTGCACATGCCGGATTACCTGGACGGCAATGCGCTGAACGCCCAAGCGGATCTGCCGGCCTTCTACTGGACCGGTGACACCGACATGGCGTGTCTGCGGCAGACGCTGCGCCAGACCCTGGATCACGGGTACGCCCATCATATCCAGCGGCTGATGATCACGGGGTTGTACGCGTTGCTGCTGGGTGTGGAGCCACGCCAGGTCCACGAATGGTACCTGGCTGTCTACGTGGATGCCGTGGAGTGGGTGGAGGCGCCGAACACCCTGGGTATGTCGCAATTCGCCGATGGCGGTGTGTTCGCGTCGAAGCCGTACTGCGCCTCCGGCCGCTACGTCCAGCGCATGAGCAACTACTGCGCGGAGTGCCGCTACGATCCCGGCAAGCGCAGCGGCGACGACGCCTGCCCGTTCACGACCCTCTACTGGGACTTTCTCCAGCGACATGAACAGCGGTTGCGGGAGAACCCGCGCACCCGCATGCAGATACGCAATCTGGAGCGCCTGGACGATGCCACGCGTGAGGCCGTGCGGTCGTCGGCCGACTGGCACCGTCGGACCGTGTCGTCCCAGTCCGTCGTCACGGCACGATCGTGATCCGGTGTGGTACTGTCGCCGTCTGACGGACTCCCGGACGGCCACACAGGAGCGCCGGCATGATCCCGGTCGCCGACGACAACCCCACCCGTATCGCGCCACTGGTGACCTGGGCCCTGCTGGCGGCCTGCATCGGCGTGTTCGTCTGGCAGATCGGGCTGGATCCGCGCGAACACGCCGGCATCGTGCACGGCTACGGATTCATTCCCGCCGTCTTCTTCGATCATGCGCAGTTGCCACCGTCGCTGGAGATCGTGCCGGCCTGGGCGACACTGATCTCGTCCATGTTTCTGCACGGTGGCTGGATGCACCTCATCAGCAACATGCTGTACCTGTGGGTGTTCGCCAACAACGTCGAGGACGCCATGGGCCACATGCGGTTCATCGTGTTCTACGCCCTGTGCGGCATTCTCGCCGCCCTTGCCCACGGGCTGGCGGCCCCCGAGTCGCAGATCCCCATGATCGGTGCGAGCGGCGCCATTTCGGGGGTGCTGGGCGCCTATCTGATGCTGCACCCCTTCTCCCGGATCACGGTGATCATCCCGCTCGGCATCATTTTCTACCCGGTACGGCTCCCGGCGGGCATTGTGCTGCTGGCGTGGTTCGGGCTGCAGCTGCTGAGCAGCGCCACGGTGGACCCCAATGAGCCCGGCGTCGCCTTTCTGGCCCACATCGGCGGGTTCGTGGCCGGCATGCTGCTGATTCCGCTGTTCAAGTTCCGCCGGGTGCGTTTGTTCCGTGGGCGAACCACCTGACACGATGGCAATAACAGGAATCACCGGAGGAGATGATCATGGACGCAGGCTTTATCGCGCGGCGAACCGGCTGGCCGGGCAGCCGCATTGATCCCCGACAGCCGGCGGTATCCTTCGGCGCGGGCGCGAGCTGGTCCTATGCGGAGCTGGATGACCGAGTCTGCCGCTACGCCAACAGCCTTCACGCCCGCGGAGTCCGTAAAGGCGACCGCGTGGGGATTCTGCTGTTCAACTGCCTCGAGTACTGGGCGCTCTATCTGGCCGTCATGCGGCTGGGCGCCGTTGCGGTCCGGTTGAACTTTCGTCTGGCGCCGGAAGAACTGGCCTATGCGCTGAACGACTCCGGCAGTCGCACCGTCTGCTTTCACGCCTCCCTGGCCGAGCGCGTCGACCCCATCCGGGAGACGGTCGCAGCCGGTGAGTGGATCGCGCTGGCCGATGGCGATGCCCCGGTGCCGCGCTGGGCCCATCCCTGGTCCGTGCTGGAGGAGGGGGCCGCCGGCGAACCCGACGTGCCCGTGCCCGCGGCGGATGCGCCGGCCATGCTCATGTACACGTCGGGCACCACCGGGCGGCCCAAGGGCGCCCTCTGGAAACACGCCAACACCCTGTGGTTTGCCGCCATGCAGGCCATGCAGTGGCGGCTGGACGAGCAGACCGTGGCCATGACCACGGGCCCCATGTACCACGTGGGTGCCGTCGAGGACCTGACCAGCGCCGCCCTGGCGGTGGGTGGCCACGCCGTCGTGCTGGAGAGCGGCGGGTTCAGCATCCGCACGGTGCTGGACATCATCGCCGCGCGCGGCGTGACCGACGTCTTCCTGTTCCCGTTCATGATCTATGACCTGGTTCAGCTCGACGACGGTCAGCCCGTGGAGCTGGGCAGCGTCCGCCGGATTCTCTGTGGCGGCGATCCGCTGCTGCCATGGGCCATCCAGACCATCAACGAACGCTACCCGTGGATCGAGCTGGTACAGGTGTACGGCCTCACCGAGGGGACACCCATCGCAGCGGCCACCACGGGGGAGGAAACCCGCCATGCGCCCGAGAGTGTGGGACGCCCCATGCCGTTCACGGAGATCAGCATCCGCGGTGAATCGGGCGAACCCGTGCCGGCGGGTGAGGAGGGCGAGATCTGGATCCGCAGCCCGGTCGTCTGCACGGAGTACTGGCAGCGCCCGGACGCAACGGCGGAGACGTTCGTGGATGGCTGGTGCCGCACCGGGGACCTCGGCCGGCTGAACGCGGACGGGTTGCTGTGTATCGCCGGCCGCCAGAAGGACATGATCCGCAGCGGCGGTGAGAACATCTACCCCGCCGAGCTGGAAGATGTACTCATGCGGCACGAAGACGTGCGCGAGGTGGCCATCGTCGGCGTGCCTGATCCGAAGTTCGTGGAGACGGTCTGTGCCGTGGTGGTCCCGCGCGCCGGTGCCAGCCTCGGAGAGGAGGAGGTGATCGACTTCTGCCGCGAGCGCCTGGCCGGTTACAAGCGGCCACGGCACGTGGTGTTCGTGGACGCACTGCCGCGCACGCCGTCGGGGAAGTTGATGAAATACGTGCTGCGCGACACCTACCGGCCGCTGGGCGGGGAGCCCGGGGGTGGCGAGCCCGGCCGGGGCTGACTCCGGCGGAACGCCCTGTCAACTTTACCCCCACCCGGGTGTCAAAGGCATGGGTGAGGGTGGAGGAACGTGATGAACAGGCGTCGTTTCATCGGCGGAGCGTCGGCACTGGGTGTGCTGTCGATGCTGCCACCCGGGCTTCTGGCGGCGCGTGCGCGCGCTGCGCACCACGATGTGTCGGTGGACGCCCGGGAGTTGGAGCGTCTCGGCCGGACGGCGGAGCAGTGGCGGGGCATGCTAAGTGACGACGTCTGGCAGGTGCTGTTCCGCGGGCGGACCGAGCCGTCGTTCTCCAGCCCGCTGGACTCGGAGTACGGTGACGGCACCTACATCTGCGCGGCCTGCCACCTGCCGCTGTTCGGCTCCGAGACCAAGTTCGACAGCCGTACCGGCTGGCCGAGTTTCTACGAACCGTTTCACGGGCACGTGGGCACCAGGCTCGACTTCAGACTGATCTGGCCGCGTACCGAGTATCACTGCATCCGCTGCGGCGGACACCAGGGGCACGTCTTCAATGACGGCCCCGAGCCCACGGGCGAGCGCTGGTGCAACAACGGGCTGGCGCTACGCTTCGTGCCTTCCGGCGATCCGCTGCCCGAACTGAGGGGGCGCACCACATGAAGCGACTGACTGCTGCACTGGCGGGTGCCGTGGGGCTACTGCTGGGGGTGGCCCTGACCGGCGTTGCCGTGGCGGACGAGCGCCAGGCCGTCTTTGCCGGTGGCTGTTTCTGGTGCATGCAACCGCCCTACGATGAGCTGGACGGCGTGCTCGGCACCGAGGTGGGCTACACCGGCGGGCATGTGGAGGAGCCGACTTACGAGCAGGTGACCGCTGGCGACACCGGTCATCTGGAGGCGGTGCGCGTCACCTACGATCCGGAGCGCATCGATTACGAGTCGCTGCTGGAGGTCTTCTGGCGCAACATCGATCCTCTCGATGACGGCGGACAGTTCTGCGATCGGGGCGGTCACTACCGTGCGGCCATCTTCGTGGCGAATGAGGCGGAGCGGGAGCAGGCCGAAGCCTCGCTGCAGGCGCTGGAGGCGTCCGGGCGGTTCGAGGATCCGATCGTCACCCGGATTCGCGATGCCGACACGTTTTATCTTGCCGAGGACTACCACCAGGACTACTACCAGAACCGCCCGCTGCGGTACCGCTTCTACCGCACCAGTTGCGGCCGGGATGCGCGGCTTGATGCGCTCTGGGGGGATTGACGATGCATCGCCCGGGGGGATACGCCGGCTGGTAGACATGAACGTCTACCCTGCGGAAGGCGTAGTGCCTAGTCACCGAGTAGGGTGGACCTTCAGGTCCGCCATCAAGCTGTCCGGTTCGCTACGCACGGGATCAATGGTACCCGTATGCTCACCAGGGGCGCGCCTGTGAAATAGGGCGGGCCGGCGGGGGGGGGGCGCCGGCCCGTACTGCGGGATTGCGCCTTAGAAACGGAACTGCATGTTGATCGAAGCCAGATCGACATCCGTGTCGTCAACCGACAT
The DNA here is from genome assembly GCA_007126095.1 of Aquisalimonas sp. GTDB lineage: Bacteria > Pseudomonadota > Gammaproteobacteria > Nitrococcales > Aquisalimonadaceae > Aquisalimonas. Next base: position 33,831 of record SLBZ01000114.1, read on the forward strand.
CCGATCGTACTCGAGACGCAGGTCGGTGTGCTCGGTCAGGGTGAACCGTGCACCGACGCCGTAGAACATGTCGTTGCCGTCGTCACTGTAGCTGGCGTCCAGCGGACCGGAGGAGCTGCGCTCCCGGTCCCAGAAGAACTGGCCAACCCGGGCATACGGGGCGAAGAATTCCGTGACCGGCAGCGCGGCCATGCCGGCGATGGTCCAGCCGTTGATATCCGTATCGAGGTTGCCGTCCTCGGCGGTGCCGAGGTCGATATAGCCCGCTTCCAGTGAAAAGATGCGGTTGGCCTCCATGCCGGCGAACACGCGCCAGGACCAGCGATTGTCCTTGATGTCATCATCAGACTCTGGGAAGTCCTCGTCGTTGAGACGATAGTAGCCCAGGCCGCCGCCCAGGTAGCCGCGAACCTCCGGTTGCGTCGCTGATTGTGCGACCACCGTGGCCGGCGCGGCCATCAGGCCGGTGATCACGAGCGGAATCCAGATCCTTGTGTGCGTCATGATGAGTCTCCTGTCTCATGGCAAAAAGAGAGCGCCCCCGCCGCCAACGGGCAGGGTGGTGCTGCGGGCTACTGTGGCTGCGTCAGTCGTCGAACGCGTCTTCCACCTCGTCACCGGCGTCGTCGAACTCATCGCCGATGTCATCGGCGGTGTCATCGATTTCTTCGCCGGCCTCTTCGGCGGGTCCCTGGTCATCGCAGGCGGTGAGGCCCAGCGTGCCCAGGGCGAGGCCCAGGAGCAGAATGAGCAGGGCGTGGCGTAGCTTCCACATCGTCGATTACCTTCCTTCTGACAGTCCGTGTCCGGCCCGAGCGTGGGCCGGGATTCGGACGACGGCGGGGCGGGTCGCCCCTTCGCGCCGTCGTCTATCCATACATACGCAGGATGTGCCGGAAGAGTTCCATGGAATGTGATGCGGTCGGTGGAACGGCTAGCGGAAGTGGTCGAACGCCCGTTCCGCCAGTGAACCCAGCATGTCCTGATCCACGGAGCCGAGCACCGCATAGCGGGTCGAGCCGGATTCCGAGTTCCAGTGATACATGGACAGGTCGTCCTGCTTCTGGAATGCAGTGCGACCATTGCGCTCGAGCGCGCGTGAAAGGACTCCGTCGTCACCGCGGGACTGGAAATAGATGGCGACCATCTGGTTGTCATCGTTGCGGTAAAGCATCTGGCCGGCGGAGCCGGACGAGGCCGGAAGCGCCTGCCCGCCGATGAACTGGAAGCCGTCGTCGTCCAGCTCGGGTGCGGCGATTTCCAGCTCGTTTCGCTCACGGAACCACTCGCCGAAGCGGTCCCGGTCTTCCTCGAGGCGAGTCTCCCGCCAGGGCGAATCCTCGCGGGCATAGAGGGAGTACGAGCTGGACGCCTGCTGCAGGAACATCTGCATCGCAATGCGTTCGGCTTCCTGTTCGTAGAGGTCGCTGCGCAGCATCCAGCCGGCGACCACGCCGACAGCGAGCGCAACCGAGGCCGCAGTGGCCAGTGGCATGCTGCGCCGCAGCCAGCTGACCCGGGCGCCGTCGTGCGCCTCGACGGGGGTGATGGTGTCCAGCAGGCGGTCGGGAATGGGTTCATCCAGCACGGGGTCGTAGAGCTGACGCAATGCATGGGCCTGCGCTTCATAATCGCGCACGGTCTCCATGGCCTCCGGGTTACGGGCGAGATGATTCTCAACGCGCGCCTGCTCGGCCCCATCCAGTTCGCCATCCAGATAGGCGTTGATCATTTCGGAACTGACGGTGTCGTTGCTCATTCGGCACCTCGTTCCACACGCTTGGCCGATGCGCCGTTGGTTTTTGTCCTCAGCGCTTCCCGAGCCCGGGAAAGCCGGGAGCGCAGTGTGCCTACGGGCACTGACAGCACCTCCGAGGCCTCTTCGTAGGTAAAGCCTTCCACCGCAACAAGCAGCAGCGCGTTACGATGCTCTTCCGGTAGTTCTGCCATGGCCGCCCGCACGCCATCAAGCTCAGTGGAAACCTCCTGTCCGGCAGCGACGGCATCCGGCTCTCGAAAGTGGCGCCGGAAGTGGAGTTCACGGTCGACGGAACGCCGGCGTGAGACGTGGTTGTTGTGCAGGATGCGGAACAGCCACGAGCGCAAGCCCTTGTCGGGATCCCACTTCCGGGCGTTCTTCAGAGCACGCTCCAGACAGCCCTGGACGAGATCATCCGCTTCTTCCGGGCAGCCGGCAAGCGCTCTAGCGTAACGTCGCAGGTGAGGGATCTCCGCTGTAATCCGTGTGCGAAGACTGTGCATGTTGATGCGTTCTCCCGGCGGTTCGTCCAGAGCGGGATTGCTCTGGTGATCCCCCGACAGTGTTGTATGTTGAGATCGGACAACGCTAGCACAATGCGCGTCGCCTTCGACCTGTTGCAGGATGGAGACGTCTGCCCCGGCCTGGCGTGTAGAATCCGGCTGCGCCGGCACATCAACATGACAAACGGGATGGTACGCGAATCATGACACCCCTGTTGGAAGTCTACCGTAACAGCGTTCAGTCGTGGGAAATCGACATGATGGGCCACATGAACGTCAAGTTCTATGTGGAGAAGTCCGTGGCCGCCCTCGCCATGCTCGGTCAGCATCTCGGGCTGGGCCCACGGTTTGCGCGGGAGAGCGGCGCCTGCCTGGTGCCAACGGAGCACCATGTCCGTTTTCTCCGGGAGCAGCGCCCGGGAGCACCGCTGGTGATCAACGCCGGCATCGTCGAGGCGACCCGCGAGCGGCTGGTGGTATACCAGGAGATGGTCAACGCGGCGAGCGGTGACCTGGCGGCCTCCTTCATCGTGACCGTGCCGCTGCAGGATGGCGTTAGCAGGGAATCCAGGCCGATCCCGGAGCACGTGCTGGAGCAGACGCAGCCCCTACGCACGGAGGTCCCCGCCCACGGTGCTCCGCGGGGGCTTGAGATGGCGCCGCCAAGGTCGGAGCCGACCCTGGACGAGGCCGTGGACAAAGGCATGTTGAGCACCTGGAAGGGGCCGGTTCTGCCGCGCATGTGCGACCACCATGGCCGCCTCGCCACCGAGGCGCACATGGGCATCGTCTCCGACGCCATACCCAATCTGCTGGTGCACCTGACCGCGGAGGACCGGTCCGAGAGCCCGCTCGGTGGCGCCGCGCTGGAGTACCGTTTCGTCTACCGGCGGCCGGTATCCGGGGATGATCTGCTGGAGCTGCGCAGCGGCATCAAGGCGGTCTCGACCAAGACCTATCAGTTCGGCCACTGGCTGTTCAACGGGGCAACGGGGGAGTGCGTGGCGACGGCAGAAGCGGTCGCCGTGCTGCTGGACCTGGACGCGCGCAAGGCCGTGGTCATCCCGGAAGCCAGTCGGGCGGTGCTGGAGCGCCATGTGATCCCGGGGCTGTCGGCCTGAGGGCGGCGTCCGCGGGTTACGGCATGCTGCAGTGCAAATTGACTCGCCGGACGGAGCGGCGGATCGTCAGGGGATGGTCCGCCGGGCTCAAAAGGCGAATGGTGGACGACGCGCTCCGGCGGCAGCCGGAGCACAAACCGGGTGTCCGACAAGGGAGATCCCCTGATGGTGCTCGCCGACGTTCGCCTCGACGACAAGTACGCCCGCGATGCCGGGCGCGTGTATCTCAACGGCATTCAGGCGCTGGTGCGGTTGCCGCTCATGCAGCGCCAGCGTGACAGCAACGCCGGTCTCAATACCGCCGCCTACATCTCCGGGTACCGCGGCTCGCCCCTGGGCGGGCTGGACAAGGCCCTGTGGGACGCGGGGCCGTTCCTTGATCGCCAGTCCATCCGCTTCCAGCCCGGGGTCAACGAGGACCTGGCCGCCACGGCCGTCTGGGGCAGCCAGCAGGTGGGACTGTGGCCGGGCGCGCGCTACGACGGCGTGTTTGGCATGTGGTATGGCAAGGCGCCCGGGGTGGATCGCACCGGCGACGTGTTCCGCCACGCCAACTCGGCCGGCACCGCGCCCCATGGTGGTGTTCTCGCCGTGGCTGGAGACGATCACGGCTGCAAGTCGTCTACGCTGCCGAGTCAGTCCGAGTTCGCCTTCATGGATCTGCAGATGCCGGTGCTGCACCCGGCCGATGTCCAGGATGTCCTGGATCTGGGGCTCTATGGCTGGGCGTTGTCCCGCTACAGCGGCTGCTGGACCGGGTTCATTGTTGTCGCTGATACCGCCGACGCGTCTGCCTCGGTCAGCATCGACCCCGATCGAGTGACCATTGCTCTGCCGGAGGATTTTCAGATGCCGCCGGATGGCCTTGGCATCCGCTGGCCGGACCGGCCCATGGACCAGGAGTTCCGGTTGCAGCGCTACAAGCTCCAGGCTGCGCTGGCGTTCGTCCGCGCCAACCGCCTCGACCGGATCGTGATCGACACCCCCGCGCCGCGCCTTGGCATCGTCACCACCGGCAAGGCCTATCTGGATGTGCGCCAGGCGCTCCTGGATCTCGGCATCGACGACGATGAGGCGGCGCGCATCGGATTGCGCCTCTACAAGGTGGCCATGAGCTGGCCTTTAGAGCCGGAGGGAGTGCGTCGCTTCGCCGACGGGCTGGAAGAGATCCTGGTGGTGGAAGAAAAGCGCCCGCTGATCGAGAGCCAGTTGAAGGAGCAGCTGTACAATCTGGAGCACGCCAGCCGTCCGCGGGTGGTGGGCAAGTATGACGAGTACGGGGAGTGGATTCTCCCGTCGGCCGGCGAGCTCAATCCCGGGCAGGTGGCGCGGGTGATTGCGGCGCGTGTCGGCCGGTTCCACGCCAGCACGGTCATGGAGCGGCGGCTGCGTTTCCTGGAACAGCAGGAGGCGGCGCTGGCTGCCGGCCGGACGCTGGTGGAGCGCCTGCCGCACTTCTGCTCCGGCTGCCCGCACAACACCTCGACGCGGGTACCGGAGGGGAGCCGCGCCACGGCCGGGATCGGCTGTCATTACATGGCCAACTGGATGGATCGCCACACCGAGACCTTCACCCACATGGGCGGTGAGGGGGTGCCGTGGATCGGGCAGGCGCCGTTCACGGAGACGCGGCACATCTTTGCCAATCTGGGCGATGGCACCTATTTCCACTCCGGGCTGCTGGCGATTCGGGCCGCCGTGGCCAGCGGCGCCAACATCACCTACAAGATTCTCTACAACGATGCCGTTGCCATGACCGGCGGCCAGCACGTGGACGGCGAGTTGGACGTGCCGCAGATCACCCGGCAACTGGCCGCGGAGGGCGTCCGGCGCACGGTGGTGGTGAGCGACGAGCCGGAGAAGTACGGCACGTCCACGCCCCTGGCGCCTGGTGTCCGGGTGCACCATCGGCGTGATCTGGACGTCATTCAGAAGGACCTGCGCGAGGAGCCGGGGGTGACCGCGCTGGTGTACGACCAGACCTGCGCCGCCGAGAAGCGGCGCCGGCGCAAGCGCGGCACCATGCCGGATCCGGCCAAGCGCGCCTTCATCAATACCCGGGTGTGCGAAGGCTGTGGCGACTGCAACAGCAAGTCGAACTGCCTCTCCGTGGTGCCTGTGGAGACCGAGCTGGGCCGCAAGCGGGCAATCGATCAGGGCCAGTGCAACAAGGATTTCTCCTGCGTTGACGGGTTCTGCCCGAGCTTCGTGACGGTCCACGGCGGCACCCGGCGCAGGCCGGAGGCGAACGCCGACCCGAGCGCTTTGCCGCCCCTGGCAGAGCCCGCGCTGCCGCGACTCGACACGCCCTACGGTGTCGTCGTGACAGGGGTGGGCGGTACCGGCATCGTCACGGTCGCTGCGCTTCTGGGCATGGCCGCGCACCTGGAAGGCAAGGGTGTGGCCGTGCTCGACATGACCGGGCTGGCACAGAAGTACGGGGCGGTCACCAGCCACATCCGTATGGCTGGTGATCCCGATCAGCTTCACGGGCCGCGCATCCCCCCGGGCGAGGCGGACCTTCTGCTGGGCAGCGATCTTGTGGTGGCCTCCGGCCGGGACAGCCTCGGCCGCATGGATGCCAGCCGCACCGCTTCGGTGATCAACACCCACGGCGTCATGCCCGCAGCATTCATCAGTAACCCGGATATGCCCTTTCCCACCCGTGAGATGGTGGAGCAGATCCGTGGCCAGAGCCGCGCCGGTGCCTGTCACGCCCTGGACGCCGCCGCACTCACCGAGGGCCTGTTCGGTGACAGCACCACCATGAACCTGTTTCTGGTCGGCTTCGCTTATCAGCAGGGGCTGCTGCCGGTCTCGTCGGAGGCGATCGACCGCGCCATCGAGCTCAATGGAACCGCCGTTGAAGCCAACCAGCGGGCCTTTTTCTGGGGACGTCACGCGGCGCATGACCTGGAGGCGTTACAGCGCCAGGCGCAACCGGGTGAACAGGGCGAGGGTGAAGCGCCGGACCCGGAGACCTGGATCCAGCGCCGCCACGCCGACCTGACTGCCTACCAGAACGTGGCCTACGGCGACCGGTTCACCGCGCTGGTGGAACGCATGCGCGACGCCGAGCACCGGGTGATGCCCGGCTCCCGGGAGCTCACCGATACCACGGCGCGCAGCTACTTCCGGCTGCTGGCGTACAAGGATGAGTACGAGGTGGCACGGCTCTATACCGACGGCGCCTTCGCGCGCCAACTGGAAGAGACCTTCGCCGGCGACTACCGGGTGCGTCTGCATCTTGCGCCGCCGGTGCTGGCGCGTCGGGATCCGCACACCGGTGAGCCCCGCAAACGCGAGTTCGGCGCCTGGATACTCCCGGCCATGCGGGTTCTGGCGCGCATGAAGGTGCTGCGGGGAACCGTTCTGGACCCGTTTGCGTATTCAGTGGATCGCCGGCTGGAGCGTCAGTTGATCGGCGAGTTCGAGCGGTTGTGTGACGAGCTGCTGACCGGGCTGCGCCCGGAGAACCACCATCATGCGGTGGCCCTCGTGCGGCAGTTCGGCGCCGTGCGTGGCTACGGCCACGTGAAAAAGGCCAGTGTGGAGCGGATGCGCCAGCAGCAGGAGACGCTGCTGCACCGGTTCCATGCGCCCGAGTCGGCATCGGCCGCGGTCGGCCGGCCGGCGTCAGCGGCCGATCGTGTCGGGGCGGCTGAGCAGTAGCCGGAAGGCGGTGGTCGCCTGGTCGAGCCCCGGTTCGCGGCCGCAGATGATGTCGCTGTAGATGGCGCCTTCGCCGATGCGCACGAGAAAGAAGGCGAGGCTGTCTGTATCCAGCTGCGGGTCGATCCGGCCCGCGTCCGCCTGCTCTCGCAACAGAGCCGACCACGTATCGATCAGCCGGCGCTGCAGGCCGCTGACGTTGGACGTTAGCACGCGCAGGGCGAACTGTGGATCCTGCCGCAGGAACTGGTGCAATGCCTCTGCGCCCATCACCTCCGTGTTCACGTCGTGGTAGATGGCCGCCAGGTAATCCACGCCCAGGAGCGAAGGGTTGGCGTCGGCGCGCGCCTTGGCCTCGTCGAAGACATCCTTGTAGAGCGACCAGAGGATCTCGCCGAGCAGCAGCTCCTTGTTGCCGACCCAGCGCATGAGCGTGGCGCGGCCGATCTCCAGCTCTTCCGCCAGGGCGGAGAGGTTGAGGCGCTTGCCATCCAGCCACCAGCGGCGTGCCAGGCGGAATGCGGTAATGGGGGTTGGACGGCTGCTGCGGCTGTCGTCGTTCAGGGCAAGGGCGAGAGGCGTCTTGCGGCTCATGGGCGGAGCCCCGTTTCAGTCAGTTGGGATTCTTTTCGGTTCTTGCGGAACACGGCCCATTCTACTCAACTCGACGGCGACGGGCATCCCTGTCGTTGCAGCGCTATCGGTTGGAATGGCCCGGGGTGAACGGTTGCCCCGGGCCATGGGAACGGCAGCGCCGGTCAGCCCTTGCAGTCGCAGCCGGCGTGGCCGCAGCCACTGCCGCTGTCGTGCCCCTTGGCACATGCATCACCGCAGTAGAGGCGGCCGTTCTGCTCAACGGCCTTCTCGGGCGCGATGACACAGACGCAGTCGCTGCAGGCGCATTTTACGCGGTCGACGTCACTCATGATGGTTCTCCCGTGTCTTCGTGGATGTGTTCCACCATGTTCTGGAGCATGGTGCGAACGTGCTCGTCACTCACCTGGTAGAGGACGCTGCGACCCTGGCGTGTTCCCCGCACCAATCGTGTGGCGCGCAGCAGCCGCAGGTGATGGCTGATCAGCGACTGGGACGCGTCCAGCCGAGCCGCCATGTGGCCGACGCTGACTGGTTCATCCATACAGGCCAGGACGATGCCGAGCCGAGTCGGGTCCCCGAGCATGCGGAACATCTCGCCGAGTTCGGTCAGTTGGTCATCGGTCAGATCAGACATGGCCTGATAATGCCAATACATGAAGATGTGTTCAAGGGTTTTCTGGTGTGTTGACGTTGTCAGCAAACCCCGTAATGCTGCGCACTTCCAGAAAACCGGAGGGACATCGCTCTGTTCGAAATCATCAACATCCTGGCGCCGGTGTTTCTGGTGATTGTCCTGGGGTGGGCGCTGGCGCGCTCGGGCTTTCTCCCGGCGCAGGCCATTGGCGAGGTGAACCGGCTCAGCTACTGGGTCGGGTTGCCGTCGCTGCTGTTCTACAGCATCGGCACGGCCGATCCGCAGATCCAGGGGGTCACCGGACTGCTGTTCGTTACCGCCGCGGCAACGCTGCTGGCGATTGTTGCCGCCGGCCTGGGCGCCCGCGTGCTGGGGCTCCCCGGGGGCTCCTACGGCACCTTCATGCAGGGCGTGTTCCGCGGCAACCTGGCCTTCATAGGGCTGCCGGTGGTGCTGTACGCCTTCTCCAATGGCAACGGCAGCGCCGAGGCGAGCGCGCTGCTGGTGTTCGGGCCCCTGGTGGTGCTCTACAACGTGCTCGCGGTGGTGGTGCTGGTGCTCTCCGGCGGAGGTGCCGGGCGCGGGGTGGTCAGGCCGGCGGTCTACGGGCTGATCACCAATCCGATTCTGATCGCGTCCCTGGCGGGTGTGTTGCTGGCCTTCTCCGGTTTGCAACTGCCTGCATTCGCAGAGCGTACCTTGTCGGCCGTGGGGCAGATGGCGCTGCCTCTGGCGTTGATCTGCATCGGTGCGACCCTGTACTCCACGCGCATACGCGGGCGGATCGGCTGGGCGGTGACCGGGGCGGTGATGAAGGTGGCCCTGGTGCCGGCCATCGGCTTCGTGCTGGCCCGGGCTGTGGGGCTGTCCGCCGAGCACACGCAGATTGCGCTGATCCTGCTCGCCTGCCCGACGGCGTCGGTCTCCTACATCCTGGCGCAGCAGTTGCGGGGCGACGAGGGACTGGCCTCCAGCATCGTGGTGATTGCCAACGTGCTGGCCGTGCCGGCGCTGTTCGTGGTGCTGGCAATCACGGGGTAGCGGGCCAGGCCCGTTCAGCATTCCACGATGTTGACTGCCAGTCCGCCCCGCGACGTCTCCTTATACTTGGATTTCATGTCGCGACCGGTGTCGCGCATGGTCTTCACCGCCTTGTCCAGCGACACCACGTGGTTGCCGTCGCCGCTCAGGGCGAGGCGACTGGCGTTGACCGCCTTGACGCTGCCCATGGCGTTGCGCTCGATGCAGGGGATCTGCACCAGTCCGCCCACGGGGTCACAGGTCATGCCCAGGTGGTGCTCCACGGCGATTTCGGCGGCGTTCTCCACCTGGGCGGGTGTCCCGCCCAGCACTTCGGTGAGCCCGGCGGCGGCCATAGCGCAGGCGGAGCCCACCTCGCCCTGGCAGCCGGCCTCGGCACCGGAGATCGATGCCCCGCGCTTGATGATCATGCCGATGGCCGCTGCGGTGAGCAGGTAGCGGGCGACGCCGTCGTCGGAGGGCTGCGATGTGTGCCGCAGGTAGTAGTGCAGAACGGCGGGGACGATGCCGGCCGCACCGTTGGTGGGCGCGGTTACCACGCGGCCGCCGCAGGCATTCTCCTCGTTCACCGCGATGGCATAGGCGGCGAGCCAGTCCATGCCCGCGAGCGGGTCCGGCGTGCCACCACAGGTGAGCCGGCGGTAGAGCCCGGGGGCGCGGCGCCGGACCCGGAACGGCCCCGGTAGTTCGCCTTCCTGCTCGAACCCCCGGGCCACGCACGCCTCCATCACGCGGCGAACCCGATCGAGGCCGGCGCGAATATCGGTCTCGGTGTGCAGTACCTGCTCGTTGGCAAGGGTCACGTCGCTGATCCGGCAGCCGCGCCGCTCGCACCACTCCAGCAGTCCCTGCGCAGTTGTGAAGGGGCAGGGGAGCTTCAGGTCGCCGTCGCTGCCCTCGTCGCTGCCGTCAGGCCCACGCAGAAAACCGCCGCCCACGGAGTAGTAGTCGCGCTCGGCAACAACGGTGCCTGCGCCGTCCCAGGCGGTGAAGCGCAGCCCGTTCGGATGCCCGGGCAGGCTCTTGCGGCCGTGGAAGAGCAGGTCCCGCGCTGAATCGAACGCCACCGGATGACTGTTGCCCAGAATGAGCGCGCCCGCGTCACTGATGGCGGCGCTGCGCCGGGGCAGGCGCTCGGGGTCGACGGTTTCCGGGTCTGCCCCTTCCAGACCAAGCAGTACCGCCGGGCCGCTGCCGTGACCACGGCCCGTGGCCCCCAGCGAGCCGAACAATTCTGCGCGAACACGGGCAATCCGGTCCAGAGTGCCGTCCGCTGCCAGCGTCGCGACGAAAAGCCCCGCCGCCCGCATGGGCCCTACGGTATGGGAGCTGGACGGCCCGATGCCGATACGGAAGAAGTCGAAAACACTCAGCGTCATGGGGCACCTCCAATGCCATTGGAGGAGTGTGCACCCGCGGATGGGTGTGCGCTTGTGATCCTGCGACGTTCAGGCCGTCGGGAGCGTCACGCCGGTAAACGTGTCGAGTGGACTCTTCACCCCTTGGCCGCGAGGGCCCGAGCGACCCTGGACACCGGTTCGCGGCCGAGCTCGGCCGAAATCCACCGCCCCGTAGCGGCCAGGGCCTGCAGGTCCGCGCCGCTGGTGATGTCCATGCCGTCGAGCATGTACACCACATCCTCGGTGGCCACGTTGCCCGAGGCGCCCCTGGCGTAGGGGCAGCCGCCGAGGCCGGCAACAGAGGCGTCCACGGTGGCCACGCCCAACTCCATCACCGCATACAGGTTCGCCAGGGCCTGGCCGTAGGTGTCATGGAAGTGAGCGGCGATGGCGTTCATGGGCACATGCCCGGCCACGGCCTCCACCATGCGCTTCGCCTTGAGCGGCGTGCCCGTGCCGATGGTGTCGCCCAGGGAGATTTCGTAGCAGCCCATGGCGTAGAGGGCCGTCGCTACCCGGGCCACGGTGGTGGGATCAATCGCGCCCTCGTACGGGCAGCCGAGCACGCAGGAGACGTAGCCGCGCACGCGGATGCCCCGTTCCGAAGCGGCCTCGATCACGGGGCGGAACCGTTCCAGGCTCTCGTCGATGCTGCAGTTGATGTTCTTGTTGGAGAATGTCTCGGAGGCGGCGCCGAACACCGCGACCTCTTCGGCCCCCGCCTCGGCGGCGGCTTCGAAGCCTTTCATGTTGGGTGTCAGCACCGGGTAGTTGACGCCGGGGCGACGCCGGATACTCCGCAGCACGTCGGCGTGGTCCGCCATTTGCGGGACCCATTTGGGTGAGACGAAGGCAGTGGCTTCCACCGTCGTCAGGCCCGCGTCCGCCAGGCGGTGGATGAGCTCCAGCTTGGTGGCCGTGGGGATGGTGACGGTCTCGTTCTGCAGCCCGTCGCGCGGGCCGACTTCAACGATGCGGACGTGGTCGGGGAGGGACATGGGGCCTCCGGGGGTGTGTTGCTGATGCCGGGTTGCGGTTCGTGGTGGACCTGAAGGTCCACCCTACGGTTGCGTTGGCCGGTGCTTCGGGTCGTGTGCCTGGTGGATCTGAAGGTCCACCCTACGGTTGCGTTGGCCGGTGCTTCGGGTCGTGTGCCTGGTGGATCTGAAGGTCCACCCTACGGTTGCGTTGGCCAGTG
>SLBZ01000045.1 GCA_007126095.1 Aquisalimonas sp.
CCGAAAACCCGGGCGATCATGCCCGTCCACCTGTTCGGCCAGCCGGTGAACATGCCGGAGCTGATGCAGCTGGCCGACCGCCACGGCGTGCTGGTGGTCGAGGACTGCGCCCAGTCCTTCGGCGCTCCCATCGACGGCCGCATGACGGGAACGTTCGGCGCCGCGGGGGCCTACAGTTTTTTCCCCAGCAAGAACCTGGGCGGCTACGGAGACGGCGGGCTTGTAGCCACCAACGATGCGGCCATTGCCGAAGAGCTGCGGGTGCTGCGCAACCACGGCAGCCGGGAGCGTTACCACCACAATATCATTGGCTATAACAGCCGCCTGGACGAGATCCAGGCCATGATTCTGCGCGCTAAGATGCGCCGCATTGACCGCTACAACGCCTGCCGGCGGCGGGTCGCCCAGAGTTACAAGGAACAGCTCTCCGGCGTGCCCGGCGTAACGATCCCCCATGACGCCGGGTACGGGCGCCACGTCTATCATCAGTACACCCTGCTGGTGCATGAGCGGGAACGGATCATGGCTGCACTGCGCTCCGCGAACATTGGTTGCGCGGTGTACTACCCGGTGCCGCTGCACCGCCAGCCCGTTTTCCGTGACGACTACGCAGACGTCAGCCTGCCCATGGCGGAGAAGGTCTCGGAGTACTGCATGTCTCTGCCCATTTACCCGGAACTGAGCGACCGCGACATCCATCGCATTGCGGAGACCGTGCGCCACGCGGTGGACGCCTGAGCCGACTGCGGGAGTCCAGTTTACTCGTCGAACGGCAGGGGCGGCGCTACCAGTGCGTCACGCACCGGTGCGAACGAGCGGCGGTGCTCGGGGGTGGGGCCGAGGCGTTTGAGCGCATCCACGTGCTCGCGGGTGGGGTAGCCCTTGTGGCGGGCGAATCCGTAACCGGGCCAAGCCTCGTCCAGCTCGACCATGACCCGGTCCCGTTCCACCTTGGCAAGAATCGACGCCGCCCCGATGACCGGCTCCAGCCCGTCACCGCCCACGATCGCCTCCGCCGGACAAGGCAGCTCCGGACAATGCTTGCCGTCAACCAGGGCGTGTTCCGCTGGCACCGTCAACGCCTCCACCGCCTGCTTCATCGCGCGGAGCGTCGCCTGGAAGATGTTGTGGGTATCGATCTCTTCCGGCGTGGCGTGCACGATCGCCCAGGCCAGCGCCCGGGCCCGGATCGCTTCGGCGAGCGCCTCGCGTCGCCGGGCACTGAGGCGTTTCGAGTCATTGATCCCTGCAACCGGGCTGTGGTCGTCCAGAATCACCGCCGCCACCACCACCGGCCCGGCCAGCGGCCCCCGCCCCGCCTCGTCCACGCCGGCGGTCAAACGGGTTCCTCGCTCCAGGGCAGCCGCTGCTGTTCCTCCGGTAACGGTGTTCAAACGGAGCCGCCCTCCTCGGTCAGTCGCGCGTGGCCGCGCTCCTCCAGAAGCTGCGCCACGGCCTCGGCCGCCTGGACGCTTGCGTCCTGGCGAAGCGTTCGATGCAGCGCCGTGAACTCCGCAATCAGGCGTTCTCGCTTCTCGGGGTGTTCGAGCAGATCCAGCACCGCCGGGCCGAGATTGCCGGTCACGGCGTCCTGCTGGGCGAACTCCTCGACCATGCGACGGTTGGCAATGAGGTTGGGCATGGCGAAGTGATCCACCTTGACCAGGCGTCGGGCCAGCCACCCCGTCAACGCGGAAACCTTGTAGGCCACCACCATGGGGCGCTTGTGCAGCATGGCTTCCAAACTCGCCGTACCCGACGCCAGCAGGGCCACCGTCGCCGCGGCAAGACACTCCCGCGAGCGTCCATCCACCAGGGTCACCGGCATGCCGTCCGTATGGGCGGCGGCGAGTCCGCGCATGTGTTCCGCGATGGGCCCGGTGGCGCAGGGCACGATGAAACGCAGGTCCGGGCGGTGCTGGAACAGCCAGGCGGCCGTCTCCAGGAACAGCGGCCCAAGGTGCTTGACCTCGCTCATGCGGCTCCCGGGCAGGAGCGCAACCATGGCGCCCTCAGCCGGCAGATCGAGCGCGCTGCGGGCGCCGGCCTGATCCGGGGTCTCCGGTACTTCATCGGCCAGGGGATGCCCCACGAACGTGGCCGGCACATCGTGGTGGCGGAAAAACTCCCGTTCGAAGGGGAATATGCACAGCATGCGGTCAACCGAGCGGGCGATATCGCGGATCCGTCCCTGTCGCCACGCCCAGACCGTGGGGCTGACATAGTGGACTGTCGGGATGCCCTGTTCGCGCAGACGCCGCTCGAGGCCGAGATTGAAATCGGGGGCGTCGATGCCGATGAAGAGATCCGGCGGATCAGCCTGAAACCGACGCACCAAATCCCGTCGGATGGCCAGCAGCCCCGGGAGGTGGCGCAGGACCTCCACAAGCCCCATCACCGACAGCGACTCCAAAGGATGAAAGCTGGTGCAGCCCTCGGCCTCCATGCGCGGGCCGCCGATGCCCTCGAAACGCGCCGCCGGGAAATGCCTGCGCAGCTCCCGCATGAGCCCTGCCGCGAGGTAGTCTCCCGACATCTCCCCGGCCACGATGCCGATCCGCATGCTCGCTCCCGGTGGTTGTTCCGCGGCCATGGCATCCATGCCCGCGGGCCTCAGCGTACGATGCCGCGGCGGCTCTCACCGATGAACGCCGCCAGACGCTCAACCGGCGGATGATCAGCGGCGATCTCCCGCACCCGCTCAAGCGCCGGTTCCAGACGCAGCCCCGACTTGTAAACCGTGCGGTAGGCCCTGCGCAGCGCGAGAACGTCCTGCTTAGAGAACCCCTGCCGGCGAAGCCCCTCGCTGTTGATGCCAAAGGGTTCGGCCGGGTTGCCGGAGACCGTCACGTAGGGCGGCACATCCTGCTTGATGCAACTGCCCATGGACGAAAAGCTGAATGCACCGATGCGGCAGAACTGGTGAATCAGGGAAAACCCGCCGAGGATGACGTCATCCTCCACGTCTACGTGCCCCGCCAGTGACGCACCATTGGCGAACACGATGCGATCACCCACGATGCAGTCATGGGCGATGTGCACGTATGCCATGATCCAGTTGTCGTCGCCGATGCGGGTCACGCCCTTGTCCTGCACGGTGCCCCGGTTGATGGTCACGAATTCACGGACGGTGTTGCGATCCCCCATCTCCAGCCAGGTCTGTTCCCCGGAAAACTTCTTGTCCTGGGGCTCAGCGCCCACCGATGCGAACTGGAAAATGCGGTTATCAACGCCCATGCGCGTTGGCCCGTAGATGGCGGCATGCGGCCCGATCTCACAACGGTCACCGATCTGAACGTCGGGTCCGATCACTGCGTACGGGCCGACGGTGACGTCACTGCCCAGCCGCGCCGACGGATCAACCCTTGCTGTCTCGTCGATCAAGATTCCGCATCCCGCACGGTGCACATGACTTCTGCCTCTGCGGCAATCTCGCCATCAACGCTCGCCTTGCCCGAGAACACCCAGATCCCGCGCCGTACGCGCAGCAGCGTGACCTCGATATGCAGCTGATCGCCCGGTTCGACCCGGCGCTTGAAGCGCGCCTTGTCATAGCCGACAAGATAGAAGAGGGGGTTGCCTTCCGGCTTCTCGCCTTCCGTCTCGAAAGCCAGCAGCCCGCATGCCTGGGCGATGCCCTCCAGGACAAGCACCCCCGGCATGACAGGTTTGATGGGGAAATGGCCCTGAAAGAACGGCTCGTTGATGGTCACGTTCTTCAGCGCCAGCAGGCGTTCACCCGGCTCACTCTCCAGAACCCGGTCCACGAGCAGAAACGGGTACCGATGTGGAAGCAGGTGTTTTATTTGATTCGTATCCATAAATGCAAAATGCCCATTCTTTGATGATACGGCGATGCGCGGCACGGCTCACGCCTGTCGCACCGCCTAGTCGTCCGTTTTCAGCCGCCGCTCGATCGTTCGCAGCCGGCGCGCGATGTCGTCGAGCTGATGGAATCGCGCTACATTGCGCCGCCAGCTGCGGTTCGTCTCGATCCCCGTGCCCGACGAATAGACTCCCGGTTCAGTCAGGCTCTTGGTGACCTGCGCCATACCGGTAATATGCACGTTATCGACAATCACCAGGTGCCCTGCAATCCCCACGGCACCCGCGATCGTGCAGTAGCGACCGATCCGTGTGCTGCCGGAGATGCCAACGCAACCCGCAATCGCAGTGTGTTCACCGATGTGTACGTTGTGCGCGATGTGCACCTGGTTATCCAGTTTGACGCCGTTGTCGATGACGGTATCGCCGATTGCCCCGCGGTCAATGGAGACGTTTGCGCCGATATCCACGCGGTCGCCGATGCGCACGTTGCCAACCTGGGGCACCCGCTCCCAGCGATGCCCATCCCGCGCATAACCGAACCCGTCGGAGCCGATCACGGTTCCGGAATGCACCACGCACCCAGCACCCAGAGCGCAGCCCGACAGGAGCGTCACCCGAGGGTGAACGATCGTACCGGCTCCGACCGTGACGTGGTCCTCAATCACCACACCGGCACCGATCTGAACGCCCTGTTCCAGCACCACATTACGTCCGATTGCAACCTGGGCGCCGATGGCAACGCCTTCCCCCATCTGCGCGGATTCGTCAACCGCAGCGGTTGCATGAATGCCGGAACGGACTCGGGGCGGGTGCAGAAGCTGGGCAGCCCTGGCGAATGCGAGATGGGGATCCGGTGCAATCAAGGCGTTGCCGGGAACGCCATCGGCATCGTCCGGCCGAACGATGATCGCGCCCGCACGGCTCGTCGCCAACTGACTGCGGCGCCGGGAATCGGCAAGAAAGGTCAGCTCGTCTGCATTCGCACTGTCCAGAGAACCAATGCGTTCGAGCGGATGTCCCGGATCACCACGCAAATCCAGATCAAGAGCCGAAGCCAGTTCTCCCAGGCGTTTCATGCAGGCGCTCCCCTTATCGTATCGTCGCCGGGTCCGCATCCGGAGAGCGCGGACAACCGGGTGGCAGTTGCGCGTCATTGTGCAAGGCGCAAGTGCCGGCGCCGGCTCAGAACGCGCCACGATGCGAAGCGCCGTGCGCTTCTTATTGGCTGTCGAAGTCCTGTTGCAGTCGCTCGAGAACCCGATCGGTAATGTCGACGCGATCGCTGGCGTAGATGACACCCTCGCTCACGATAAGATCGAAACCTTCGGATTCGGCAAGTTCGTCGATGGTCTCGACAATGCGCCGCTGCAAGCGCCCCAGTTCTTCATTGCGGCGCATGTTGAAGTCTTCGCGGAATTCCTCTTCTGCCCGGCGCAACTCACGCTGCCGCGCAACCAAATCACGCTGCAGCCGCTGCTGCTCGCTGTCGCTCATGACGGCGCCGTCGCGGTTGAGCCGGTTCTCCATTTCCCGCAGCGCCTCCTGCTCCTCGGAGATGGCGCGATCCCGTGGCCCGAACTCTTCTTCCAGATTGGCTCGGGCCGCTTCCGCCTGGGGCGCTTCCGACGTGACGCGGCCTGC
>SLBZ01000041.1 GCA_007126095.1 Aquisalimonas sp.
CAGAAGCCGATGGCGTGCCCATCCGCGCCCGCCAGGGTTGCGACCCGGTGGATCGGCGTGCTGCCATCGCCAACCACTTCGGCGGCAACCAGTGCTGCCAGCTCGTTGACGGTAACCCGCTGATTCATGGGGTACTCCTGGACCATGTCCGTTGACGATGCCGCCGACGAAGCCCTGCTACCGACCACACCGGTCCTCGAGCGGGGCCCTGGCCCCGCATCGCCTTGAAGATAGCTCACGTCGACGCTCCCGGCCGGATCAGGCCGTCGGTGCTCACCGGCCATCCACCTCCTGGGCGTCGAGCACATGGGCGGCGCTGCCGTCCCAGCCACCACCCATGGCCTTGAACAGGGTCGCAGTGGCGCTCAGACGGTCACGGATGGCTTCCACCTCGGTGAGCTCGGCATCCAGCAGGGCCCGCTCGGCGTCGAGCAGCTCGAACAGGCCGGTCAGCCCTTCCTGGTACTGCAGCTCGGCCATGTCGCGGGTGTCCTCGATGGCGTCGAGCTGGCGGTTCACAGCACTGATGCGGTTGCTGCTGGTGTCGTAGACGATCAGGGCGTCGCGCACCTCCCGGAAGGCGGTGGTCACGGTGATGTTGTACCGGATCTCCGCCTGCTCCCGCAGGGACTCCGCCGTGTCCACCTGCGCGCGACCGCGCCCGAAGTCGTACAGCGGCCCTCCCACGGAAGCACCGAGCCCCCAGGTTTCGGCGGGGCCGGTGAACAGATCGCCGGTGGCCGTGGCGGCAGTGCCAATCAGGGCCGACAGGCTTACCCGTGGCAGCCGGTTCGCCTCGGCCACGCCGATCTCGGCGGTGGACGCCATCAGCCCCGCCTCCGCGGCACGGATGTCCGGGCGACGGCGCAGGATGTCGGCAGGGGTATCTTCGGGCATGGCGTCCGGCAGCTCCAGCTCGCGCAGACGGCCGTCGCCGAAGTCCAGCTCCCCGAGCAGTTCGCCCGGCTCCGCTCCCACCAGCACGGCGAGCGCACTCTCCAGGGTCATCACCTGTTCCCGCAGCGGTGGCAGGCTGGCGCGGGTGGTCTCCAGCTCCGAGCGGGCCTGGCGTACGGCCAGAGCGTCGGCACTGCCCTCCTCGTAGCGGGCCTCCTCAATGTCCAGGGAGCGCTGCCGGGAACGCACCGTCTCCTCGGTCAGGGCGAGCTGCTCCTGCGCGGCCCGCAGATTGATGTAGGTGGTGACCACGTCGGTGGCCACGTTCAGGCGCACCGCGTCGCGACTGAACGCCGACTCCAGCAGCATGCCCTCAGCGGCGTCCCGCTGACTGGCGAGCCGACCCCAGAGGTCGAGCTCGTAGCCGAGCATGCCCGATACCGAGAACAGATTGCCGGTGCCGGCCGCGCCCGGCAGCGGCATGGTGGTCTCGGGCTGGCGTTCCCGCGAGGCTTCCGCCTGGGCATCCACCGTCGGCATGCGCTCGGCGTCGGCCAGGCCGAGGCGGGCATGGGCCTCAATCACTCGCTCGGCCTGCAGGCGCACGTCCAGGTTGTCGTCAAGGGCGCGCTCCACCAGGGCATCCAGCGTCGGGTCGTCGAAGTGCGTCCACCACGCCTGCCAGTCGGCATCCTCTGCGGTATCGAACAGCTCGTGCTCCGGCCATTCATCGGGCAGATCGACCTCCGTCTGCTCGTACTCGGGACCCACGGCGCAGCCCGCGATCAGGACGGTGGCCGCGGCCAGGCTCAGTAGCTTACGCATGGGCTTCCTCCTTGCGACGCTCGCGCCGTTCCTTCTGCCGTGTGGCCAGATCCTCCAGCAGTTTGTAGAACAGCGGCACGAACAGCAGCGCCAGGCTGCTGGCTGCGATCATGCCGCCCACCACCACGGTGCCGATCTCCTGGCGGCTCACGGCCCCGGCGCCAGTGGCGAACACCAGCGGCAACGTGCCGATGATGAAGGTCAACGCCGTCATCATGATGGCGCGGAAGCGCTGCCGGGCGGCGGCCAGCGCCGCGTCCAGCGACGACATCCCCTGGCTGCGGTTCTGCGCCGCGAACTCGACGATGAGAATGGCGTTCTTGGCCGCGAGCCCGATCAGCACCAGAAGACCCACCTGGAAGTAGATGTCGTTGGGGAAGCCCCGCAGGACGGAGGCCAGCGCCGCGCCGAAGACGGCAAAGGGCACGGCTGTGGCGACGGCGATGGGGAGCGTGAGCCGCTCGTACTGCGCGACCAGAATCAGGAACACCATCACCAGACCGAGAGCGAAGGCGATGCCACCCGCCGCCTCGGCCGCCTCCAGCTGATAGGCTTCGCCGGTCCACCCGAGCGTCGCGTTGGCCGCGAGCATCTCCCGCTCCAGTTCCTGCAGGGTCGCCAGCGCGTCACCGGTGGTGTAGCCGGGCGCCGGATCGGCCATGATCTTCGCGGCCGGATAGATGTTGAAGCGGTCGATGATGTCCGTGCCACGGGTCCGCTCCATGGTCACCAGCGAACTCACCGGCAGCAGGTCGCCGCTGTCGCTGCGCACGAACACCCGGCGCAGATCGTCCGGGTGGCTGCGGTACTCGCTCTGGGCCTGCATGTTCACCTGCCAGTTGCGGCCTTGCAGGGTGAAGTCGTTCACGTAGTCGGCCCCGAACGTGCTCTGCAGGGCGCCGAACACCGCGTCGATGGGCACGCCGGCCGCCCGCGCCTTCTCCCGGTCGACGTCTGCGTGGTAGCGGGGAATGTCCGTGTCCAGAGTGACATTGGCATTGGTCACCTCCGGACGCTCGTTGGCAGCGGCCACCAGCGCATCGGCCATGGCCCGGATCTCCTCCGGAGACTCGCCGCCCCGCGCCTGGAGGTAGCCCTCGACACCCCCCGTAAGCGACAACCCCTGGATAGGCGGCGGCACAAAGGCCATGATGTTGCCCTCTTCCATCTGCGCACCCATGCCCATGAAGCGGCTGGCAAGGCTCTGGGCATCCTGGCCCTCGCCGGTGCGCTCGCTCCAGTCCGAGAGGGTCACGAAGGCAGCACCGGCGTTGGGCCGCAGCGAGCCGGCAAGGATGTCCCAGCCCGCGAAGCTCACCACCTCGTCCACCTCGTCCATGGCAACGAGCTGGTCGGTGAACGCATCCCGGAAGGCCTCAGTACGGCCCATGGCCGAGGCCGGCGGCAGGGACGGAGCGGCCAGCACGAAGCCCTGGTCCTCCTGGGGCACCAGGCCGTCGGCCATCTGGCTGAGCAGATAGACCGAGCCGCCCACCACCGCCAGGAACACCGCCACGCCCGCCACGGCGTGGCGCAGGAAAAAGTGCACCACCCGGACGAAGCCGTTGGTCAGGCGATCGAAACCGGCGTTGAACCAGCGCAGGGGCGCCACCGGCTCCTTCAGCGGCTTCTCCAGAAGAATCGCGCACATGGCCGGCGTGAGCGTCAGGGCAACGATCGCCGAGATCACCACGGATACGGCAATGGTAATGGCGAACTGCTGGTAGAGTTCGCCGCTCAGCCCGCCCAGGAAGGCCACCGGCGCAAACACGGCCACCAGCACCAGAGTGGAGGCCACCACCGCGCCGGAGACCTGTTTCATGGTCTCGACCGACGCCTGGTAGGCCGACAGGGCCTTCTCCTTGATGAGCCGCTCGACGTTCTCCATGACAATGATGGCGTTATCCACTACCACGCCGATGGCGAGGATGAGCCCGAACAGGGTGAGCAGGTTCACCGAGAAGCCCAGCGCCTGCATGCCGGCAAAGGTGCCGATCAGTGACACCGGAATCGCCGTGAGCGGGATCAGGGTGCTGCGTAGGTGCTGCAGGAACAGGAATGTCACCGCCACCACGAGCAGCAGGGCCAGCCCAAGGGTGATCAGCACTTCCTGGATCGAGGACTCGATGAAATCCGTGGTGTCATAGGGGATCCGGTACTCCAGGCCTTCCGGGAACCGCCCCTCCACCTCTTCAAGCACGCTGCGTACGCGCTCCGCCGTCTCCATGGCGTTGGCCCCGGGCTCCAGGTAGACACCGATGGGGACCGTGGGCTGGCTGTTGTAGGTGGCGGAGAAGGCGTAGCGCTGGGCACCCAGCTCCACGTCGGCGACCTGCCCCAGGCGCAGGGTCTGGCCATCGGCGCCGCTGCGCAGGATGACGTTCTCGAAGTCCTCGGGGTCGCTGAGCCGGCCCGGCGTGCTCACGCTGAAGGTGAAAGCCTGCTCTTCGCCCGCGGGCTGATCACCCAGGCGTCCCGCCGCAAACTGGGCGTTCTGCTCACGCAGCGCCGCCGCGATATCCGCGGGTGTCAGGTCGTACTGGGCCATGCGCTCGGGCTCGAGCCACACGCGCATGGAGTAGTCCTGAGCGCCGAACAGCGACGCATCGCCGACGCCGGGCAGCCGCACCAGCTCGTCGATGACATTGAGCAGGGCGTAGTTGCTGATGGCCACGTCGTCCATGCTGCCGTCTTCGGAGAACAGCGCCAGCACCTGCAGGATGTCGGTGGAGCGGGCCTCCACCTGCACGCCCTGTTGCTGGACCTCCTGGGGCAGCCGCGCCATGGCGCGCTGAACGCGGTTGTTGACGTTGATGGCCGCCTGGTCCGAGTCGGTCCCCATCTCGAACGACACCGTAATACGCACGCTGCCGGCGTCGTTGCTGCTGGACTCCATGAAGATCATGTTGTCGACGCCGTTGATCTCCTGCTCCAGCGGCGCCGCCACCGCATCAGCGATGACTTCGGCGCTGGCGCCCGGGAACTGGGCATCCACCACGATCTCCGGCGGCGCCACGTCCGGGTACTGCTCCACGGCGAGCGTGGCCAGTGCCGCACCGCCCATGATGAGGATGATGATGGAGATCACCGAGGCGAACAGTGGCCGGTCGATGAAGAAACGGAACATCAGGTGTCCTCCTCATCGGAGACGTCCACCGGAGCCCCGTCGGCCACGGACGCGTGGCCGTTGATGATGACCCGGTCGCCATCGTCGAGGCCATCGACAACCACCTGATCGCCATCGACCACCGGCCCCAGTTTCACGCGGCGCACGCTGGCGTGGCCGTCGCCGTCGACCACGTAGAGCTGTGGCCCGTCGGCGCCCTCGCTGATCACGGTCTCCGGGACGCGGTAGACGTCCTCCAGGGTGTCGAGGACCACCGTAATGCGCACGAACTGCCCCGGCACGATGGCGCGCTCGGGATTGTCGAACACCGCGCGGGCGGACACCGAGCCGGTCCCGTGGTCGATGGTGCTGGCGGTGAAATCGATCTCCCCGGTGCGCTCGTAGTCGCTGCCGTCCGGCAGGCGCAGGGAGGCTTCGTGCCGGAAGTCATGGTCCTGACCGTCAGCAGCACGGGCCCGGCGCGCCGTGCGCTGAACCGCGGCGTCGTCCTCCGGGAGGGCGAAGCGCACGTGGACCGGGTCGTGCTGGACGATGGTGGTCAGCAGCGTGCCCGGATCCAGCA
>SLBZ01000136.1 GCA_007126095.1 Aquisalimonas sp.
CCCGGGAATGGTGGACCTGAAGGTCCACCCTACGGTCGTCTACGGGTATGGGTGTTGGGGGTGGGCCGTAGGGTGGATTTTTACATCCACCGATGCCGATGCCTACGCATATCCATGGGCGGCGGCGCGGCGGCGTCGGGCGGGGGTCATGCCCCAGTAGCAGGCAACGGCCACCACCTGCAGCGCAATGAGCAGCGTCCAGATCGCTACATGGGCCTCGTCAGGCGCCATGCCCGCCGCCTGCCCCAGATCCAGCAGCCACCCGTAGGCCGCCTGCAACAGGAACGTACCCAGAAACACGCCCAGGGTGTAGGTAGTGCTGAGGCGCCCGAGCATCGACCCCGGGAAGGTGCGCGCGAACACGGCGTACAGCACCATGCCGGAACCACCGGTGACGCCGAACACAAACCAAGTCGCCTGGGTCACCGCCTCACCCTGGAATAGCACCCACGCCTGGACGACCGGAAACAGCGACATGGCGACACCGGCGGTGACCGCCACCTCGATACGGAAGCGCAGCAGCCAGCTCGCCAGCGCGCCAAGCCCCACCCCGCCGAAGATCAGGGCGACGCCCACCACCGACACACTCATGGCCGCCTCGCCACGGCTGTAATCCATGGTCTGACGCAGGAACGGCATCAGCCACAGTGTCTGCATGGCCAGGAACATGGCCTGGTTGAGAATCCCCAGAGGCAGGATCGACCAGTAACGGGGGTCAGCCATGTAGCCGAACACCCCGGGTCCGTCTGCCTTCTCCTGCCCCGCCGGAGTGCGCGGCGGCTCCGGCACCAGACACCAGAGCAGCACCGTCAGCAACAGCGCGACACCGCCCAGCACACCCATGATCTGTCGCCAGTCCAACACGGCCAGAAGCGCATCCAGCGGCGTGCCCACGAGAACGACACCCAGACTGCCCACGGAAGCGAGCAGCCCGTTGAACAGCGGCACCTGCGCCGCCGGGAAGACCTCGGCGATGGCCTTGTAACCGGCGGTGAGACTGGCCGCCAGACCGACCCCCAGCAGCACCCGCCCCGTCATCAGCCCCGCCAGCCCCGCGGCCAGGGCGAACACGACCGCGCCGGTGGCGGCGAGAATCAGCAGCAGGCTCTGGGTCCTGCGCGGACCGATCCGGTCAAGGAGATAGCCCACCAGTGGCTGAACCAGGGCGAAGGCGAGGAAAAAGCTGGCGGTGACCGCGCCCACGGCCCCCGGCTCCAGGCCGAAGCCGGTCGCCAGCTTCTCCTCGAAGGCGACGTTGACCCCGCGCAGCACATAGGACAGGAGAAACCCGGCAGCGAACAACGCGAACACTAGGTACCGCCGGGGATGGGCGACACGCGCCGCCGTCACGGGAGCATCTCCGGGCACCGGCCTGTTCGTGGCCACCTCGTATACATTGAACTTGCGCCTTCCATTGCATGAATACTGTCGGTTCCGTGCGGTCAGCCGCAACCCCGTGCCGACAATCCTCCGCTGTGCGGCAGATCGCGAACCGGACACGCCGGGGTTGCAAGTGCACTCAACTTTGTTAAATTTCGAGCTACCATTTTGTATACAGTTTCTGAGAAACCGGCACATCGACCGGTGACACGACAACGCCAGGAGGAGAAGCCATGGCTGAGCAGGACGAGACACAGCACCGGTCCGATGCGACCACCGCGGATCCGGCTACCGAGCAGGTCCGCGACCCGGATGTGACGCCGCCGCTGAAGAAGGCCATTCCACTTGGCCTGCAGCACGTCATGGCGATGTTCGCCGGCAACGTAACCCCACCCATCATCATCGCGGGCGTCATCGGCGCCACCACCGGCGAGACCGTATTCCTGATCCAGGTGGCGCTGTTCGTCGCCGGTGTCTGCACCCTGCTGCAGACCCTGGGCGCCGGCCCCATCGGCGCGCGCCTGCCCATCGTCCAGGGCACCAGCTTCGGTTTCATGCCGGTAGCACTGCCCATGGCCAGCACCTTCGGGTTGCCTACCGTCCTCGGGGCGGCCTTCATCGCGGGGCTGTTCCAGATCGGCCTGGGGGCCATTCTGAAGAAAATACGCCACTGGTTCTCACCCGTGGTCACCGGCATTGTCGTGCTGCTGATCGGTATCTCGCTCATGCCGGTGGGCCTCAACTATGCCGCGGGTGGCGGTGACGGCTCGGCATCCGACTACGCGTCTCCGGCCAACCTGGGCATGGCGCTGTTCGTGCTGGTCGTCACCGTCATCGTGCACCAGTACGGCAAGGGCATCTTCAAGGCGGCATCCGTGCTCGTGGGCCTCGCCGTGGGCTATGTCACCGCCATTGCACTGGGCATGGTGGACTTCTCACCGGTGGCCGAGGCGAGCTGGTTCGCCCTGCCCCAGCCGTTCGTCTACGGCATGCAGTTCGAGCTCGCGGCCATCGTCGGCATGGTGCTGATCATGTTCGTGGTGGGGCTTGAGACCATCGGCAACATCACCGCCATCACCGTGGGCGGCGCCGGCCGCCAGCCGAAGGCGCGTGAGCTCTCGGGCGGCGTGATGGCGGACGGCGCCGCCACCTCGTTCGCGGCCATCTTCAACACCCTGCCGAACACGGCCTTCGCCCAGAACGTGGGCCTGGTCACCCTCACCGGGGTGGTCAGCCGGCACGTGGTCACCATTGGCGGCGTGTTCCTGATCGCCCTGGGCCTCATTCCCAAGCTGGGCGGGGTGGTATCGGCCATGCCGGAGCCCGTGCTGGGCGGCGCGGCCGTGGTGATGTTCGGGATGATCGCCTCGGCGGGCCTGAAGATTCTGCAGCGCTGCGAGCTGGATCAGCGCAACCTGCTCATCATTGCCGTCGCCATCGGGCTCGGCGTGGGCCTGCCAGCCACCGAGGAGATCGCCGACACCCTGCCGGGCCAGGTGGGCGTGCTGCTGAAATCCGGGCTCGTACCGGCCGCCATCGCCGCCCTGTTCCTGGACGCGGTGCTGCCCCGGGCCAAGGGGCAGGAATATGAAGCACCGGAGGCGGAGCAGGCATCGGGCGACGACGCGCCGGCCGACGATGCACCCGCCGGTAGCGAGAACCGCTGATCCGCCACTGCGCCCGGCGCCTGCGCGCCGGGCGAACTCCCCTTGATCCACGACCCGCACGGCACGCCTCAAGGGTGCCGTGCGGGCAACCGTATGCAACACCCGCCTGAACAGGGAGACCGAACATGTCCGACCAACTGCGTGACAGCGCGATTGAATACCACCGCCAGCCCCGCCCCGGGAAGCTGGAGGTCGCCCCGACCAAGCCACTGGCCACCCAGCGGGACCTGGCGCTGGCCTACTCCCCGGGGGTGGCGTCGGCGTGCGAACTCATCGTCGAGGACGCCAGGGAAGCGGCATCTGTCACTGCCCGGGGCAACCTGGTCGGTGTGGTCAGTAACGGCACCGCCGTGCTCGGGCTGGGCAACATCGGTCCGCTGGCGTCCAAGCCGGTGATGGAAGGCAAAGGCGTGCTGTTCAAGAAATTCTCCGGCATCGACGTGTTCGACGTGGAAGTGGACGAAGCGGACCCGGACCGGCTGGTGGACATCATCGCCAGCCTGGAGCCCACCTTCGGCGGCATCAACCTGGAAGACATCAAGTCGCCGGAGTGCTTCGAGGTGGAGGAGCGCCTGAAGGAGCGCATGAACATCCCGGTGTTCCACGACGACCAGCACGGCA
Organism: Aquisalimonas sp.; assembly: GCA_007126095.1. GTDB lineage: Bacteria > Pseudomonadota > Gammaproteobacteria > Nitrococcales > Aquisalimonadaceae > Aquisalimonas. The sequence continues at coordinate 3,669 of SLBZ01000136.1, forward strand.
CCGCCATCATCACCGCCGCCGCGGTGCGCAACGGCCTGCGGCTGATCGACAAGGACGTGGCGGACGTCAAACTGGTGTGCTCCGGCGCCGGTGCCGCGGCCGTGGCCTGCCTGGAGCTGCTTGTGGGCATGGGCATCCGGCCGGACAACATCATCATGCTCGACTCGCGCGGCGTGGTGCACACCGGCCGTGACGGCCTGCACCCGCGACAGCGGGCCTTCGCGCGCGACATGGAGGCGCGCACCCTGGCCGAAGCGCTCCCGGATGCAGACATCTTCCTGGGGCTCTCGGCCCCCGGCGTGCTGAGCCGGGAGATGGTCGCCACCATGGCCCGGGATCCCCTGATCCTGGCCATGTCCAACCCGATTCCGGAGATCCTGCCTGAGGACGCCAAGGCGGAGCGGCCGGACTGCATCATGGCCACGGGGCGCTCCGATTACCCGAACCAGGTCAACAATGTCCTGTGTTTTCCGTTCATCTTCCGCGGTGCGCTGGACGTGGGTGCCACCACCATCAACGACGAAATGAAACTGGCCTGTGTCGAAGCCATTGCCGACCTGGCCATGGAGGAGTCCTCCGACATCGTCGCCAACGCCTACGGCGACACCAGTCTGCACTTCGGCCCGGACTACCTGATCCCGAAGCCCTTCGACCCGCGCCTGATCGTGCGCGTTGCCCCGGCGGTGGCACGCGCCGCCATGGACACGGGGGTCGCCGCCCGCCCCATTGCCGACTTCCACGCCTACCGGCGCCAGCTGAACACCTTCGTGTTCCGTTCCGGCCTGGTGATGAAACCGGTGCTCGAGCAGGCACGCCAGCAGCCGCAGCGTATCGTCTACGCCGAAGGTGAGCAGGATCGCGTGCTGCGCGCAGTCCAAGTGGTGGTGGACGACGGCCTGGGCGAGCCCATTCTGGTGGGCCGCCGCAAGGTGGTGGAGATGCGCATCGAACGCCTGGGCCTGCGGCTCGCCCCCGGGCGCGACTTCGAGCTGGTGGATCCGGAGGATGACCCGCGCTACCGGGAGTACTGGACGCTGTACCACTCGATCATGGAGCGCAAGGGCGTCACCCCCGACCAGGCCCGCACCATCGTCCGCACCCGCAACACCGTGATTGCCGCGCTGATGATTCGCCGCAACGAGGCCGATGCCATGATCAGCGGCGTGGTGGGACGCTACCACCAGCACCTCTACCACATCGAGTCAGTGCTCGGCCGGCAGGCTGGCTGCAACAACATTGCCGCCATGAACGCGCTGATCCTGCGCAAGGGGACGTTCTTCCTCTGCGACACCTACGTGAACAGCAACCCCAGCGCCGAGCAGATCGCGGAGATGGCCGTCCTGGCAGCGGAAGAAGTCCAGCGGTTCGGCATGACTCCGAAGCTCGCGCTGCTGTCCCACTCAAGCTTCGGCTCCTCCGACGCCGACTCCGCGGACAAGATGCGCACCGCGCTGTCGCTGATCCGGGAGCGGGCGCCGGCGCTGGAGGTGGAAGGCGAAATGCACGGCGACGCTGCGCTCTCCGAGGAGATCCGCGAGCGGATTTTCCCGAACTCCACGCTCAAGGGCACGGCCAACCTGCTGATCCTGCCC
>SLBZ01000124.1 GCA_007126095.1 Aquisalimonas sp.
GGGCCGCAGGTGGTGGTCGGCCAGACCATGGCCTGGGGCCAGTACGTGGTTGGCATTCTGCTGGCACTGTTGGTGCTCACCCCGGTGTTCGAGCTGAGCCCCATGGCCGGCGCCCTGATCGAGATCGGCTTCGAGGGCGGCCACGGCACGGCGGCCGGAATGGCAGGCACCTTCCAGGATCTCGGTTTCCCCGAGGGCGCCGACCTGGCCCTGGGGCTTGCCACGGTCGGCCTGCTCGCTGGTGTCATCGGCGGGACCATTCTCATCAACATTGCCGCGCGACGCGGTATCGTCAGCCCGGAGTCGGGGGGCGGCGAGAGCGCCCGCCCCTCCGTCGAGGAACAGGCCGAGTTGGAGAAGGACTACCGCCACGAGCGCAGCACCACCGACCCGCTCAGTGTGCACCTTGGCCTCGTGGGGCTGGCCGTTCTGGTCGGCTGGGGGCTGCTGACGGCCCTGCAGGCGATCGAGAGCGCCACCTGGGGGCGTGACGGTGGTGTCGAGATCCTCGCCCACGTGCCGTTGTTCCCCATGGCCATGCTCGGCGGCGTGTTCATCCAGCTGCTGGTCATGCGCATGGGTCACGAGGAGCACGTCTCTGGCCGCACCATGCAGCGCATCTCCGGATTCGCCCTGGATTTCACCATCGTTGCCGCCTTGGCGACGCTGTCGCTCCAGGCACTGGGCGAACACCTGGTGCCCTTCCTGCTGCTGGCCGTGACCGGCATCGCCTGGTCGCTGCTGGTGCTCATGGTGCTGGCGCCGCGGGTCATTCCCTACAACTGGTTCGAGCGCGGCGTGGGTGACTTCGGCCAGTCCATGGGCGTGACCGTGACCGGCGTGCTGCTCATGCGCATGGCCGACCCGCGCAACGAATCCGGCGCCCTGGAGAGCTTCGGCTACAAGCAGATGCTGTTCGAGCCCATTGTGGGTGGTGGTCTGTTCACGGCGGCGTCCGTGCCACTGATCTATCAGTTCGGTCCGGTGGCGGTGTTGATCGGCACCGCCGTGGTTACCCTGGGCTGGATCATCTTCGGCCTGCTCTACTTTGGCCGCATGGTCCCGGATGGCGGGCGCGGGCGCTGGCGCCCGGGTAGGTCGTCTCAGTAGGATGAGCGGTGCCGGCCTGCCTTCAGGGCGCCGGCACCGCCAACCTGCCACCATGATCCGGAGGCCCCGTGAGCCACGCCAGTGACCTGATCGACCGCGCCATGTCCCGCCTGCCGGAGCGTCTGCGGGGGCAGGTCACCGAGTGGATCTCCGATTACCAGGACGTCGCCGAGCTGCCACACACGGACATGGCGCTGCAGTCGTTGCCGACCGTCTGGGCCGGCAGCCCGTTCGTGGCCCTGTCCTGCATCCGCGCCCCGGAGCTGCTCGACCACCTTGCCCACTCCGGCGACCTCGAAGGTGCCTACGATGAGGGCGAGATGGCCAGTCGTGCAGCGGACGCCGTGGCTGACTGCAGCGACGAGGACGCCCTGAACAGCGCCCTGCGCCGCTACCGCCGCCGCGAGATGGTGCGCATCGCGTGGCGCGATCTGGCCGGCTGGGCCAGCCTGGGTGAGACCCTGCGCGAGCTCTCGGCACTGGCCGACGCCTGCATCCAGGTGGCGCTGGACTGGCACCTGCATCAATTGCAGGCGCGTTTCGGCGAGCCTCGCAACGCCGACGGCGAGCCGGTCACGTTCTATGTGCTGGGCATGGGCAAGCTCGGCGGCCGCGAGCTCAACTACTCGTCCGACATCGATCTCATCTTCGGCTACTCCGATGTGGGCGAGACCCATGGCGGCCGCAAGAGCGTGGACAACCAGGAGTTCTTCACGCGGCTCGGCCAGAAGCTGATCAACAGCCTGAATGCGCGTCTGGTCGAGGGCTTCGTTTTCCGCGTGGACATGCGCCTGCGCCCCTACGGCGACTCGGGGCCGCTGGTCATGCACAGTGACCAGCTGGAGACCTACTACGAGGCGCAGGGCCGGGAGTGGGAGCGCTACGCCATGATCAAGGCGCGCGTGGTCGCCGGCGATCAGAACGCGGGCGGCGCCCTGATGGCTTCTCTGCGGCCGTTCGTCTACCGCCGTTATCTCGACTACGGGGCGCTGGAGTCCCTGCGCGACATGAAGGCCATGATCGCGAGGGAAGTGGAGCGCCGGGGGCTTGAGCACAACATCAAACTCGGCGCGGGCGGCATCCGCGAGGTGGAGTTCGTGGGGCAGGCGTTCCAGCTCATCCGGGGCGGCCGCGAGCGCGGCCTGCAGGAGCGCAGCATCATCCGCGTGCTCGAATACCTCGGGCAGCACAATGCCTTGCCGGGGTTTGCCGTGCGGCAGCTTCTGGAGGGCTATGAATTCCTCCGTCGCACCGAGAACCGCCTGCAGGCCATGCAGGACAAACAGGTTCATGAACTGCCCGAGGACACGCTGGATCAGCAGCGCCTCGCCTACACCATGGGCTTCGACCGCTGGGACGCGTTCGCCGCGCGACTTTCCGAGCTCAGGCGGCACGTGCATGACCATTTCGAGCAGGTCTTCGCCGCGCCCCAGGCCGAGCACGAGACGACCCCGCACGACCAGCCTGAAATCGGCGACGTGTGGTCAGAGGCGGTCACTGGCAGTGAAGCCGAGGCGGTGCTCCAGGCCAACGGCTTCGAGCAGCCTGCGGACTGTCTGCAACGGATTGCCGCATTTCGCGGCGGCTCCCATTGCCGTGCGCTCACGGAAACCGGCCGCGAGCGGCTCGACCGCCTCATGCCGCTGCTGATCGGTGCCACTGCTGCGGCGGAGCGCCCCGATGCCACGCTGACCCGGCTACTGGACCTGCTGGAGGCCATCGTCCGGCGCACCTCCTACCTGGCGCTGCTGGTGGAACACCCCATGGCGCTGTCGCAGCTCGTGAAGCTGTGCTCCGCCAGCCCCTGGATCGCTCGCCACGTCTCGCGCCATCCCATGCTGCTGGATGAGCTGCTGGACCCGCGCACCCTGTATGCGCCGCTGAAGCGCAAAGATCTGGCCGAGGAACTGCGCGAGCGGCTCGACGCCTACCCCGGCGACGATCTGGAGCAGCGCATGGAGGTACTGCGGCAGTTCAAACAGGCCAACGCGCTGCGCGTGGCGGCGTCCGACCTTGCCGGCGTCACGCCGCTGATGGTTGTGAGTGACCACCTGGTGGATATCGCCGAAGTGGTGCTCGGCGAAGTGCTCGACCTGGCCTGGAGCCACCTGGAAGCGCGTCACGGCCGCCCCACCTGCCAGGTGGATGGCGAGACGGTCCACGCCGGCTTCGCCATCATCGCCTACGGCAAGCTCGGCGGCCTGGAGCTGGGTTACGGCTCCGATCTGGACGTGGTCTTCGTCCACGACAGCCGTGGCGAAGAGCAGGTCACCGATGGCGACCGCCAGGTGGATAACAACGTCTTCTTCATGCGCCTCGCCCAGCGCATCATCCACATCCTCGGCGCCACCATGGCGGGCGGCGTGCTCTACGAGGTGGATACGCGCCTGCGGCCCAGCGGCCGCTCCGGTCTGCTGGCCACGAGCCTGGATGCATTCGCAGAGTACCAGCGCGAGCAGGCCTGGACCTGGGAGCACCAGGCCCTGGTGCGTGCCCGCTACGTGGCCGGCTCGGCCGCGCTCGGCGAGCAGTTTGCCGAGCTGCGCACCGAGATCCTGAGACGCCCGCGCGACCGCGACCAGCTGCGGATCGACGTGCGCGACATGCGTGAGCGCATGCGCGAGCAGAAGGGCAGTAAGCACCCCGGCGAGTTCAGCATCAAGCAGGATCGGGGCGGTATCGCGGATATCGAATTTATGGTGCAATATGGCGTTCTGTCGGGGGCTGCGGACGCGCCCCGGCTGCTTCGATACACCGACAACATCCGCCTGCTCGGCGAGCTGCGTGACGCGGGCTGGATCAGTCGGGACGAAGCCGAGTTACTGGTTGATGCCTACCGGACGTACCGCTCACGGGTGCACCAGCTCACCCTCCAGGAAGAGCCAGCCATCGTGCCGGCCGAGACATTCCGGGAAATGAGCGGGCAGGTGGCCGAAGTGTGGCATCGGCTGATGGACGACTGACCAAACAAGATAACCTGCCCGCCCCCGGCGCGGGTGCAAGTCGAGGAGATCATGCGATGGGCATGGATGATCGCGACGGCATCATCTGGATGGACGGTGAAATGCTGCCCTGGCGCGATGCGCGGGTGCACGTGCTCACTCATACGCTGCATTACGGCATGGGGGTCTTCGAGGGCATCCGTGCGTACAAGACCGATCGCGGCACGGCGGTGTTCCGTCTGCGCGAGCACACCCGGCGGCTGTTCGACTCGGCCAAGATCCTCGGCATGACCATCAATCACACGCCGGACGAGATCAACGACGCCATCCTGCGCAGCATCCGCGAGAACAATCTCGAGAGTGCCTACGTTCGGCCCATGACGTTCTACGGCTCCGAGGGCATGGGGCTGCACGCCGACAGTCTGAAATCCCACACCATGGTGGCCGCCTGGGAGTGGGGCGCTTACCTGGGCGCCGAGAACATCGAGCGCGGCATCCGCATCAAGACGTCGTCGTTCACCCGGCACCACGTCAACTCCACCATGTGCCGCGCCAAGGCCAACGGCAACTACATCAACTCCATGATGGCGCTGAAGGAGGCCTCCGAGGCCGGCTACGACGAAGCGCTGCTGCTGGACACCAACGGCTTCGTCTGCGAGGGCTCCGGCGAGAACTTCTTCATGGTGCGCGATGGCGTGCTCTACACGCCCGAGCTGGCCTCGGCGCTGGAGGGCATCACCCGCGACACCGTGCTGCAGCTTGCCCGGGACATTGAGCTGCCGGTGCGCGAAAAGCGCATTACCCGCGACGAGGTCTACACCGCCGACGAAGCCTTTTTCACCGGCACCGCGGCGGAAGTCACGCCGATCCGCGAGCTGGACGGCCGCCAGATCGGCAACGGCAAGCGCGGCCCGATCACGGAGCGGCTGCAGGCCATGTACTTCGACCAGGTCGAGGGCCGGCGCAGCGCCTACGACGAGTGGCTGACTTTCGTCTGAACCGAACCTGCAGGGAGAACCACCAGTGGCTGATCCACAGACTCACGACCGCACGGATCTCATCCAGCCCAACGCGGAGAACCGCTACGAGGTGGGTAAGGGCGAGTTGCCCCTGTCCTGCCCCATGCCGGGCATGTACCTGTGGAACTCCCACCCCAAGGTCTACCTGCCCATCCAC
>SLBZ01000100.1 GCA_007126095.1 Aquisalimonas sp.
TGTTGTGGGTGAGCAGCAGCGTGCGCGCACCTGTCCGCGCCGAGGCGAGCGCCGCCTCGGTGCCGGCGTGACCACCGCCAACCACGATCACGTCGAAACGATCCGGATAATCCAAAGGTGCGACCTCCCGGCCAGACAATCAGTTACGAAGAACACGGTAGTGTAGCAGGCCGTCCGGATGCGGTCCCAGCTCACAGCACCCGGGCCCCGTTCCACGTGGAACGCGGGGTGGCTACTTGCCGATACAGAAGGTGGAGAAGATCTCGCCGAGCAGGTCTTCGGTGGTGAATGACCCGGTAATCTCCCCGAGCGCGTCCTGGGCGCGGCGAAGATCGTCCGCCACTAGCTCCCCGGCACCGAGAGCCAGTTGTTGCTCCGCGGCCGCCAGCGCGGTGTCCGTGCGGACGAGGGCATCCAGGTGACGACGGCGGGCGATGAATCCACTCTCGGCGGCGGTATACCCCATGCAGTCCTTGAGGTGCTCGCGAAGATCCCCCAGCCCGGCACCGCTTACGGCGCTCAGGGTCACCGCGTCGTGGTCACCACCGTGATCGAGGCCGGTGGCGGCGCCGGAGAGATCCGCCTTGTTACGGATCAGTGTCACCGGGAGGCCGGTCGGGAGCCGGGCAAGAATCTCCCGTTCCGGCGTGCCCACGCCGTCCCGGTCATCCACCACAAGCAACAGCCGATCCGCCGTCTCGATGGCCTGCCATGCACGGCGGATACCTTCCTGCTCCACGGGCTCGTCGCTGTTGCGCAGCCCGGCCGTATCGATGACATGGAGTGGCATACCGTCGATCTGGATGTGCTCGCGCAGGACATCCCGCGTGGTGCCCGCGATGTCGGTGACGATGGCGGGGCTGTCGCCGGCCAGGGCGTTCAGAAGGCTTGATTTTCCGGCGTTGGGGCGACCGGCGATCACGACGGTCATGCCGTCGCGCAGCACGCGCCCCTGCCCTGCCGCGGCCCGGACCGCGTCCAGATCGGCACGGACCCGCCGCAGTCGCGCCGCCACTTCGCCGTCCCCGAGGAAATCGATCTCCTCATCCGGGAAATCGATGGCCGACTCCACATAGACGCGCAACGCGACCAGCGCTTCGGTCAGCGCGTGGACCCGTTCCGAGAATGCGCCCTGCAGCGAGGCCATGGCGGCCTTTGCCCCCGCTTCCGAACCTGCGGCAATGAGGTCGGCCACGGCTTCCGCCTGGGCCAGATCGAGACGCCCGTTGAGAAAGGCGCGCTCGGAGAATTCGCCCGGTCGGGCGAGCCGGGCCCCCAGGCCCGTGAGCCGACGCAGCAGACGATCCATGACCACGGGCCCGCCGTGACCCTGAAACTCGACCACGTCTTCGCCCGTAAAGGAGCGTGGGCCCGGGAACCAGAGCACCAGCCCCTCGTCCAGGGTATCGCCCCTCTCGCCGCGAAACCGGCGAAATGCGGCGTACCGTGGTTCGGGCATCGGGCCGGCAACCGTTTCCAGCAGGCGGCGAGCGCCCGGGCCGGAGGCGCGCACCACGCCCACACCCCCCTGCCCAGGGGGTGTGGCGACGGCACAGATGGTCTGGGTATCCACGGCGTCTACCGCGTCGCTACTCGCTTTCGCCGCGTTCAATCCGCCGCGTGATGAACCACTGCTGGGCAATGGACAGCACGTTGTTCGCCACCCAGTACAGCACCAGCCCGGCCGGGAAGAACATGAAGAACACGGTGAACACCACCGGCAACGCCATCATGATCTTCTGCTGGATCGGATCCATGGGGGCCGGATTCAGCTTCTGCTGCAGGAGCATGCTTGCACCCATGAGCAGCGGCAGCACGAAGAAGGGATCCGGACTGGACAGGTCATTGATCCACAGGATGAATGGCGCATGGCGCAGCTCGACACTCTCGAGCAACACCCAGTAGAGGGCGATGAACACCGGGATCTGTACAAGAATCGGCAGGCAGCCGCCGAGAGGATTGATCTTCTCCTCCTTGTACATCTTCATCATGGCCTGGTTCATGGCCTGACGGTCATCGCCATAGCGCTCCTTCAGCTGCTGCATGCGGGGCTGCAGCTTGCGCATGCGCGCCATGGAGCGATAGCTGGTCTCCGAGAGCTTGTAGAACACCAGCTTGATGCCCAGGGTCAGGATGACGATCGACCAGCCCCAGTTACCGACGATGCCGTGAATCCAGGACAGGGCGATGAACAGCGGCTTGGAGATGATGGTCAACCAGCCGTAATCGACAGTGAGATCGAGCCCTTCGGCAACTTCCGCCAGCCGTTCCTGCTCCTTGGGGCCGACCCAGAGCTTGTGCTCGAAGGTACCGGAGGACCCCGCCGTGATCGTCTTGCGCGGTGACGACAGACCGAGCAGGTACTGATTGTTGTCCAGAGCACGGCTGTAATACGTATGCCGCTCATCCCGCGGCGGAATCCACGCGCCCACGAAATAGTGCTGAAGCATGGCCGCGTAGCCGTTGGTGAGATCCCGGGAGAGATCACTGCTACGCATGTCGGAGAAGGAGATCTTGTCGTAACGCTCCTCCTCACCATGAACGACACCGCCGGTGTAGGTGTAGATGAACCAGGACGTGCCATCGTCGATCTCGCCGCTGCGCAGCTGCGCGTACTGGAACGGTGCCCAGTCCGCGTCCGAGGCATTCTCCACCTCGTGCCGCACCTCAATGACGTAGCTGTCGCGGGAGAAAATGTAGCGGCGGGTCACACGGACGCCATCCTCGTTCTCCCAGACCATGGGGACTTCGATGGTGTCCTCGTTCTCGCCCAGCTCGTACTCCGTGGACTCGATGGCGAACGTGCTCTGGGGCCCCGGACCGTCGCCTTCACGGGGCAGAAGGCCGATCTGCGCAATGAACAGTTCATCAAGACGGTCGCTCATCAGACGCAGCGGCTCTTCACCCTCCAGGGTTCTGAAGTGCTGCAGCAGGTCGACCTGGCGGATTTCCCCGCCCCTGGTGCTCAGCTCCACATCCAGCTTGTCGGTGCGGACACGGACGGTCTCCCCGCGCTCCAGCCGTTCGCCGGAAGCCGTCGCGGGCGTCTCCTCGTCCTGCGCTGCGGGCTGTTCCGCCGGTGCATCATCAGCCGGCGCTTCCGGATCAGCAGGCTCTGCCGGCGCGTCCGCGGGTGGTTCTGCCACTTCCTCTTCGGCCACCGGCTCTTCCGGGGCGCGCGCACCGTAGTCTTCCTGCCAGGCCGTCCAGATCAGGACGAGCACGAGGCCGAGGGCAAAGAACTGGAGTATCCGTTGCGTATCCATCGAGTCTCAGTCTTTCGCAGGTGGTTCGGGGACGGGGTCGACCCCGCCGGGATGCCAGGGATGGCACTTGAGCAGGCGTCTGACGGCGAGCCAGGTCCCGCGCATGACCCCGTGGCTGCTTACGGCTTCAATGGCGTACTGCGAGCAGGACGGGTGGAACCGGCAGCACGGGCCGAACAACGGGCTGATGATCAGCTGGTAGAGCCGGAGGATGCGTGTGACGACTGTTCGCATCGTTTCACCAATCGCTGCCAGAGCTTCGCCAGCGCGTTGTGGAGATCAACCCCGCTGGCGTTTCGGGCTGCGGGCCGGGCCATCAGCACCACATCAACCGGTGGCAGTGAGGCGCGTCGATGGCGGAAGGAATCCCGCGCGATTCGTTTTATTCTGTTCCGATCAACGGCCCGCTGTGACGCCTTGCGTCCGACAGCAAGTCCGAGGCGCGCGGCGTGTTGATCCGACGCCCTGAACAGGACCGTAAAATACCGGTCGGAGACGCGGTCCGCACTGGCGAACACCCGCTGGAAGTCGCGTGGCGTCAGTAATCTTGCCGCGCGCGGAAATGCCAGCGGTGCGTCACCCATCCGTCTGACGGATCAGGGGGTCAGCCGGACACGACCCTTGGCGCGACGAGCCTTGATAACCTGCCGGCCATTCTTGGTGGCCATGCGGGCGCGGAAGCCGTGAGTCCGCTTGCGCTTGATAACGCTGGGCTGATAGGTGCGCTTCATGATTCAGTTCCGTTTTCTGGTGACGTACCGGGTGAATGGATACGGCGGAAATCGAGCCGGCGAATTTACCGCTGTGGCCGGTCCGTGTCAACGAAAGTCGCGCCCAAGCCCTCACGCCGCGGGCAATTACCTGCCACTCATCCCCGAGCGTGTTCGCGTTGTGGATAGAGTCCGGCTGTGGGTATAGACTTCGGAGATTCAGAAGACGGCCGACGACCGTCGGAACAGGGCATCGCCCGCCGTGGTACCGTGCGGAATGGAGCACGTCTTTGCACCCCCCAGCGGCGTGCAGCCGGGAAGCGCCCGGCAACGCCTGGAGGGGTCACGATTCCTGAACCTTACTCGACATCCGACTGCCTGTATTGGGGGCCACTCGTGGGCAACTCAGCGTGGAATTATTGTCTCTCGCGGCTGGAAGGCGAGATCCCGGAGCAGCAACTCAACACCTGGATCCGCCCCCTGCAGGCCGTGGAAGAACAGGGCCAGCTCCGGTTGCTCGCCCCGAACCGGTTCGTCATGGACTGGGTCCGCGACCATTTTCTGGACCGGATCAGGAGCCTGATTACGGCATCCGACGGGCCCGGACTGCGCGAAGTGGTGCTGGAAATCGGCAGTCAGGCGGCGCCGGCCGTCCAGACCACCAGCCGTACCGGCAGCCAGCCGCGCCAGGAGCAGACACGGACACCGGCCAGCAGCAATATCAACCCCAAGTTTACGTTCGACACATTCGTCGAGGGTAAATCCAACCAGTTGGCGCGGGCGGCGTGCACACAGGTCGCCGGTAACCCCGGTGCCGCCTACAACCCGCTGTTCCTCTACGGCGGTGTCGGGCTCGGCAAGACCCATCTGATGCATGCCGTCGGCAACCTGATCCTCCGCGACCGCCCCGGAGCGAAAGTGCTGTATCTCCATTCGGAGCGCTTCGTGGGGGATATGGTCAAGGCGTTGCAGCACAACGCCATCAACGAGTTCAAACGACACTACCGTGGCGCCGATGCGTTGCTGATCGACGACATTCAGTTCTTTGCCCGCAAGGAGCGCTCCCAGGAGGAGTTCTTCCACACGTTCAACGCACTGCTGGAAGGACAGCAGCAGGTCGTGCTCACGTGTGACCGTTACCCCAAGGAGGTGGACGGTCTGGAGGAACGCCTGAAGTCGCGGTTCGGTTGGGGGCTCACCGTCGCCATCGAACCGCCGGAGCTGGAAACCCGGGTCGCGATCCTCATGAGCAAGGCGAGTCAGGACGGCGTCGAGTTGCCCGATGAGGTTGCCTTCTTCATCGCCAAACGCATCTGGTCGAACATCCGCGAACTGGAAGGCGCGCTGAAGCGGGTGGTCGCCAATGCGCAGTTCACCGGCCAGGCCATCACCCTCGATTTCACCAAGGAAGCGCTCAAGGATCTGCTGGCGCTGCAGGACAAGCTGGTCACGGTGGAGAACATCCAGAAGACCGTGGCGGAGTATTACAAGATCCGGGTCGCGGATCTGCTCTCGAAACGCCGCAGCCGTTCGATCACGCGGCCCAGGCAGGTGGCGATGGCTCTGGCGAAGGAACTGACCAGCCACAGCCTGCCCGAGATCGGTGACGCATTCGGTGGGCGGGATCACACCACGGTGCTGCACGCGTGCCGTAAGGTGGAGGAGCTGCGCCAGGGCGACAGTCGCATTGACGAGGACTTTGGAAACCTGTTGAGAACCCTGACAACTTGATGTGGATAACCTGGGAACAACTTTTGCCGGCGATAACCAGCCCGATTTGTCCACAGGTTGTCTCCAGGCTGTACGGTTGTATGTGCACCGTTCCATACAGCCGGGAACACGAAACAAGTAACTGACTTGCAGGGTGATTACCTGGTTGCCCACAATCCGGGGCAGCCGTAATAACAACAACAGGTTCTTTAGGTAAAGAAAAGATAGTAATTATGACCAGGTGGACACTGACATGAAGATCAAGCTCCAACGAGAAGCGCTGCTCCGGCCACTGCAGTCCGTCATTGGCGTCGTCGAACGCAGGCAAACCCTTCCGGTCCTCGGGAATGTCCTCCTGGTTGCCGACGAGCAGGGCATCGCATTGACGGCCACGGACCTTGAAGTGGAACTGGTGGCACGGACCAGCACCGGCGTCGAAGAACCCGGTCAGATCACGCTGCCGGCACGCAAGCTGATGGATATCATGCGGAACCTGCCGGAAGGCGCAGAGGTTTCCATCAATCTGGACGGCGATCGGGCGGTGATTACGGCTGAGCGCAGCCGTTTCACACTGGCAACCCTTCCCGCCACGGAATTCCCAACCGTGGAAGATATCGGTGATACCCGGCCTCTGCTCCTGCCCCAGCCCGAACTGCGCAAGCTGATCGAGAAAACGCACTTCTCCATGGCACTGCAGGACGTCCGTTACTATCTCAACGGATTGTTGCTCGAGCTGGAGCCGGGACGGCTCCGGGCGGTCGCGACGGATGGCCATCGGTTGGCGCTTGGAGAGCTCGAGGGCGATGTTGCCGCGGACGAACCGTCCCAGGTGATCGTTCCGCGCAAGGGGGTGCAGGAGCTGCTGCGCCTGCTGGACGATACGGATGAACAGGTTCGGGTGGAGCTGGGCGGTAACCACATCCGTGTCACCCTGCCGGAGCTGCGGTTCACCTCGAAGTTGATTGACGGGCGGTTCCCGGATTACCAGCGGGTTATCCCGACGGTGGAAGACCGGATCATGCAAACGGACCGGGAGCCGTTGCGCCAGGCGCTGGTCCGGGCATCCATTCTCTCGAACGAGAAGTATCGGGGGGTGCGGTTCATGCTGGAACCCGAGCAGCTGCGGATCCAGTCGAACAATCCCGAGCAGGAGCAGGCTGATGAGGAACTGGGTGTGGATTACCAGGCCGAGGGGATGGAGATCGGTTTCAACGCTAGTTACCTGCTCGACGCGCTGAACGCCATCGACGGAGATCGGATCCAGATGGGTCTGGTGGACTCCAACAGCAGCACTGTGGTCGAAGACCCGGATGATGGCCGTTATCGCTACGTCGTCATGCCCATGCGTCTGTAGCGCGTTGCGCGCCGGTGGCAATCGCAAGCCTTACACTTTCCGGCGTGCGCAACCTCGCCGACGCCACGGTCCAGTGCGACCCCCGATGCAACGTCATTGTCGGGGCAAACGCGGCGGGAAAGACCAGCGTACTGGAAGCGATTCACGTGCTGGCTCGGGTGCGGAGTTTCCGCACTGCGCGTCTCGACCGGGTTCGACGGGACGGAACCGCGGAGTTGGTGATCCGCGGCGATGTGGAGTTCGGCACGGGCGTGCACCGTCTGGGGGTCGCACGGGGAGCCGAAGGTACGCGGGTGCGTGTGGACGGGCAGGATGCACGCGGTCTGTCGGAGCTTGCGCGCTGGTTGCCGGTCCAGGTTATCAACACGGAGAGTCAGCGCCTGTTACAGGACGGGCCCGCTGCGCGCCGCAGCTACCTCAACTGGTCTGCGTTCCACGTGGAACAGGCCTACCATTCTGCCTGGCGCCGCTACGATCGGGCTTTGCGGCAGCGCAACGCGGCCCTGCGCGAAAGCGATCTCCGCACCGCACGTGCGCTTGAAGGTGAGTTGGTGGCGGCGGCCTCGTTGCTCGACGAGTTTCGTCGTTCGGTTCTGACACTCCTTCAGCCCCATCTGGATCAGTATCTCCAACGCTGGTTACCCGATGCGCCGGTGCAGCTTGTGTATCGCCGCGGCTGGTCCCAGGCCAGGTCGTTGGCCGAGGTGCTCCCGGAGCAGCGCGAGTCGGAGATGAATATGGGGTACACCCTGTCCGGTCCGCACCGTGCCGATCTACAACTGCGAGCTCAAGGGATGGAAGCACAGCATTGGCTCTCCAGGGGGCAGCAGAAGGTGCTGGTTATTGCCATGTTGCTTGCTCAGGCTTCGGTGATCGCGGATCAGGGCGGGATCCAGCCCGTGTTGCTGGTAGATGATCTCCCGGCGGAGCTGGATGTGCAGTACCGCGCAGCCGTGCTCGACGCCATCCAGGATAACCAGGGCCAGGTCTTTCTCACGGCCATTGACGCAGACGCACTGCCGGTGGCCGCAGGTCGGCTGTTCCACGTGGAACAGGGCGTGTTACAGGAAATGATATAATGCTGGCACACAGCAAAAGGGAACCGTCATGAGCACCAATCCCAGTTATGATTCCGGAAGCATCAAGGTCTTGCGAGGGCTGGATGCTGTCCGCAAGCGTCCGGGCATGTACATCGGGGACACGGACGACGGCACAGGCCTCCACCACATGGTGTTCGAGGTCGTGGACAACTCCATCGACGAGGCGCTCGCCGGCCACTGTTCGACCATCAGCGTACAGATTCACACGGACAACTCGGTCACGGTGACGGATGATGGACGCGGGATTCCGGTCGACACCCACACGGAAGAGGGGCGCTCGGCCGCCGAAGTGATCATGACGGTCCTTCACGCCGGTGGTAAGTTCGACAACAACAGTTACAAGGTGTCGGGTGGCCTTCACGGAGTCGGGGTGTCCGTGGTCAACGCTCTGTCCGAGAAACTGCAGCTCACCGTCAAGAAAAACGGACGGATCCACCTCCAGGAGTTCAGGCTCGGGGAGCCCGTGGAGCCGTTGAAGGTCATCGGCGAGACCGAAGAGTCGGGTACGCAGATCACGTTCCGCCCCAGTGCCGAGATCTTCACCAACATCGATTTCCACTTCGATCTGCTGGCAAAGCGGTTCCGGGAGCTGTCGTTTCTGAACCCCGGGATCCGGGTGGAGCTCCGCGACGAACGGACCGAGAAATCGGACGTGTTCCAGTACGACGGGGGCATTCGCGCATTCGTCGAGCATCTGAACAAGAACAAGAACCCGCTGCACAAGGACGTGATACACATCACGTCGTGGCGCGGTGACCTGGGCGTGGACGTGGCGCTGCAGTGGAACGACTCCTACCAGGAGAACATCTTCTGCTTCACCAACAACATCCCGCAGCGGGATGGCGGAACCCACATGGCGGGCTTCCGCGCGGCGCTTACCCGGACTCTCAACCAGTATCTGGAGCGTGAAGGGTTCCTCAAGAAGGTGAAGACAACGCCCACGGGGGACGACGCGCGGGAAGGACTGACGGCGGTGGTGTCCGTGAAGGTGCCGGACCCTAAGTTCTCCTCCCAGACCAAGGACAAGCTCGTGTCCTCGGAGGTGAAGACCGCCGTGGAGTCGGTGATGGCAGAGAGCCTGGGTGATTTCCTCTCCGAGCACCCAACCGAGGCGAAGGCGATCGCCGAGAAGGTGGTGGACGCCTCGCGCGCGCGGGAGGCGGCGCGCAAGGCTCGGGAGATGACCCGCCGCAAGGGCGCCCTTGATGTGGCCGGGCTGCCGGGCAAACTGGCGGACTGCCAGGAGCGGGATCCGTCGCAGTCCGAGCTCTATCTGGTGGAGGGTGACTCTGCGGGCGGGTCTGCCAAGCAGGGCCGTGACCGCCGGACGCAGGCGATTCTCCCGCTCAAGGGCAAGATCCTCAACGTAGAGAAGGCGCGTTTCGACAAAATGCTCTCCTCCGCCGAGGTGGGCACGCTGATTACGGCGCTAGGCTGCGGTATCGGTCGAGAAGACTTTGATCCGGACAAGCTGCGGTATCATCGCATCATCATCATGACCGATGCGGACGTGGACGGCTCCCACATCCGGACGCTGCTTCTCACCTTCTTTTACCGGCAGATGTTGACGCTGGTGGAGCGTGGTCACGTCTACATCGCGCAGCCGCCGCTCTACAAGGTCAAACGTGGCAAGCAGGAGCACTACGTCAAGGACGAAGCGGAGCTGACGGAATACCTGCTGCAGCTGGCACTGAACAATGCCGTCCTTTATCCGGGCGGAGACCAGGCGCCGATCCGGGAGCAGGGGCTGGAGACCCTGGCGCGGCAGTATCTTCGCGTAATGGATATCATCAAGCACATGTCCAGAACCAGGGACGGGGAGTTCCTGGAGGCCCTGCTCAGCGCGGATGTGATCGGCGAGCCGGACTTCACCGACGCCGAGCGGATGCAACAGTGGTTCCAGGGTGTAGTCGATGAACTCAACGTCCACCAACCCCAGGGGACGCGCTACCAGGTGACGGTGACCGCGGGCGGTGACGGGGGTTTCCAGGAGGCCGTGGTGTCCAAGCGGCGGCACGGCATCCGGCACGATAACCGCTTCACTCCGGAGTTCTTCCTGACGCCGGAGTACCGGGCCATCGGTGAGCTTGCGACGGTGCTGGACGGCCTGCTCGGGGACGATGCGTCCATCCAGCGCGGTGAGCGCACGCAGCCCGTGACCACGCTGCGGGAGGTCGTCGAGTGGTTGCTGGAGGAGTCGAAGCGTGGTCAGAACATCCAGCGTTACAAGGGGCTCGGCGAGATGAACCCGGAGCAGCTCTGGGAGACGACCATGAACCCGGACAGTCGTCGGCTACTGCAGGTGCGTATCGAGGATGCGGTGGCCGCCGACGAGGTGTTCACGACGCTGATGGGAGATCACGTGGAGCCCCGGCGGGACTTCATCGAGCGGAATGCCTTGGCCGCCACCAATCTCGATATCTAGTGTCGTTTGACGGCGTTGCACCAGCGATTGCAGCGCCGTCACCCCCCTTTCCGACGCACACGTGTTCCACGTGGAACAGCGCTCACTTCCTACCGGTTTCGACACCAGCCGATGCCGCTGGCTGTTCGTAGACCTGGCTGAGTTCGCGCGTGTTCGATTCGATCCACTCGCGGACCTCCTCAAGAAACGCATCTGCCGACGGTGCTGTTGGCTGCATCGGCTTGCCTATGCGTACGCGGATTACCCCAGGATACTTGAGTAGTGAATTGCGGGGCCATAATTCGCCTGCATTGTGTGCTACGGGAACCACGGGCGTTCCCGTCTCCCAGGCGAGCACCGCGCCCCCACGACGGTACTTCCCGCTGTAACCCGCCGGGATGCGGGTCCCCTCCGGATAGACGATGATCCAGCGGCCGTCGGCCAGGCGAGCCCGCCCTTGGTCCAGCATCTGCTGCATCGCCTCCTTACGCGCCGAACGGTCGATCGCGATGGGTGACAACATCCCCAGCGCCCAACCCACCATGGGAACCTTAAGCAGCTCCTTCTTCAGAACCCATGTCTGGGGATTGAACCAGTACTGAGGCGCCAGCGTCTCCCAGGCCGACTGGTGCTTGCACATCACTACGCACGGCTCGTCGGGAATGTTTTCCTCCCCCTCGATCTCGTAGCGGATGCCACAGGCGACGCGGGTCCACCACAGCAAGCCGAAGCTCCATTGCAGGAAAAACCAGTAGCGGCGGTAGTACGGAAGGAAAAGCGCGATGATGATGCCGATGGTGCCAAACAAGAGCGTCCACACCATTGCACCGATGAGCCAGAGCGCTGACCGCGGGACGGCGCGGATCTTCTCGCCGGTGGTTCGCTGCAGCAACGGGGGATGGTGTTTATCGACCACAATGTTCTCCTCGCGCCTTGCCACAGCGGCGCAGAAACTCACTGAGACATGGCTCTACTTGTTGAAAGGTTAGTCATTGTCCAGTAGCCGCGTCACAACGGCCATCAGATCGTCCTCGATCCAGCAAGGCAGTCCAGCCCCGTCGGCGATTGTCCGTGTCCCTTTGCCGGTCCGCACCAGGACGGGCGTCGCGCCGACCGCCCGCGCCGCGTCCGTGTCCCGGCGGCTGTCACCGACGAAGGGTGTGCCCTGAAGCGGGAACGACAGTGCCGCTGCGGCCTGGGTCAGTAGCCCGGGCTTCGGCTTCCTGCAGGAACAGTCTGCCTCGGGGGTGTGGGGACAGTAAAAGAAGCCGTCGACCCGCCCGCCGAGCGCGGCGAGTCGACGCTGGAGCTCCGCGTGAATGGCACTGACGGTGTCGTCGGTGAACAGACCCCGGCCGACGCCGGATTGATTCGTGCAAACGGCGATTACCCATCCTGCACGGGACAGGCGCGCGATCGCGTCCAGGCTCCCCGGTAATGGATGCCATTCGTCCACCGACTTGATGTAAGCATCAGAGTCGACGTTGATGACCCCGTCCCGGTCGAGCATGATCGCTGGCCTGGCCATGGTGTGCCTACGTGGTTGGCAACCGGGACAGATCGGCCACGCGGCCGAACAGTGTGTTCAGACGCGCCAGCAGTGCCAGGCGATTACGTCTCACGGCATCATCATCGGCCATGACCATGACACCGTCGAAGAAGGCGTCTACGGGATCCCTGACCGCAGCGAGTCGTTGCAAAGCACTCCGATAGTCGCCACGGGACGACAAATCGTCGACCTCGACCATCAGCGGCTCGAGCAGATCCGCGAGCTGGCGCTCCTCCGTCATCTGGAGAAGCCCGCTGTCTACGGTCTCCGGCGGGCTCCCGTCCAGCTTCCGCAGGATGTTGCGAACCCGCTTGTTGGCTGATGCAAGGCTGTCCGCCTCCTCCATATGCAGAAACTCTGAACAGGCCTGAAGACGCCGGTGGAAATCGACAGGGTCATCGATACCCAGGGCGTCCACCGCGTCGAAGAGCTCGGCGCCAATGCCCTGATCCTGGTAGTACCGCTTGAGCCGCTCCAGGCAGAATGCGCGCACGGTGTCCACGTGCTCTTCTCCCCGGAGTTCGGTCGGGAGCTGTGCGGCCGCTTTGCCCAGAAGTTCCTGCAGCGACAGCGCGCGTTCACGTTCGATGAGTATGCGCACCAACCCGAGACCGGCCCGGCGCAGTGCAAACGGATCCTTGTCGCCGGTGGGCCCCTGGCCGATGGCGAAAATTCCGGTGAGCGTGTCGGCCCGATCCGCGACCGCGAGCACCTGACCAACCGCACCCGCAGGCGTGACATCGCCGGCGAAGCGGGGCTGGTACTGCTCTTCCATGGCCGCGGCGACGGCATCGTCCTCGCCGTCGTGTGCCGCGTAATAGCGCCCCATGGTGCCTTGCAGCTCCGGGAACTCGTCCACCATCTCCGTGACCAGGTCGCACTTGCCGAGCATGGCGGCGCGCTCGGAAAGGTCCGGGTCGGCGCCGAAGGCCGGCGCGATGGTCCGCGCCAGTGCGGCAACCCGGCGCTGCTTGTCATGCAGCGTGCCAAGCTTGTCCTGAAAGACGATGTTGTGCAGGTCGTCCACCCGATCCGCCAGGGAGCGACGACGGTCCTGCTGCCAGAAGAACTCGGCGTCGGCGAGGCGCGGCCGGATCACCCGCTCGTTGCCGCGCACCACCTCCCGGGGATCGCGGCTTTCCAGGTTGGCGACCATCACGAACCGCGGCAACAGCTTGCCGCCACCGTCGAGAATCGGGAAGTACTTCTGATGTCCCTGCATGCTCGAGATCAGGGCCTCGGCGGGAACGTCGAGAAACCGTTCGTCGAAGCCACCGACCATCACCACGGGCCATTCCACCAGCGCGGCGACTTCGTCCAGCAACGCATCGTCGGCAAGAATGTTGCCCCCGAGTTCTTTGGCCGCTGCACGGGCATGCTCCTCGATGCGCGCCCGGCGTTCATCCAGGTCGGCAATGACCCACCCGTCCTGTTCCAGCCGTCGGGCGTACTCGCCGGCGTTCGCCAGTTCGATGGCGTCAGGCGCATGAAAACGGTGACCGCGGGTGTGCCGGCCGGCCCGGGTCTCTAGCAGTGTCATGGGCACCACGTCATCCCCGTACAGCGCGACGCTCCAGTGGACGGGGCGCACGAAGGTGGCCGAACCGGCCCCCCAGCGCATGCGTTTGGGAATCGGCAGCGCATCCAGGGCAGCCTGGATGATGTCCGGGAGCAGCGCGACCGTGGCGGCGCCCTCCCGGGTGCCGCGGTACATCAACCACTCGCCCTTTTTCGTGCTCTCGGTCGCCAGGTCGGCCACCGCAACGCCACAGGATCGTGCAAACCCTTCCGCCGCCTTGGTCGGGTTGCCGTCGGCGTCGAACGCGGCGGTAACGGCCGGCCCCTTGCGTTCCTCCGTCTGGTCCGGTTGCCGATCCACCAGCCCCTCGACAAGAATCGCGAGCCGCCGGGGACTGGCGAACGAACGGGCGCCATCGAAGCCGATACCGGCCTCATCCAGCCCACCGGTAACGCCCCGGGTAAAGGCATCCCGCAGGGACCGCAGCGCCGTCGGCGGCAGTTCTTCCGTACCGATTTCGATCAACAGATCGTTGAACTCAGCCATGGGCCACCTCCTGGCGGTCGGTGCACAGGGGGAAGCCCAGTGACTCCCGGCGCTCGTAGTACAGCTTTGCGACCGCCCGTGCCAGGGTCCGGACACGCAGGATGTAGCGCTGCCGCTCCGTGACCGAGATTGCGTGACGGGCATCCAGGAGGTTGAACGTGTGCGACGCCTTCAGGCACTGCTCGTAGGCCGGTAGCGGCAGGCCCAGCTCCACCAGGCGCATGCTCTCCTTCTCGCACTGCTCGAACCAGGCGAAGTGAGCCTCCACGTCCGCGTGCTCGAAGTTGTACGCCGACTGCTCCACCTCGTTCTGGTGGTAGACGTCGCCGTAGGTCACCGGGCCCTGCGGCCCGTGGGTCCACACCAGGTCGTAGACGCTCTCGCACGCCTGCAGGTACATGGCGATCCGCTCCAGGCCGTAGGTGATCTCGCCCATGATCGGGTGGCAGTCCAGGCCGCCCACCTGCTGGAAGTAGGTGAACTGGCTGATCTCCATACCGTTCAGCCAGACTTCCCAGCCCAGGCCCCAGGCACCCAGCGTCGGCGACTCCCAGTTGTCCTCGACGAAGCGCACATCGTGGACAAGGGGGTCCAGGCCCACGTGGCGGAGCGAGCCCAGATAGAGTTCCTGAAACTCGGCGGGCGAAGGCTTCATGACCACCTGGAACTGGTAGTAGTGCTGCAGGCGGTTGGGGTTTTCACCGTAGCGCCCGTCGGTCGGCCGGCGCGATGGCTGCACGTAGGCCGCATTCCACGGCTCCGGACCGATGGCGCGCAGACAGGTGGCGGGGTGGAAGGTACCGGCGCCCACCTCCATGTCGAGCGGTTGGAGGACGATGCAACCCTGCATCGCCCAGTAATCCTGCAACGCCTGGATCAGGCCCTGGAAAGTGTCCACGGCCCTCGCCGTCGTCTGCCCCTGCTGCGCCACACTGCCCCCTGCGGTCTGCCTGTGGAAAAGTCGGTGCCAGCCAGCGCCGCTGGGACGCCCGGCCGGCTGTGGAGTATACCCTCTCGGTCTTCCAAGGGAGAAGGCGCACGCCGTGTTGCCCATGTTATTCTGAGCGATTTGCAACAGCCTTCGTACGGACGCGCCATGAGCCAACGCCAGCCCCGTGCCGTCGCTCTGATCTCCGGCGGCCTCGATTCCATGCTCGCCGCACGAGCCATCCTCGACCAGGGGGTGCACGTAGAGGGCCTGAACTTCTACACCGGCTTCTGCGTGGAAGGCCACACCCATGCGGTCAGGGACAAGGACCGTGCCCGCCCCAAGCGCAACAACGCCCTCTGGGTCGCCGAACAGCTGGGGATCAAGCTCCACATCATCGACACCGTGGAAGAGTACAAGGACGTGGTCATCAATCCGCGCCACGGCTATGGCCAGTTCATGAATCCATGTCTGGACTGCAAGGGCTTCATGGTGGGGAAGGCCCGGCAGTGGATGGACGCCAACGATTTCGACTTCATCATCACCGGTGAAGTCATCGGCCAGCGCCCGAAATCCCAGCTCAAGCGCACCATGCCGGTGATTGCCCAGGAATCCGGAGCCAATGACCGGCTTCTGCGCCCGCTGTGCGCGCGCCTGCTGGAGCCGACGTTGCCGGAGCGTGAAGGCTGGGTGGATCGCGAGCGGCTGTTCGACTGGAGCGGCCGCTCCCGCAAGCCGCAGATGGAACTGGCGGAGCGGTTCGGCCTCGACGACTATGCACAGCCCGCCGGCGGCTGCTGTTTTCTCACCGATCCGAGCTACTCGCGAAAGCTGCAGGACCTGTGGAAGGCCCGCGGTGAGCGCCGTTATGAACTCGACGACATCATGCTTCTGAAAATGGGGCGGCATCTGCGTCCGCGCCCCCATTTCAAGCTGATCGTCTCGCGGGAAGACGGTGAGAACCGGTTCATGCACGGCTACCGCCGGCAGTTCACGCACCTGGTACCCACCAGTCACGGTGGCCCGCTCGCCCTGCTGGACGGAGACGCCGGCGCCGAGGATCTGGAACTTGCGGCGCGTCTGGTAGCCCGGTTCAGCCAGGGCCGCGATGCCGAGCGCGTGCGTGTCGCTGTCACAGAAAAGGGTGGCGAGCCCCGTGAACTGGATGTGGCGCCCATGGCAGCCGACGACGTGCCGCAGGAGTGGTATGTTGGCTGAGCCCGTGATCGTGGACGCCCGTGGGTTGTTGTGCCCCATGCCGGTGATCCGCGTGCAGGATGCCATCGCCGGGATGTCCCCCGGCGCCGAAGTCCATCTGCTGGCAACGGACCCCGGGGTGCAGGCGGATGTGCCTGCTTGGTGCCGTGTGCACGGTCATCGTGTGGAGGCCGTCCTCGAGGAGGGTGACACGCTCCGGGTCTGTATCCGTGTCCGGGACTGACCCCGTCAAGCAATGCACCTTTTTGGTGCTTGTCGGTTTTATTTTGCACGATCGCGGTGCATATTGGAGCGGTTTCCCGCACCACTGCACCAGAAACGCCCGTAACTTGCTGTCTTGTGGTGCTGGCACGGTCCGTGCTTCCCGAAATGGCGAGTTGAATTCTTTTGCTGAGGCTTACGTCCCATCTGGAGGTTAAGGCATGTCACGCACCGCAGCCGACGTACTCAAACTGATCAAAGACGAAGATGTGAAATTCGTGGACATGCGGTTCACGGATACCAAGGGGAAAGAGCAGCACGTCACCATCCCGGCCGCCACCGTCGAAGAGGACTTCTTCGAGGACGGCAAGATGTTCGACGGCTCCAGCATCGCCGGCTGGAAGGGCATCAACGAGTCCGACATGATTCTCATGCCGGACCCGCAGACCGCCACCATCGACCCGTTCTTCGATGAGCTGACGCTGAACATCACCTGCGACATCATCGAGCCCAACACCATGCAGGGCTACGAGCGCGACCCGCGCTCCGTCGCCAAGCGCGCCGAAGCGTACCTGCAGTCCACCGGCCTGGGCGACACCGCATTCTTCGGCCCGGAGCCGGAATTCTTCATCTTCGACGACGTCCGCTGGGGCGCCGAGATGAGCGGCAGTTTCTACCGCATCGACTCCGAGGAAGCCGGCTGGAACTCCGAGCGCGTCTACTCCGACGGCAACATGGGCCACCGTCCGAAGGTCAAGGGTGGCTACTTCCCCGTCCCGCCGGTGGACAGCCTGCACGACATTCGCACCTCCATGTGCCTGGCCATGGAAGAGCTCGGCCTGAGCGTTGAAGTGCACCACCACGAGGTGGCCACCGCCGGTCAGTGTGAGATCGGTGTCGGCCCCAACACCCTGGTGAAGAA
>SLBZ01000112.1 GCA_007126095.1 Aquisalimonas sp.
CATCAGGTGGTAAGCCAGCAGCGAACCGGCGATCCCCTGACCGGCAATGAGAACATCCAGGTGGCGTGGCATCCGGCGCCGTCCGCGAGGTTGCTGAGGAGAAAGGCGGGCCTTCACGCGGAAGGTCCGCGTCATGATACCGGATCGGGAGGGGTAGGACGAAGGGTGCCGGCACGGCGCCGACACCCTCCTGCAGGGTCAGCCCTGAAGCTTCAGGCCGATGCGCGCGAGCCGTGCACCCAGCGCGAGGCAGATGGCCGATTCTTCATTGTCGATGGCGCGGTCATTGTTGCCACCGGCGATGTGCCCCGGGCCGTAAGGTGAGCCACCGCCCTGTGTTACGAACAGTTCCTGCGTGGAGTAGGGGACACCCACGGGGATCATGCCCAGATGCATGAGCGGGCCGAGGCTGGACGTGATGGTCGCCTCCTGGCCACCGTGGAGGCTGGCGGTGGAGACGAACATGCCGGCCGGCTTGTCCTCGAACACCCCTTCCATCCACAGCGCGCTGACCTGGTCGATCCGGTTCTTCAGCTGGGCGGCCATGTTGCCGAAACGCGTGGGCGTTCCGAGCGCAATGGCACCGGCTTCGCGGAAGTCATCATCGGTGACAAGCGGGATGTCTTTCTGCCTCTCGCGACCTGCCTTCATGCCGTCGTTGCCCTGGATGACCTCGTCGGGCATCAGCTCCGGCACGGTGCGGATCACCGCCTCGGCGCCGGGCACGCTTTCCACGCCTTCGGCGACCAGGCGGGCCATGTCGAGAACGTTGCCGAACGTGCTGTAGTAGACAATGAGTACTTTCATGTGGTGACACCTCTGCGTCGTTAGTCCGAAAATGGACAAAAAAGACGTAAAATCACGCCGCACGGGCGGCGCCTTACCTGAAGACCCTGCGCAACGTCCGCAGCGCCTCGATGCTCGCTTTCATCTCTTCATCCGACAGCTGATCCAGCCGCTGGCGCAGGTATTCGCTGTGCTTCGGAAATGCGGAGCGGAACAGCGCGTCGCCCGCATCCGTCAGCACGGCAATGGTGCTGCGGCGGTCTTCCAGCGACGGCTGCCGCTGAACCAGCCCCTGGGACTCCAGCCGGTCCACGACGCTGGTGAGCGTGGTCTTGTAGATCAGCGTCCGCTCACCAAGCTCCTTGAACGTCATGCCCTCGGTATTGCCCAGGGTTGCGATCACGTCGAACTGGGCCGGCGTGAGCCCCAGCGACTTGATATGAGGGAGGGAGTACCCTTCGAACGCCTGGTACGCTTCCACCAGCTCACGCAGAAGCTGCATGTACAGGGGCTTGTCGGGGGATGCGATGTCATTCATGGGTGGCCTCCAGTTCTTACGAGCAATGATAGTCCAAATTCGGACTAATGCAAGCGTGGCAGCTTCCTGGCTATGATGACGGCATCACCCGGAGACCGTAGTCATGCATCTGCTTGATCAGTTGGCGGAACAGCGCATCGCCGAAGCGCGCGAACGCGGGGAATTGAGTAACCTGGCGGGTGAAGGGGCCCGCCAGGTGCTCGATGACGATTCGCTGGTGCCGGAGCACCTGCGCGCAGCCTATCGTGTATTGCGGAATGCCGGGTATCTGCCGCCGGAAGTCCAGACCCTGCGCGATATCGAACGGGTGGAAGACCTGCTTGCGCAGTTGCCACTGGATGACGCGCCGGAGCGCGACCGCGCACAGCGCCGGCTGCAGTTGCTGCGCATGAAGCTTCAGGAAGGGAGGCGGGGCGGCGCCCTCTGGACCGAGACCGCCTATCACCAGCGTTTGCTGGCGCGCCTGGATGACAACGAATCCCGGTAACGGGCCGGCGCGCCGCCGGCCCGGCTGCGGGGGTCAGAGGTCCTTGGCCACCAGGCCGAAGAAGGTGCCTGCAAACAGTGCAAACCCGGTCCAGACAATGATATGGCCCATGGCCATGGAGCCGTGGACCACTTCCGCGGTGCCCGAGAGCAGAAGCCAGAGGCCACCGGTCGCGGCCAGGGTGTAAATCAGGCACGCCAGCAGGAACACCAGCACGCGACCGAGCTGTTTCATCCAGTAGGTGCCAGCTGCCTGGCTGTTGTCACGGCGCACCTTGCGCCGCAGGTTGGCAAGCAGGTAGACAGCCGTGCCAGTGGCCCCGATCAAGAACGTTGCCGCGATTCCGGCCATGTCGCCGGCTTCAGCCATTGCCCGCCATGCGTCGCCGAAGTCGAGCATGAGAATGGCCCCGATGAGCAGGCCGATCCACACGGCGGTGAAATGGCCGAGGAACGCCATCAGGCCGGAGCCGGTCCCCTCGGGGCCTCCGGCGTTGCGTGCGGCGGCAATGCCCTCCAGCGGCCGCAATCGGTCGAAGTGCCAGCGGCGAAGCCGTAATCCGAGGTCCGGGTCCTCCAGACGCGCGCGCAGCGTCGCGAAGGCCGGATCTTCCATCAGCAGTTTGACGTCCATGGTGGCCCCGCGGGCCATGGCCATCTCGATCTGCTCACGCCAGTAACTGGCAACGGCCTCGACGATGACCGGATCGGCCTTGTCGTCCAGTCCTTCCGCGGCCCAGTGAAGCAGGGCGA
Organism: Aquisalimonas sp.; assembly: GCA_007126095.1. Lineage (GTDB taxonomy): Bacteria > Pseudomonadota > Gammaproteobacteria > Nitrococcales > Aquisalimonadaceae > Aquisalimonas. The sequence goes on from SLBZ01000112.1 coordinate 2,564, forward strand.
TCGGCGTACTGGTCTGATCCCGGAGGCAGTTCCAGACTTCCAGCAGCAGCGGGCTGCGCAGCGCGGCCGGGAGCTCGCCGGGAATGCTTGCCAGGGCGTCGGACCAGTGCTCGGGCGTGTCCTCGTAGCGCGCGGCCATACGGGCAACGGCGTCCAGCCCCTGCAGCCAGAGCCGGGACTGCCTGCGGACCGCCTCACAGGCGTGGGTGAGCCAGGTTGCCTCCGGGCGCGGGAGCAGCGGCGTGAGCAGGCCGGCCACGGCGTCGAGCCGTTCGTCCAGACTGGCAACCGCTTCCCGGGCCCGATGGCGCCGGCGCCAGGCGTCCGGGGCGAGCAGGTCAGGCAGCAGCAGGAGATCGCGCTGAATGGCGTCCAGCTCCGGCTCGGGGTTTTGCTGGCGCTCCGCCGGTGGTCCGAGGTACCGGAGCAGACCGATGACCGTGCCGGTCGGCGCTCCGACCGTTGCCCCGGAGGGGCCCAGCAGCGAGACCAGCGTACGGATGGCCTCGCCGGGGACGCCCGGCTGCTCGGCAAGAGATCGGAGGTTCTCCAGAACGGGCGCCCGATGACCATCCGTGGAGTCCAGGCCGGGTACCATGGTGTCATCGTTCTCTGACGCCAGTGCCTGGCACCACTGTGCGAGCGGAAAGCTCTGGCCGTCAGGGGTGGCGTAGGTGCGGTTCTGAACCACGCTGTAGAGCCGCCTGAAGAAGGCCGGGGCGGGCTGTCGGGCTGTCAGACGCAGCAGGAACCGCGCGGGATCCCATCCGCGCGCGTTGTGAATCAGGGTGCGGAACCGGTGCTCCAGCACGTCTGCCAGCTTGTCGCCACCACCACTGTCGCGGCGGACCAGCTGCTCCTGCAGGCGAAGGTCCTTGATGTTGTGCAGCGTGCGGGCGTCCAGAAGCGTCTCGGGAGCGATGCCCTCCCACTCGGTAACCCGCAGCACCCATGGCACGCTCAGCCCGCTGCCACTGGCGGTGACTCCCGGGAATGCGGCAACGCGCTCCGGGGAGAGCGGAACTGCGATATCCAGGTCCACGATCAGGAACAGCGCCAGAGCGCGGTCCCGTGACGGGTGTCGACGCCAGCTTACCGATGATTCGACCATCTCCGCCAGGGTCTTCAACAGCGCCTGACCGCAACTCTCCACCGGCGACGCGCCGATATGGCCGGCGCGCTCCTGCCATGCGCGCTCGATTTCCGCCGCATAACGGCTGAGCCCCGAATACTCCCGCGGTTCCACGGTGAGCAGCGGGGTGCTGTTCGGGAAGTGGCGGCGGCACCAGGTGGCGAATCGCAGCCTGCACCAGCGGCGGTCCGCCTCCGACACGGAGTTCGGCCACGCGGAACTGAGCTCCTGCAGGGCGTCGGGGTGCGCCCCGGCCACCCGGTACAGTTCATCCAGAGCGATCAGGCGGCGTGAGCCATCCCCGACCGGATCCTCGCCGGGGGCGGCGACGACCAGCCGGTCCAGGGCGCTACGCCACGCCCCGGTGCACCCCGGCACCTGTGTCGGAATGCCGTAGGCGCGAATGGCGAACAGTAGTTCGGTCCAGCGCCGCCAGACCATCCGCCCGGCGCCCGGGGCGGGGAGGTCGTGCAGCAGTTGCTCGGCGGCTTCGGGCAAACCCTCGATGTCCATGGTGGCCAGCAGGCGTGCCACGGCGTTCAGGAGCACGGCGGCGTCTGCCGGGTCACTGGGCAGACCCTCGGCAACCTGTTCCGGCGTCAGGGGGGGCGGGCCGCGCCAGTCGGCCGGCTGCGACGCCCAATTGCTGACCTGAGCGAGCAGGATTCGGCGGGTACTGCGCTGCCCGTTGAGTTCATGGACATCTTCAAGATCAACTCGGCGCTTGTGGGCGTAGGTGTACAGGGAGCGATTGGCCGCATCCTCCATGAGGGCGCGACGGCCCAGGGCCAACGCGGCGGGCTGGTAGATGCCGGGGTCGGACGCCCGGAACAGGAACAGCAGCCGCTCCAGCTCGCGTGAATGGAGCTCCGAAACCGATTCCAGAGCCTGCAGTTCATCAAGCAGAGAAAGGCGCACCACATCGCCGTGTTGATCTGGGACTATCATTGTTTTCCTTGTAATCTGCTGGTTCTGTCGTTTCCACCCGACACCACCCTATCAACTGTCAACCCGGCGTCCCACGAATTCGCTCACAAGTCGGGTGATTTCTCCAGGCTGTTCCAGTGGAAGCATGTGTCCGGCCGGCGCCACGACCGCGAGCCGTGCGTCCGGAATGCGGTCTTCCAGGAACTGTGCGTATTTCAGCGGTGTGAGATGGTCGATGTCACCGCTGATGACCAGCGCGGGAATGGTGATTTCGCCGAGTTCGTCGGTGACGTCGAACCGGTCACATGCGGTGTAGTCCCGCAGCATGACATCTGGCGACACGTCACGGCGGCGGGTGGCTTCCGCGTCGATCAGCGCCTGCGGCGCCACCGGGGAGAAGCTCACATGGCACTGGCGTTCCACCGCTGACTCCGGATCGGTGCGGTAGAGCGCAAAGGTTTCGTCCGGGACACGGAGCCGGCACCCGGTGCAGGCTAGGATCAGAGAATCAAGCCAGCGCGGTTCGTCCAGGGCGATCCTCAGTGCGATGGCGCCACCCATGGAGTGGCCGAGCAGGATGACACGGCGCAGCCCGAGCTCTGCCACGAATGCTTCCACCACCTCCGCGTAGGCGCTGACGGAGTCCCGGGCGTGACCTCCGGAGCGGCCGTGCCCCGGCAGGTCCAGGACATACGTATTGCATGAGGCGAGGTCACCCAGCCCGCGCGGCCAGAGGGTGTGGTCGCCCCCGGCACCATGGATGCAGACGAGGTCAAGGGGGGCATCTTCATCATGGACCGTGTAATGGACGGACTCGCCGGTGATGGTGACGTAGGGCATTGCTGGTTCTCCCGGTAGGGCTGGCGTTACGCTGTCGTGCAGTCTGCCGCGCACGTATGGGCGCGCGGCTTCAACCGTGGCCGTGGGCGCTCTGGAACCGTCCCCAGAGCGCGTCCAGAACATTGGCGGCACGATCCGGCAGCTGGAAATCCACGGTCTCCGAGATCTCCGTACGCGACGGGTTGATCTCTATGGTCATTGCGCCATGTTCCCGGGCCGAGAGTACCGGTTCGACAATATAGGGAAAGACGCTGGTCGTGCCGATGCTCATGACCACGTCAAAGCCGGCGGCAGTCTCTTCCGCGAGGTGGTCCAGCGCCTGGAATGGCAGCATCTCGCCGAAAAGCACCACATCCGGGCGAATGAGTTCGCCGCACCGCAGGCAGGCCGGCGGGAGCTGCAACCGGGAGAAATCTTCGACCCGTTTGACGCGGTCGCAGCCGGTGCAGCGGAGCGTGTGAACATTGCCGTGCATCTCGATGACGTTACGGCTGCCCGCGTCATGATGGAAACCGTCGACATTCTGGGTCAGCACGCAGGCGTGGGGCAGGGTGTCTTCCATGGCCGCCAGGACATCGTGCCCGCGGTTGCAGCTGGCGCCACGCGTGGCGGCCTCGATGCGGGCGATGTGTTTCCAGGTGAGCTCGGGGCGGCGCCGGAACATGTCGCCGGACAGCGCGACTTCGAAGGGAATGCCTTCATCGGTGATGCCGTCATCATAGATGCCGCCGACGCCGCGGTAGGTGGGCAGGCCGGAATCCGCGGACAGGCCGGCGCCGGTGATGAAGAGCACACGATTCGCGGTCGCCAGGCGCTCGGCGATGGTGTCGAGGTGTTCGAAGGCGTCACTGTTGTTGGGTGCCACCATGGCCGGACCCCATACCGCTTGTTTGCATTGGTTTAGCATAGACGCCCGACGCCGGTACAGGCCACATCGCGGGACGGTCAGTCAGGAAAGAGTGAACGCTGGGGCGTGTCGGGCACGGGAGGGCGGAAAGAGTGGGTGTTCAATGGCACGCCGTTGCGCCGTTCGAGGCCATGGCGGCGCAGGGCCCGACGGAAGCGTTGTTCCAGCAGATCGGACCACGGCCCCTTGCCTCGCATGCGGTGCCCGAAGCAGGCGTCGTACGCCCGTCCGCCATGGGCCTGGCGCAGCAGGCTCATCACATGCTCGGCCCGGCCAGGGGCATGCTCCTCCAGCCAGCGCTGAAACAGGGGCTGAACTTCCCTTGGCAGGCGCAGCAGGACGTAGCCCGCTTCCTGAACTCCGGCGCCCGCGGCCGATTCGACGAGTGACTCCAGTTCGTGATCCGTGAGTGCGGGGATGACCGGGGCGATCAGCGCTCCAGTGGGGACGCCGCGCTCCCGCAGCGCGCGGATGACGCGCAGGCGCGTGCCCGGGGAAGCGGCACGTGGTTCGAGGGCTCGTTTCAGCCCGGAATCCAGTGATGTCAGGCTGACCATGACAGAGACCAGGTTGTCCGTGGCCAGCGATTCGAGCAGGTCCAGATCCCGAAGAATGCCGCCCCCCTTGGTGATGAGGCTGACTGGGTGGCGGCATGTCTCCAGGACCTCCAGCAGCGAACGGGTCACCCGCCATTGACGCTCGATCGGCTGGTACGGGTCCGTGTTGGTGCCGAGAACGATGGGCTGGCAGCGGTAACCCGGACGGGCCAGCTCCGCCCGCAGGCGTTCGGCGGCATTGGTCTTGACGGTGAGCCGCGTCTCGAAGTCCAGCCCTGGGGAGAGGTCGATGTAGGCGTGGCTCGGGCGGGCAAAGCAGTAGATGCACCCGTGTTCACAGCCACGGTACGGGTTGATCGACTGCTCGAAGGGAACGTCCGGCGACCGGTTGCGGGTGATGATCGACCGCGCCTGCTCGGTGGTGCAAATGGTGTCAGGCGCGCTCTGCTCAGCGGCATCGAGGTTGGGCCAGCCGTCGTCGACAGAATCGGTCTTGCGATGCGAGAAGCGATTGGCGATGCGCTGGTCCGTGCCGCGACCCTTGAGCATGGTGCACCTCGCAGAATGGAACGCCCTGGCGAGCGCCCATTATGCGACAGAAAGGTGTATAAATAAACAGTACTCAGCCGTGCTCGGCATGCGCCGCGATAATACGGGCCACGCAGGTGGTGAGGTTCCTCGCCGTCGGGACGTGCAGGAACTCATCCGGGCCGTGCGCGTTGGACTGCGGGCCTAGAACACCGGTGATGACGAACTGCGCCTTCGGGAAGGCATCGCTCAACAGGGCCATCAGCGGGATGGTGCCGCCTTCACCCATGAACATCGCCGGTGCACCGAAGGTGTCTTCCGATGCCGCCTCCATGGTGTCCGCCAGCCAGTCGTCGAGCGGGGGCGCATGCCAGCCGCTGGCGGCCTGGTCGGGTGTGAACGTGACCTTTGCGTTGTTCGGCGGGTTGTTCTCCAGGAGTGTCTTCAGTCGCTGGGTGGCATCCTCACCATCCACCGTGGGCGGCAGGCGCAGGGCCAGCTTCATGGCGGTGTAGGGCCGCAGAACGTTGCCGGCCTCCGCGATGGGCGGCAGCCCGTCGGTACCGGTGACTTCCAGCGCGGGCCGCCAGCTCCTGTTGAGAACCAGTTCGGTGAGGTCCTCCTCTTCGGGGAGTACACCGTCGGCAAACGGAAATCGGTCACGCAGTGTCGCGCCGATGACCATCGCGGCTTCCCGGGCCTGGGTCCGCCGCTCATCCGGGATGGTGGCGTTGAAATGGCCGGGGACGATGCGGCCGTCGACGGAATCCTCCAGGCGCTCGAGCAGGTGCCGGGCAACGCGGAACGAGGAGGGCACGACACCACCGGCGTCTCCCGAGTGCACACCCTGGGTCAGCGTCTCCACCGTCAGCGTTCCCGCGGCCATGCCGCGCAGGGAGGTGGTGCACCACATCTGCTCGTAGTTGCCGCAGCCGGAGTCCAGGCACAGCACCAGGTCGGGTTGGCCGATCCGGTCCCGGAGGTGGTCGATGTAGTGGGGCAGGTCGTAGCTGCCGCTCTCCTCGCAGGTCTCGATCAGCACGATGCAGCGTGCATGCGGGGCACCCTGTTCATGCACCGCGCGTACCGCCGCCACCGATGCGTAGACGGCATAGCCGTCGTCGGCGCTGCCGCGCCCGTACAAACGGTCATGGATGTAGACGGGGGTCCACGGACCGTAGCCATCACTCCATCCGGAGACTTCCGGCTGCTTGTCCAGATGCCCGTACAGCAGCACGGTTCCGTCGGCCGTGCCCGGCACATCCACCAGCAGTAACGGCGTGCGCCCGGGGAGGCGGATCACCTCGATGGTTGCGCTTGCCGGCGCTGCCTCGCGGCACCAGCGCTCCGCATGGGCCACTGCCGCATCCAGGTGCCCGTTGCTGGCCCAGTCCGGATCGAAGGCCGGGGATTTCGCCGGGATACGAATGAAGTCCTTGAGCTCGTCCAGGATCGTGTCCTGCCACTGAGCGTCGACGAAGTCTTTCAGTGCCGTGTAGTCCACGTAGGGTCTCCCTTGACCGGATCTGTAGTGCGTTGCGGTGGGCGGGTCGCGCCGCTCTGTGTCCCGCAAGCGTGATTCTAAACACACCAGGCTCTCGGCACACGGGGCGGGCCGGATTCGCTCACCGCCGGGCCGGGTAGCGGGCGTGCGCGAAAATCCATTGTTCGTGATAGGAAGGGACGACTACCGGGTAATCGGCAACGGCGGTGAAATGGCGGCTCAGCGCGTCGTGGATTTCCCGCCGGAGCTGTGGCTGATGCTCGCTGCAGCACTGCATGGTGAGCATCCCCTCGGGCTGCAGGCTGGCCGCAATGCGGCCGACGATCTCCTCGATGAACTCCAGGCGGGACTGGTTCGCCCGAACCGGCTCCATGGTCAGATCGTAGACGATGCCGTCGTAGCCCCTGGCGTCGTCGAGCCATGCGAATGCATCGCCGACCACCACGCGGGCGTTGGTCGCGGTGAACGCGTCCTCGCACAGTCCTGGGAAATAGCGCTGCGCCAGCTCCAGCACCTTGCCATCGATATCCACCAGCGTCGCGTCGTGCACGCCGCCGTGTACCGCCGCCTTGAGCACGCCGCCGTCGCCCCCGCCGAGGATGAGCACGCGCCCCGTGAGGCCAGCCTGCACCAGCGGGTCGATCATGGCGCGGTTGTAAGCGTGATCCGATTCGGCGATCTGGAGATCATCGTCCAGGTACAGGACGTGGCCGTAGTCCGGGTCGTGGGCGACCACGATGTGCTGATACTCGGAGTGCATGTCCTCGACAATCCGCTGGCCGCGCGTGATGTACTCGGGCGGTACGGGGCGCTGGTTGGACAACGTGGCCATCCTCCTGTGCGGTGCAGGGCCTGCCGACGGGTTCGAGCCCGGGTCAGAGGTATGGAGTATATCAAACGCCGGGTTCGAGTCGCCCGTTGCTCAGCTGAAGGTGGAGGAAAGTGGTTGGCAGCAGTTCTGGTGCGTGGGTGACCACGACCATGGCGCGCTCCGCCGGGTCGTTGTGCGCCAGGCGCTCCATCACGGCGAGGGCACTGTCCCGGTCGAGTCCGCGCACGGGCTCGTCCAGCAGTAGCACGGGTGCCGGCCGGAGCAGTGTTCTGGCCAGAGTCAGGCGTCGTGCTTCGCCGCCGGAGAGTTGTCGTCCCGCCTCACCGAGCCAGGTCTCAAGCCCCTGTGGCAACTCGGCGACAGTCTGGTCCAGGCACGCCATCCACAGCGCGTGCCAGAGGGACTGTTGCGAGGCCTCCGGGGCGGCCATGCGCAGATTGTCCGCCACGGTGCCGTTGAAGACCATCGTCCGTTGGGGCATCCATGCGGCCCGCTGGCCGATGGCCTCCGGAGACATTGCGGCAATCGGAGTCCCGCCGACTTCGATAGTGCCGCTATCCGGTGACAGGGCCCCGGTAATCAGCTGCAGCAGGGTGCTCTTGCCGGTGCCACTCGGCCCGGTAATCGCGAAGCGGTCGCCAGGCCGGACCGTCAACGCAATGCCGTCAAGAATCGGGGTGGTGCCGGGGTGGTGCCTGTAGTGCACGTCGGCCATGACCACCGTGCCGTCGCCGGGCCCACTCTCTCCCCGGTGCGGCAATGGCGCATCTGGAGCAGCACCAGCGACCCGGCGCGCGGCTGCGCGAACATGGGCCAGAGCCTGGGTTGCCATTGGCAGCGGCGTCACGAGCTCGGCAAGCGCGAGGGTTCCGAGCAACACCAACCCGAAGCCGGGCCCGGTGAGGGCGCCGGACTGGACGAGGGGAATTGCCAGCACGGCTGCCGCCCAGACGCTGACGAATGTCGCCAGGTTGCCGCCAGCCTGGGTCAGCCCGGACAGTCGGGACAGTGTACGGTTGGCGCGCTCATGGTCCCTGGAGAGTTCACCCTGATGGTGGAGTGCGTCGGGTTCACGGCCGTAGATCCGCAGTTCGGCGGCGCCACGCAGGGACAGCACCAGGTGATCGCGCAGGTGCCCGGACAGGATGACGACCTGCTCCCCGGGCCGTTTCGTCAGCCGCAGACCGAGCAGGGCGGCAGCGATCGCGGTGGCCCCGAGGATCAAGGCAACGGCCGTGGCCGCCGGCGGTGCGAACAGGGCCAGCACCGCCGCGGCGATGATCAGTCCGATCGCGGCCACGGCGACCGGGGCCAGCAGCCGCAGGTAGAACTGGTCCAGGCGGTCCACGTCGGCCGTCAGCCGGGCCAGGGTGTCGCCGCTACGAAGAGACGCCAGGCCCTGCAGGTCGAGCTGCATCAACCGCCGGAACATCCATATGCGCAGGTCGGCAAGCAGGCGGAACACGGCCTCATGGGTGACGAGGCGCTCACCGTAACGGCTGACGGCCCGGCCGACGGCGAAGAAGCGGATTCCGGCTCCCGGTCGGTAGATGTCCAGCATCACCGTGCTGCCTGCCGCCATCGCAATGCCTGCCAGCCCCGTGGCGGTGATGAACCAGCCCGAGAGCGCGAGCAGGCCGAAGCTGGCCAGCGTTGCCATGAGCATGAGCACTGCACCGGCGAGCAACCAGGGCCATCGCGGCGCGTGCAGGCGGAGCAGGGGGCGGAATTCATCCATCGGCGCGGCTCCCGTTCCGGGTCAGCGCAATCACCTGGTGGGCCCACGGATAATCGTCGGGGGTGTGGGTGGCAACGATGATTGTCGCCCCCCGCTCGGATTCGCCTCGCAGCGCGTCAGTGATGATTGCCGTGGTGTCCGGATCGAGGCTCGCGGTGGGCTCGTCCACAAGCAGCACCGGTGCCTGGCGAAGCAGAGCGCGGGCGAGTGCCACGCGCTGCCCCTCACCGCCCGAAATGCCGCTGCCGTGTTCGCCAACGCGTGTCTCAAGGCCATCGGGCAAATGCGCCAACACGCGCTCCAGGCCCGCACGGTGGAGGGCATCGCGGATGCGGGGCTCGTCTTCGGCGCTTGTTTCATCGAGCAGCAGGTTTTCCCGCAACGTGCCCGGGAACAGGTGAGGCACCTGGGCCAGCCAGCCGAGCTGGCCCTGCCAGGCACTCAGGTCGATTCTCTCCAATGGTGTGCCGTTCACCGTCAGTACACCGTCTTCGATGCGCCGAAAGCCGGCGATTGCGTGCAGGAGGGTGGATTTGCCGACGCCGGAGGGCCCGGTCAGCACCACCGTCTCTCCGGGGTTAATGGTCAGGTTGACGGGCTTCAGCATATGTTCGCCGCCGTCGCCCACCACCGTGACGCCATGGAGAACGAATTCCGGCGGTGCGGTCGGCGGCGGGGTCGAGCCGGCTACCGGCATGGGTGACCGGATGTCCGTCAGTGCGCGGAGCTCGGCTGCTGCGCCCAGGGCGGCGGCACGGTCGTGGTAGTGCTGGGCGAGCTGCCGTAACGGCTGAAAGAACTCCGGTGCCAGGAGCAGCACGAACAGCCCGCTGAACAACGTGAGTTCCGGGGCCGGGCCAAACGAGATGTACCCGAGCAGCCCCATGCCCACGTATACGGCGACCATGGCGATGGCGACGGAGCTGAAGAACTCCAGCACGGCAGAGGAGAGGAAAGCGATCCGCAGCACCGCCATGGTGCGGCGTCGGTAATCATCGCCCACTCGTGCGAGGTGATCCGCTTCTGCCTCCGCGCGGCCCATGTGGCGAAGCAGGTCGAGCCCGTGGAGGCGGTCAAGGAAATGGCCGCCCAGTCGTGCCAGGGCCTGGTGCTGGCTGCGGCTGACCGCGTCTGCGCCCATGCCCACGATCGCCATGAATGCTGGAATCAGCGGTGCTGCCAAAAACAGCAGCAGGCCGGCAAGCCAGTCCAGCGCGAACACGGTGGCGAGCAGGACAACCGGCACGGCGACGGTGATGATCAGTTGCGGCTGGTAACGCGATACATAGGGGCCAAGCGCACTGATCTGGTCGATGGCCGCGGAAGCGAGCCCGCCTGTCGGGTGGCGGGCGAGTCCGGACGGCCCGAGCTGGAACAGGTGGCTGACCACTTCGCGGCGCGTACGCTCGTGAACCCGGCACGCCGCATCGGCCGCCGCCCATTCCTGCGCAGCGGTGCAACCCGCCCGGGCAAGAAAGGTCAGCAGGAGCGCAGCGAGCAGCCCGGCAACCTCGCCGAGGCCGGCGCCGGCGGCCGTCACCTCATGCACCAGCCAGGCGATCAGTCCGGCCTGGGGAATGACCAGCCAGCCGCCAATGGTGCCGGCCAGTGTGCTGACCCGGCGCGGGGCTCCCGCAAGAGCGGCCCGCGCCGCCAGCCACTGTTTGTCCGCCTTTGCCGCGTCTCTGCTGTTCGGGGGCGTGGCAGTCACGCTGTCCTCATGGCGTTAGTGATAGCCCACCGAATCCTTGGTGACTTTGCCGCGGAACACCCAGTACGTCCACGTGGTGTAACCGAGAATGATCGGCAGGGTGAACAGCACGCCCAGCAGCAGGAAAAGCTGGGATTCCGGCGCCGAGGCCGCGTCCCAGAGCGTGATGTCCGGCTGGATCACGTTCGGCCAGAGGCTGATGGCGAGGCCGGTGTAGCTGAGGATGTACAACCCGAGCGCACAGAAGAACGGCAGGAAGTCATTGCGCTGGTGCAGAGCACGGTAGAACAGCAGGGCGATACCCGCGGTAACAATCGGCACCGGTGCGAAATAGAACAGATTCGGCAGCGAGAACCAGCGCTGCGCGATGGCGTCGTGCATCAGCGGTGTCCAGACGCTGACCACCGCCACCGCGAGCAGCGTGATCAGCAGCAGGCGGTCGGCAATGCTGTAGGCCCACTCGCGTACATCGCCAATCGTTTTCATGATAATCCAGGCGCAGCCGATGAGTGCATAACCGGCTATCAGGCCGAACCCGGTCATGATGCTGAACGGTGTAAGCCAGTCGAACATGCCGCCAACATAGGTTCCGTCCTGAACCTCGAACCCCTGAATGAACGCACCCAGGATGATGCCCTGGGTGAATGCGGCCAGGGTGGAGCCCACGTTGAAGGAGATATCCCAGAGCCACTTCGAGCGCTTTGCCTTGAAACGGAACTCGAAGGCGACACCGCGGAATATCAGCGCCACCAGCATGAACAACACCGGCAGGTACAGCGCCGGCAGCAGGATGGAGTAGACCATCGGGAAGGCGCCGAGCAGCCCGGCGCCGCCCAGCACCAGCCAAGTCTCGTTGCCGTCCCATACCGGCGCCACTGTGTTCATGATGGTATCGCGGGCCTCTTCCCCCGGTGCAAAGGGGAAGAGAATGCCCACGCCCAGGTCGAAGCCGTCCATGAGCACGTACATGAACACGCCAACCGCGATGATCAGCGCCCAGATCAGTGTCAGGTCGATTGTATCCATTGCAGTTACTCCTGCGTATCCAGGGCTTCGTCCGCAGCCGACATGGGCCGCGCAGGCCGGCGCCGGTATTCAGCATGCACGTCACGGACGCTCGCGTCTTCCTTGTCCGGTCCCGCCTGGACAAGCTTGAGGATGTAGTACGCACCGGCAGCGAAGACGACCGCGTAGACGGCGATGTAGACCAGCAGCGACGTGAGCGCCGCGCCACCCGTGAGCGCCGGGGTCAGCCCGTCTTCGACACGCATCATGCCGTGCACCACCCATGGGAATCGCCCTGTCTCCGTGGTGAGCCAGCCGGCAAGCACGGCGATGAAACTCATGGGCATCATGGCGACACAGACCCGGTGGAACCAGCTCGCGTCGTAGAGCCGTCCGCGCCAGCGCAGGAACAGGCTCGCCGCCACCACGGCAACCATCAGAAAGCCGATGGCCACCATGACCCGGAAGGACCAGAACACCACGCCTACCACGGGGCGGTCTTCCGGCGCCCAGTCCTTCAGGCCCGGCACCTCGCCTGCGGGGTCGTGCTTGAGGATGACGCTCGCCAGGCTGGGAATGCCGATCTCGAAGTGGTTGGTCTCCTGTTCGGCGTCCGGAATGGCAAACAGCAGCAGCGGCACGTTGCCGCGGGTCTCCCAGTTCCCCTCCATGGCCGCGACCTTCTCCGGCTGGTGTTCCAGCGTGTTGAGGCCGTGAAGGTCGCCCATGATCACCTGGGCGGGGGCCAGCACCGCCAGCAGCCAGAGCGTCATGGAGAACATGATCTTCGCGGACTCGGTCGCCTTGCGCCGGAGCAGGTACCAGGCGCTCACACCCACTACGAAGAAGCCGGTGGTGAGGAAGGCGGCGAGGACCATGTGCGCGAACCGGACATGGAACGAGGGGTTGAAGATCGCCTCGAACCAGCTGGTGACGTGGAACACGCCATCGATCATCTCCACGCCGGCCGGTGTTTGCATCCAGCTGTTCGCGGAAAGAATCCAGAACGACGAAATGAACGTGCCGATGGCCACCATGCAGGCGGCGAACAGATGCGCGCCCTGGGGCACCTTGCTGCGCCCGAACAGCAGCACACCTAGGAAGGTCGCTTCGAGGAAGAATGCGGTGACCACTTCGTAGCTCAGCACCGGCCCCATGAAGTTGGCGGACGCATAGGAGAACGCACTCCAGTTGGTGCCGAACTGGAACGACATCACGATCCCGGAGACCACCCCCATGCCGAACGAAACGGCGAAGATCTTGATCCAGAACTTCGACAGCCGGAGATAGACCGGGTTGTTGGTCTTGAAGTACAACCCCTCCAGTACCGCAATGTAGGAGGCGAGGCCGATGGTGAAAGCGGGAAAAATAATGTGCCAGGACACCACGAAGGCGAACTGGATGCGAGACAACAACAGCGGATCAAGATCCATGACTGGCTCCCCAGGTTCCAGGCCGACGAGCGGCCCCAGATTAGTTCACTACACATTCTCGCGCCAGCGGCGTTGCTCGCACCGCACCCGCGGACCCCGTCACGACTCTTTGGCCTGTCATGGTCCGCAACCCTGCCCGCTTCGTTGACCGCGACGATGGCGAATGGTTCGCTGCCGAGGTGTCGCGCTATTTTTTGATATGGTGCTCCGCACAATCGTACGAAAGACGGACAGCGAATGACAACGGGTACAGGGCAGGCGGGCACGGACAGTCCCGGGGTATCTGCGGGGCCGCGGCAGGCAGAGATTCTGCGGCAGGCACGAACCATGTTCCTGGCGCATGAGCGGCTGGATATCGGCGAGATCGCCACTCGGCTCGGGTTGAGCCGGATTACCATCTATCGCCATATGGGCAACCGCGAGCATCTGGTGTCGGAGGTGTTGTGGTCCCTGAGTCGCGACACCCTGACCAGGGCACGGCAGGACGCCCAGGCGTCGGGCGAGCCGGATTTTATCGGTACCTACCGTCGTTACAACCGGTATCTCGGGCAGTCGGAGGCGTTCCTCCAGTTTCTTCGGGATGAGTCGGCCTTCGCGCTGCGCCTGCTCACGCGTCCCGACGGCATGGTACGGGTTCGGCTCATGGCGGCACTACAGGGGCTGCTGGAAAAGGACGTCCGCGAGAATGGCCGACACCTGCATCTGGATACGCAGACCCTGGCCTACGTCATTGTGTGTATCGGCGAGTCGTATCTCTATCCGCTTATCGCCATGCACAATGAGCCGGATCTGGACCGGGCCACGGAGGTGGTGGGACTGTTGCTGCGGCCATGATCGGCGTCCAGGGGCAGTCATGTTAAACTTCGCGGCCATTGGCGGGCGCGCCGTTTCGGGTGTGCCTTCGGATTCATCGACAGACTCCGCGGTGCCCATGCGCCGCGGTCGGGAAGGACAGCATGCAATTCAAGGGTACTGATTCCTACGTTGCCACTGGCGATCTGACCATGGCGGTGAACGCCGCATCGGCGCTGCAGCGCCCGTTGCTGATCAAGGGCGAGCCGGGCACCGGCAAGACCCTGCTGGCCGAGCAGGTGGCCAGCGGTCTCGGGCTGCCGTTTTTCGAATGGCACGTGAAGTCCACCACCAAGGCGCAGCAGGGGCTGTACGAGTACGATGCCGTGTCGCGCCTGCGCGATTCGCAGCTGGGCGACGACCGCGTCCACGACATCGCCAACTACATCGTCAAGGGCCCGCTGTGGCACTGTTTCGAGTCGGACACCCAGCCGGTGTTGCTCATCGACGAGATCGACAAGGCGGATATCGAGTTCCCCAACGACCTGCTCCGGGAACTGGATCGCATGGAGTTCTACGTCTACGAGACCCAGCAGATGGTGCGCACGAAACACCGCCCCATCATCGTCATCACCAGCAACAACGAAAAAGAGCTCCCGGACGCGTTCCTGCGCCGGTGCTTCTTCCACTACATCAACTTCCCCGACAAGGAGACCATGGCGCAGATCGTCGATGTCCATTTCCCGGGCGTCAAGAAGGATCTGCTCAAGGAAGCCATGGAGCTCTTCTTCGAGCTGCGCGACGTGCCGGGGCTGAAGAAAAAGCCATCCACTTCCGAGCTGC
>SLBZ01000131.1 GCA_007126095.1 Aquisalimonas sp.
CCGTCGTCACCGTTACCATCATCCCCGTTGCCATCGTCGCCGTTACCGGGATCGTCCGGCGCATCATCAATACGGCGATTGTTGGCGAAGAGGTAGGTGGTGAGGTAATGGGGGTAATCGATGCTGTTGCTGGTGATGTAGCTGCCACCGTTGCCGGCACCGGCCGGCCAGTTATGCCCCATCCCGGTGTTCTGGATCAGTGACACCCGCGGCCCGTCGGCATCCTCGAACAGGGTGCCGGAGCCGCTGGTATTGTTGCCGCGCAGGTCGTCCAGGCTGAAGGGCGAAGTGGCATCGGCGCCGTAGATGCTGGCCATGATGTCGGCGTTCAGCGGGTTGTAGCCCGGGGCAACGATGTCGTCATTGTCGCCGTAGATCACGGAAGCGATCTGCGTGTCGAACTCGGAGGTGTTGTTGCCGGCGAAGTCTTCACAGGTGTTGCGGCCCTGGGCCTCGCTGGTGGAGACGAAGCCGATATCCCCGGAACCAGTGCCCACCGTCGGGCCCGCATTGTTGCCGAAGCCGGCAAAGACGTCCGGTGCCAGGCAGCCCATCACCATGGCTTGCGAGCCACCGGAGGACAGCCCGCTGATGTAGACCTGATCGGGGTCTACCGTCATGTCGTTGCGGTCGAGCATCTCGCCCACAAGGTCCAGCAGGTTACCGTTGTGGCGGTTGGTGCGCGTGTGGTTGCTGTCGTAGTAGTCCCAGCAGCCGAGCAGCACGCCGCCGCCAGGGGCATTGGGCAGGACCACGACCATGCCGAACTCATCGGCCGTGGCCTCCCAGTTGCCGGCGTTCATCAGGTCGGTGTTTGTCTGGGTGCAGCCGTGCAGGTTGACCATCAGTGCGCGTTCGTCGCCGAGCACGGGCTCGGAATCGGGCATGTAGATCTGTACGTTCATGCCGGCGATGGTCTCTTCGCTCCAGGCGCCCTCTGCTGCGTCACCACCGCTGGAGCCCCCCTCGTCACTGCCGGAGTCGCTGCAGCCGGGCAAGCTTTCAAAGCCTGGGCCGCAGTCGATGGCAATGGCACGGTCGAACGGCGAGAAGAGTAGCACCAGGGCCGCCAGAGGGGCGGCGAAGGTGAACAGGCGCCAGGAACTGGTCGGATTTGTCCTTATCGTCATTGTTCTTCTCCTCATTGTGCGCCGGTCAGGCAATCGAACGCGTCTGCGTCGGCGCTTTGGTGTTTTTGTCGAAGTCAGTCGCATTACATGAGACATGACTCATTCGTCATTTAATGCCAGGTTCTTATGGATGTCAAACAGGATTGCTTTTGAAAGCAACGTGTTGCGATGCCGCGCTGGCGGGTTTTCGGGCGGGGCAGGCGGATGGCCAGTGGAGCCAGGAGTCATCAGGTACTGGCCCGGAGTATCGGCTGCGCGTCCGCTCAGCCCTGGTGGATCTCCACCCGGTGGCGGCCGGCGCGCTTTGCGCGGTACGCCGCGTCGTCGGCGCGCCTGGTCAGTTCCTGGAGGGTGACGGCCTCCATAGCGGGAGCTGCCGATGCCAGACCGACACTCACGGTAACGGGGATGGCATGATCGGTGCCGTTCGGCCCCTGGAACGGCCTCTCCGCGACTTGCTCACAGATCTTCTCTGCCAGCATCCGTGCCGTTGCCGCGTCCGCGCCTGGTAGGATGATGGCGAACTCTTCGCCGCCGAATCGGGTGGCCAGATCCTCGATGCGGGTGCATCGTTCGATGCGAGCCGCGATCTGTCGAAGCAGATGGTCGCCGCAGATGTGTCCATAGTCGTCGTTGATCGCCTTGAAGTGGTCCACGTCGATGAAGATCACGCTCATTGGCCTGCGTTCGAGCGCCGCCCGCTCCACCAGGTGTTCGCCCACGCGAAGGAAGCAGCGGCGATTGGGGATGCCGGTGAGAGTGTCTGTCTCGGCGTCTCGTTTCAGGCTGCTGTGCGCATTGTGGGCCGGATTGGCCAGCATGATCGCGCCCAGCAGGATCACTGAAGCGGTCTGGAACAGTCGAATCCAGGCGACGCTGCCCATGTTGCCCGGGTCGATGGCGTAGTCCCAGGCCAGGTTGCTGATCACGAAGAGCGCCGCGATAAAGGTTGCGACAACGGAGAACCGCCCCAGGTAGACGCCCTTGGCATCCAGGTAGGCGGCTGTATGCACCGCGCGCAGCCAGTGGGTGAGGCGGGCAAGGCGCGTCGTTGCGGTGTCGGTATCCTGCGTCAGTACCCGCACTGAAGCGGTGCTCGCGGATCAGCTTCGGATATGGAGCCTGAAGCTTGACCGGAAGCGATCAACGATTCAATCAACCAGTTCTCACCCGAGCACGGTAACCGGACAGGCTGCGCCGTGAATGACGCGCTGGCTCACGCTTCCCAGCAGGGACTCGATGCGATTGAGGCCGCGCCGGCCCAAGACCACCTCGGCCGGGCCCAGGTCCCGCACATACTGATTGATGGCCCGCGCCGGGTTGTCGTGGCGACGAACGTGGACCACATCCGTGTCCGCGTCCAGGGCGTCGCCCATGGCATCGCGGGCGGTCCTGAACGCATCCTCGGCGCTCTGCCGCGCCATCTGGCTGAGCGTGCGGCGTGATACTGCGTCTGTCCCCGTCGTGGAGATCATGGCGTTGTGACTGGGGTCGATGCCCATTAGCCCCGGGAAGGCGTGCAGCAGGTGAATGGCGGCGCCACTGCGTGCGGCGAGTCGGGCCGCGTATTCTGCTGCCTTGCCGGACGGACGGGAGCCGTCCACCGGCACGACAAAGGGGACGGGCCCGCCGTCGCGGGCCTCCACCGATTCCCGACCGGCCGTGACCACGGTCACCGGCTGCCGGACGCTCTGGATGACACGCTCGCTCACGCTGCCGAGCAACAGCTCCTGCACACGGCCAAGCCCGCGGCGGCCCATGACCACCTGGACGTCGTGGCCGTCGCCCACGAAAGCCGCGATGGCAGACGGCGGCTTGCCGTCGAGGACGTGCTCGGTGACGTTGTCGGCATCCCCCAGGTACTCGCGGGCGTGCTGGAATGCGCGGCGGGCGCTGCCATTGCGCAGGGTCTCGAAGGCTTCCGCGGTGAGCCGCTCGGCGCTGGCGTCTCCCGGGCTGCGGCCGAGGGTTTCCATCACGTGCTGAATGGAACCCGGGAAGGCGTGCACGAGATGGATGTCGGCATCCAGCGTGCGCGCCATGCGGGAAGCGTAACGCACGGCGGCGCCGGCATGATCCGAGCCGTCCACCGGCACGATGATGTCCTGAATGCAGGCGTTCATGGAGTCCTCCGGCGGCCCGACGGCCGGTCGATTGCTAACGCGCCATGCCGGGCAGTAGACCACGACCGCCCGGGAGGTCCGTTGACGCAGATCAAGGGTGGCAGCGGCGCGCGTCTCTCGTGCGGTGGCGCATTGCTGCTATGCTCAGTGACCCGATCCAAGGCTTTATCGAATACCAAGGGGGAGAACGACACCAATGGCAGAGAATCAACGCATTGTGCTGGCCGCACGCCCGGAAGGCATGCCCGACGAGTCGCACCTGAAGCTGGAGTCGGCGCCCATGCCCGAACCGGCCGACGGCCAGGTCCTGCTGCGTACCATTTACCTGTCCCTGGACCCGTACATGCGCGGGCGCATGAGTGCCGCCAAGTCCTATGCGCAGTCCGTGGAAGTGGGCGGCGTCATGGAGGGCGGCACGGTCTGCGAAGTGGTGGAATCGCGCAGCCCGGACTGGCAGGCCGGCGATCTGGCCCTGGCGCACACCGGCTGGCAGGCCTATGCCGCCGTCAATCCCAAAGGGCTGAAACGCCTCAACCCGGACGATGCGCCGATCAGCACTGCCGTGGGCGTACTCGGCATGCCCGGCTTTACTGCCTATGTGGGCACGGTGGAGCACGGCCGGCCGCAGAAAGGCGAGACGGTGGTCGTCTCTGCCGCCAGCGGCGCCGTGGGGCAGGTGGTCGGCCAGCTCGCCCAGCACTGGGGCTGCCGGGCCGTGGGGGTTGCCGGCGGGCCGGACAAGTGCCGGTTTGTTACCGAATCCATGGGGTTTGACGCCTGTGTCGATCACCGCTCCCCGACCTTCGAGCAGGATCTGGCGGCGGCGTGCCCGGACGGTGTCGACATCTACTGGGAGAACGTGGGCGGCAAGGTGCAGGCGGCGGTGCTGCCGCTGCTCAACGAGTTCGCACGCATCCCCGTGTGCGGCCTGATCGCCCACTACAACGAGACCAGCGCGCCGGAAGGCCCGGACAAACTCTCGGGTTTCATGCGTCACATCCTGACCAAGCGGCTGACCGTGCGCGGCTTCATCCAGTTCGACCACGCGGAGCGCCGCGGCGAGTTCTTCAAGACCGTCGCGCCGTTGGTGAAGAGCGGTGAGATCAAGTACCGCAACGACGTGGTGCAGGGGCTGGAGAACGCCGTGTCGGCGTTCCAGGGGCTGCTCACCGGCAAGAATTTCGGCAAGTTGTTGGTGCAGGTAGGCGACGACCCGACGCAGTAACGCGACCGTGGGGTGGATCGTCGTGTGATGGTTCGGTGGACCTGAAGGTCCACCCTACGAATGCCCGGATGTCCCGGTTATTCGGGTTATTCGGGTTATTCGGGTTATTCGGGTTATTCGGGTTATTCGGGCGTAGGCCGGACCTTCAGGTCCGGCGCCCACCCGTTCCGGCATACCCGCCCGGCCAATCCGTAACGCCCATGGGGCTACCAGGTCCCGACGTTCTCCATGGACTTCCACGGCTCCTGCTCCGGCAGCGGGTCGCCCTTTTGCAGCAGCTCGATGGAGACCCCGTCCGGCGAGCGCACGAACGCCATGCGGCCGTCGCGGGGCGGGCGGTTGATGGTGACGCCGGCGTCCATGAGCGACCGGCACAGAGCGTAGATGTCCTGGACCCGATAGGCCAGGTGGCCGAAGTTGCGGCCGCCGTCCAGCTCTTCCGGATCCCAGTTCCAGGTCAGCTCGATCATGGGCGCCTTGTCCTCCCGGGCCCGTTCCGCGTCCTCCGGCGCCGCCAGGAAGATCAGCGTGAAGCGGCCGGCTTTCACCTCCCTGCGGCTGATTTCCACCATGCCGAGTTTGTTGCAGTAGAAATCGAGGGAGTCGTCGATATCGCTGATCCGGACCATGGTGTGCAGGTATTGCATGGTGTCATGCCTCGGGTTGTCGTGAGTTGTTCCTGTCGGCGGCGGGCTGCGAGGGCCGGCGGACGCCGGCGCGGCCGCTGCGCAGCCCCACTGCGATCACCATACCCGCCGCCAGCAGGGTGAGACCACCCAGGCCGACCATGGTCTGCCGCAGGCCGATCCAGTCACTGGCAGAGCCCACCCCAAGCACCACCGAGGCCATGGTCAGGTAGGCCAGCACGTAGAAGCTGGAAACGATCTCGCCCCGGCGTTCCGCCGGTGCCTCGCGACTGACCGTTGCCACCGCGCCTATGGCCGTGACGCCGGCCCCGAACGCCGTGGTGACCGTGCCGAGCGCGAAGACCAGCGGCGAGACCAGCACGATGCCGGTGACGCAGATGGTCATGCCGGCCGCCAGGAGAATGGGGCCGAACAGCAGCGTCTGCCGCGGCTCCTGACGCCGGGCAGCGAACTGACCGATGCCGGCCACGAGCTGGAACGCGGCGGCATAAAGCCCCGCCAGCGCGCGATTGTCGATAGCCACCAGCTCGGTCGCCAGCGATGGCCCCAGGGACGCGTACAGGCTGCCCGCCGACCAGGACAGGCACATGGCGGCACCGGCGAACAGAAAGCTGCCGAGAATGGGGCGGGGCACGGACAGACGCGTGGGCCGCCAGTCCCGCAGGCGAAAGCCGGGCCGCTTGCGGCCGATTCGCCGGGGCCAGCGTACGGATACGAGAAGGACGGCCGTGGTCAGTGCCAGGCAGCCCACCACCATGAACGGCGTGACCAGCGGCCAGAGATCCAGGTGCAGCAGGGCGGAGCTGAACAGCGGCCCGGCCGTGGCACCGGCCGTGAAGGTGAGCGCCGAGATGGCCGCCGCGCGCACCCAGTTGTTGTCGGGATCCAGCTCCACCAGGGCCGCCGTGGCGGTGCCGGTGACGATCCCGGTGCCCACGCCGGTGAGCAGGCGGCCGGCGCCGAGCCAGTAGATGTCGGCGGCCACGGCGAACACGATGCTTGCCGCCGCGATGCAGAGCAGGCCGGGCACCAGCACTTCGCGGCGGCCGGCCAGGTCCGACAGGGCGCCGATGGTGGGCAGCATGGCGATGACGCCCACCACGTACACCGCAAACACCGCCGTCAGCGCCGTGGACGTGAAGCCCCAATGCACCTGCCACACCGCGTACAGCGGCGTGGGGACGTTGCTGGCGAAAATTGCCGTGAAGATGGCGAGAACGGCGGCCAGACTTGCCAGTCGCCGACCGTGTCGGCGCCGCCTCATGGCGTACTGCGCCGTTCGTCCGGGTGCATGTCAGGGTGATCCGCCCGGTCGGGCAGCACGGGGTCGTAGCCGTGGTCGCGCAATGCCTGGATCAGCTCCCGGGTGTGATCGGCACCCAGGGTCTCCAGGGTGGTCTCCACCTCCACCGCTCGCAGGGGTAGATCGGTGAACTGGCGCTGATGCGCGATCTGGATGATGCCGGCGTTGTGGTCGGCCAGCACCCGCGTCAGGTCCGCCAGGGCGCCGGGTACATCCGGCACGCCCACGCGCACCCGCACCACACGGTCGGTGCGCACGAGGCCGCGCTGGATTACCGATGACAGGGGCAGCAGGTCGATGTTGCCCCCGCACAGCACGGTGCCCACGCGCCGGTCGCGGAATCGCTCCGGGTGCGCCAGGATCGCGGCGAGGCCGGCGGCGCCCGCGCCCTCCACCACCGTCTTCTCGATCTCCAGGAGCAGGAGAATGGCCTGCTCCAGGTGCGCTTCTTCCACCAGCAGGATGTCGGAGACCAAGTCGCGGATCAGGGGCAGGGTGCGCTGGCCGGGCACCTTCACGGCGATGCCTTCGGCAATGGTCGCCGGCCCCGTGGACACGGGATCGCCGGCGATGGCCTGTTTCATGGCCGGAAAGCGGCTGCTCTGCACGCCGATGATTTCGATGTCCGGCTTGATCGCGCGGGCGGCGACGGCCATGCCACCGATAAGGCCGCCGCCGCCGATGGGCACCACCAGGGTATCCAGGTCCGGTACGGCCGCCAGCATTTCCAGCGCAATGGTGCCCTGGCCGGCAATGACGTGGTCGTCGTCATAGGGGTGGACGAACACATGACCGCGTTCGGCGGCGAGGCGCTCGGCGAAGGCGCCGGCCTCGGCGACGCCGTCACCTTCCAGCCGCACGTCGGCGCCGAAACGGCGCGTGTTGGCGACTTTCATGTTCGGCGTGTGCCGGGGCATGACGATGGTTGCGCCGATCCCGAGCCGGCTGGCGTGGTAGGCCAGTGCCTGGGCGTGGTTGCCCGCGGACATGGCAATGACGCCCCGCGCCCTTTCCTCCGGCGAAAGTGCCAGCAGGCGATTCAGCGCGCCGCGTTCCTTGAACGCCGCGGTGAACTGGTGGTTCTCGAACTTCAGGTACAGCTCCGCGCCAAGCATGGCCGAGAGAGTGCGGGAGCGGTCGCAGCGGGTGCACTGGATGCTGCCTTCGAGCTTCCCGGCCGCTTCGCGGATGGCGTCGATGGTGACTGTCACGGATCAGTCCTTGACCGGGCGCGGCCGGCCGTCGGCGTCAAGGGCCACGTATGTGAACAGGCCTTCGGTGACCAGCAGGCGTTCACGCTGCTGGTCACCGGCGCGCAGGACCCAGGCCTGCACATCCACGGTCATGGAGGTGCGGCCGACGCGGTGCATGCTGGCGTAGCAGCACAGCACGTCGCCCACGTACACGGGCAGGTGGAACTTCATGGATTCCACCGCCACCGTGGCGACCCGGCCCCGCGAGTACTCGGCGGCAAGCAGGCTGCCGCCCACGTCCATCTGTGACAGCAGCCAGCCGCCGAAGATGTCGCCCGACGGGTTGGTGTCCGCCGGCATGGCCAGGGTGCGCAGCATGAGATCGCCGGTCGGGGTGTCCGCGGCCATGGCGTGCTCCTGTTCAGTGGGTGTGCCGTTATCCGTGATTGTAACGGAGTGGGGCGGCGGGAGCGTCACCGGGAGTTGCAATGCGGCGCCAGGTTCGTGACCCTGAGTGGACCGTCGGCCAAGGGCCACCCCGTATGGTTTTTCCATCATCCGCCTGCCGCGCGCTGCTTGTTGCGGCTTGCGTGCTCGCTGTTGCGGGCTGCGCCACCACCGAGCCGCCCCGGCCGGCGCCGGAGCTGCTGGATCGCGTGCCGTTTCCGTTCACAGAAGGCGTACCGCAGGAGCGTCCGCAGCCACCGCTGCGTGCCGATGGGCTGCAGGACGACGAGATCAATACCGTCAGCGTCTACCGCGACCGGATCCGTGGCGTGGTCAACATCACCACGCTGAGCGCCTATCGCACGCGGTTCGGCCGGCCGTTCCCGGATTCCGGTACCGGTAGCGGGTTCATCATCGATCAGCGCGGGACGGTGGTCACCAACCACCACGTGGTCGAGCGCGGTCAGCGCCTGATCGTGACGCTCTACGACGGCAGCCTCTACCGCGCCGAGGTGGTGGGCACGGATCCGGAGCTGGACCTGGCGGTGCTGCGGTTCGACCCCCAGGGCCGCGAGCTGACGACACTGCCCCGGGGCAGGAGTGACGAGCTGCAGGTCGGTCAGAGCGTGTACGCGCTGGGGAACCCGTTCGGGCTAGAAGGGACGCTGACCACTGGTGTGGTCTCGGCACTGAACCGCCCCGTGCAGACGGGCTCGGGATTCATCATGCGGGATCTCGTTCAGACCGACGCGGCCATCAACCCCGGCAACTCGGGCGGTCCGCTGCTGGATTCGCGCGGGCGGGTGATTGCCGTGAACACCATGATGGTCTCCCCCGGGCCGGGCAGCGTCGGCATCGGCCTGGCGGTGCCGGTGAACGCCGTGGACCGCGTGGTCGGGCAGATTCTCCGCGAGGGGCGCGTGACCCGGGGCTGGATCGATGTGCGCGGGCTGGCGTTGACCCCGTCGCTGGCGTCAGCCGGCGGGCTGCCCGTCCGCCAGGGCATTCTGGTGACGCATGTTCAACCCGGAAGCGAGGCGGAGGCAGCTGGCCTGCGCGGCGGTGACAGTCGGCGCCAGGTGCGTCACGGGCCGCACCGTGTGCCCATGGGCGGCGACGTGATCGTCGCCGTCAACGGCGAGCCCACCACAAGCGTCGCCGAGCTGTTCGCGAGCCTCGAAGCAACGCAGCCGGACGACGAGGCCACGGTGACCGTATTGCGGAACGGTGAGCGCCGGCAGGTGACCATCACACTGAGTGCCCGGCCGGGCACGCAGGGGAAATGACCAGGCGGCCGATGCCGCGGGAGGATTGAGGTGACACAACAAGGTTCCGGGTGGTTGGAGCGCGTGACCGAGCACCGGCGCTGGGTTCTGGCGGGCATGGTTGGGCTGGCGGTGCTGTTGGTACTGGCTGGCTGGTCGTTGCTGCAGAGCGACGAGACCCCGCCGCCGGCCGGGTTGCTGGAGCGCGATGAGGAACTGCCCGAGGAGATCCCCGAGCTGCCGGCGGACATCACCTACGATGAGCGTCAGGATGTACTGCCGCCGCTGGTGGAGCTTCGCGCCGGCTCGGCCGACGAGCTGGGGGAGGCCTTCGCCGCCGTTGATTACGAATGGCCGCCGGGATCCACCGTGCCCGCGGTGTCGGTGCGTGCATTCCCGCCACTGGGCGACCTCACCGTGGACGAACGCAAGTCGCTGTTCTTCCGCTCACTGTTGCCGCTGGTGGTCGCGGAGAACCAGATCATGCTGGCCACGCGCGAGCGGATCCAGATGATCTTCGCCGAGGGTGAAGTGGCACCGGATTCCCGCGAGGCAAGGCTGCTGCAGACGCTGGCGGAGCGCTTCCGCGTGGATGGAGATCCCAACAGCGCTGCCTTCCGGGAGGAGTTGCTGCGCCGCGTGGATGTGGTACCGACCGACATGGCCCTGGCCCAGGCGGCCAACGAGAGTGGGTGGGGCCAGTCGCGGTTCACCCGGGAGGCGAACAACCTCTTCGGCGTGTGGACGTGGCATGAGAACCGCGGCATCGTGCCGGAGCGACGCGCCGCGGGGGCGACGCATTTTGTGCGCGTGTTCCCGAACCTGCGAGCCTCGGTGCGCAATTATCTCTATACCATCAACGTGGGTGACGCCTACAGCGGCCTCCGGGACGTTCGGGAGCAGGCCCGGGCCGACGGTGGCGGACTCTCCGGCATGCGTCTGGCGACGGGGCTCGAACGTTATTCGGAGCGGGGCGCGGCGTACGTCGAGGAGATCCAGTCCATGATCCGGACCAACGATCTCGCGGAACTCGCCGGGCTGGAGCTGACGCCGGTCGAGGCGACCCGTTTGCTCGGCGAGCAGTGAACCTGTCTGCCGTCCCGGTGACCAAGGGCCAGACGCGTCTGAATGGCGGGCATTCAGAGCGTTAGAGGGGGGCAGCCAACCATGCCGGGACCGGGCATCGCGACCCGCACCATTCCGCTCTGTCTGGTCATCCTGGCGGCGATGGTGCTGGCGGCGTGTGACGACGCGCCGCAGCAGGCCGAATCCGAGGAGCAGCAGCGTACACCCGTGGCCGCGGTGGAGATGGAGCCGCGCGACCTGTCGCGCCGACTGTCCGTGTCGGCCACCGTGCAGCCGCGGGTGCAGATCCGGCTGGCCAGCCGGGCGAACGGAACGTTGGAAGAGGTCGGCCCGGAAGTCGGTGATCGGGTTGAGGCGGGCGACGTGATGGCACGGCTGGACGTTTCCGAAGAGCAGGCGGAACTGGCCCGCGCCCGGGCCCAGGAACGGGATGTCCGCAGCCAGTACGAACGTACCCGCGAACTCAACGAGCAGGGCGTTGCCAGCGCGGCGCAGCTGCAGCGCGACGAGGCGGCCGTGCTGGTGGCGGAGAGCGAGCGCCGACTGTGGGAGAGTCGCGTGGCGTTCGGGCGGGTCGAGGCGCCCCGTGACGCCGTGGTTACCGCGCGCTACGTGGAGCCGGGCGAGGCGGTGGATGCCCGGCAGACCCTGTTCGAACTGGCGGTGATGGACGAACTGGTCATGCGACCGGGCGTGTCCGAGCGGGATGTCGTGCATCTCAGCGCCGGCATGTCCGTCCCCATCCGGCTGGACGCCATGCCGGGGCGTGAGTTTACCGGCGAAGTGCGCAGAGTCTTTCCCATGGCGTCCCATGACAGCCGGCTGGTCACCGTCGAGGTGTCGCTGCCCGCGGATGCCGCCGCTGACGGTGTGCGGCCCGGGTTCCTGGGGCGGATGCGCATGGCAATTGACCGGCGCGATGACGTGCTGGTCGTGCCGGCCGATGCCATTAGTGACCGGGACGGGCGGCGGTTCGTGTTCGTCATCGAGGACGAGCGCCTGGTGGAGCGGGCGGTGGAACCCGGCATCTCCCGCGGCGAGTGGACGAAGATCCGCGACGGGCTGGAGCCGGGCGACGTGGTGCTCGCCAGCAACCCCGGCGATCTGCAGGACGGTGACGCCGTGCGCATCGTCACCTGGCGGGACTGACCCGCCGCCACGAACAGGTAGTACGCCATGGAACGCATCACCCGGCACCGTAGAAGTCCGGCCAATGCCGCCATCCGCAGGCCCATCGGCACGCTGGCGCTGGCGTCGGTGGTGTTCGTTCTGGGGCTGTTCTTTCTCGATCGACTGCCGGTGGATCTGCTGCCCCATGTGGAGTACCCGCAGATCCGGGTGACCGTGAACTACCCGGGCGTGGCGCCGGAAGTCATGGAGGAGCAGGTCACACGCGTGCTCGAGCGCGAGCTCGCCGCCACCGAGAATCTGGTCACCATCGACAGCCGCGCCTCCCAGGGGCGCACCAACGTCAACCTGTTCTTCGAGTTCGGCACCAACCTGGACGTGGCGCTGCAGGATGCCTCGCGCCATCTGGAGCTGGCCCGCACCCAGCTGCCGCCCGACATCGAGCCTCCGCGGCTGTACAAGTTCGACGCCTCCCAGGACGCGGTCTGGCAGGCCGGGTTCAGTTCCAGTGTGCGCTCCGAGGCGGCGGTGCGGGACTGGGTGGACAACCAGCTCGTGCCCCAGTTGATCGCCATCCACGGCGTCTCGGGGGTGGAGGCCGCCGGCGGCATGGTGCGCGAGATGGAGGTGATCGCCGACCAGGCGCGCCTGCGCTCCTACGGGATGGGGTTCGATGATCTGCTGGATGCTCTGGCGCGCGAGAACGCCGACATCGCCGCCGGTTGGGTCACCTCCGACTCCTTCGACGTGATGGCGAAAACGGACGGGCTGTTCACGTCCGTGGACGACATCCGCAATGTGCTCCTGCCCATGCCGGGCAACAATGCCCAGCATGTGCCCATCACCGATGTGGCGGAGGTGCGCGACGGCTTCCAGGAGCAGCGCGTGCTCGCCCGCCTGAATGGCGTGTCCGCCGCCCAGGTGTCCGCATTCAAGCTGCCTGCGGCCAATACCGTGGAGGTGGTCGACAGCCTCAACGACACCATGGCCGGCCTGGAGCGCTCGGGCTTCGTGCCGGAGGATATTCGCTTCCAGACCACGCGCGACCCGGCGTTCTTCGTTCGTGGCGCCGTCACCGGCGTCGCCACCGCGGCAGTGCTCGGCGGTACCCTGGCGATGCTGATGGTGCTGTTCTTCCTCGGCAGCCTGCGCAAGGCGTTCGTGATCGGGCTGTCCATCCCCATCGCCATCATGGCCACGTTCGCCATGATGGGCGCGGGCGGGCTGACCCTGAACATCATGAGTCTGGGCGGGCTGGCCCTGGGTGTCGGCCTGCTGCTGGACAACGCCATCGTCATGCTGGAGAACATCTCCCGCCATCGGGACAAATTGGGCAAATCCGCCAGGGATGCCGCCCACGACGGCTCCCGGGAGGTGATTTCCGCCATCACCGCCGGCACGGCCACCAACCTGGCGGCGGTGCTGCCGTTCCTGTTGATCACCGGCGTGGCGTCGCTAATCTTCCGGGAGCTGATCCTCACCATCTCCTTCGCCATCGTCGCCACGCTGGCCGCCGCGGTCACGCTGGTTCCCATGCTGGCGGCGGTGCTTGGCGGCGTCCGGTTCCGTAGCCATCTGGGCGACACAGCCCCGTTCCGGGGCTTTAACTGGCTCATGGATCGCACCCGTGGGGGCTACCGCCGCGTGATGCCGTGTATCCTGCGCTGGCGTTGGGGCGTCATCGCCAGCGCGGCTGTGGCCATGGCCGCAGCCGTGCCGGTCTTCACCGACCTGGGCAACGAGTTCCTGCCGCAGGTGGATGACGGCAACGTCAACGTGCGCCTGTTCCTGCCGCCCGGCACGTCGCCCCGGGACACCGACGCCGCCAAGCGCCTGGTGGAGGAGGAAATCCAGGCGATGCCGCACGTGGAGAGTATGTTCACCATCGTTGGCGGCCACTTCAGCGGTGGCATCATCAACGAGCGGCCATCCACGGCACGCAGCCGGGTGCAGCTGGCGCCGGCCGGAGAGCGGCCGGACATGCCCGCCGGCCGGTGGGTGGAGGACGCACAGCAACGGCTGGAGGCGCTGGACATCCCCGGTGCCCGCATCAGCGTGCGGCCGCCGCGCATTGACGGGCTGCGGTTCGCCACGCGCGGTGACGATCTGATGATCGGAGTCATGGGAGAGGATCTGGAGACCATGGGCGCCGCGGCGCGGGAAATTACCTCGCGGCTGGAGGGCATCCCCGGCCTCGAAGGCGTCGAGCTCAGCCGCGAAGACGAAAGCCCCATGCTCAATGTGCGGGTGGACCGGGAGCGGGCGGCGGACCTGGGGTTGCGCGTCTCGGATGTGGGGCAGTCCGTGCGCAATGCCGTGGACGGGGCGGTGCCGACCCAGTTCATGACCCGCAACCAGGAGTACGACGTGCGCGTGCGCTTGCCCCGGGACGAGGTCCAGGACATCGAAACCCTCGGCGAGCTGCTGCTGTTCCGGCACAACGGCGAACCGATCCAGCTGCGGGATGTGGCCGAGTTCCGTATTGGCGACAGCCCGGCGCACATCGAACGTGAGAATCAGAACCGGCTCGTGCGGGTTGGCGGCGACATCAACACCGACGTCAACGATGTGGGCAGCGTCATGGCGGAGGTGGATGCCCGACTTGAGGGGCTGGATTTGCCCGAAGGCTACAGCCTGATCTACGGCGGTCAGTGGGAGACCATCCAGGAAACCAACAGGGAACTGGGAACGGTGATTCTGCTGGCCGTGTTCCTGGTGTTCGTCGTGCTGGCGGTCCAGTACGAGCGGCTTAGCAATCCGCTGGTGATCATCAGTGCGGCGCCGCTGTCGATGATCGGCGTCACCGCGATCCTCTGGGCCACGGGGACAGTGGTCTCCGCGCCAGTGCTCATCGGCATGATCCTGCTGATCGGCATCGTCGTGAACAACGCCATACTGCTGGTGGAGTACATTGAACTGGGGCGTCGAAACGCCGGGCTGTCCGTTGCGCGGGCGACCGTCGCCGCCGGTGGGCTGCGCCTGCGGCCGATTCTGATGACTACCCTGACTACGGTGCTGGGCATGACGCCACTGGCCGTGGGCATGGGCGCCGGGACCGAGATCATGCAGCCCCTGGCGCTGACGGTGATCGGCGGGCTGCTCATGGGCATGCTGCTCACGCTCGTGGTCGTGCCCTGCCTCTACCTGGTCATCGACGATGCGGCCGCGCGGCTCAAAGCGTGGTTGACCGGGCGGGAACGGCCACTCGCGACCGCTTAGGAGGAACAGATATGCCCCTGGCTGCAGGCCGCTTCTGGTTCACGGTGCTCAAGGACACGGTCCAGCTCTGGCTGGACCGCAACGCCTTCGCTTACGCGGGCGCGTTGGCGTTCTACACCCTGTTCTCCCTGGCGCCGGTGATGATCATCGCCATTGCCATTATTGGCGTGGTGCTGGGGCAGGACGCTGCTCAGGGGCAGATCGTGGGGCAGCTCGAAGGAGCCATCGGCGCCGATGCGGCCGAGGCGGTGGAACAGGCGGTGGCGGCGTCGCGCCTGGAGCAGGCGGGCTGGCTGCCGACCGTCATAGGCGTGGCCGCCATGCTGGTGGGTGCCACCACCGTGTTCGCGCAGATGCAGCTCTCCCTGAATGCCATCTGGGGCGTGGTCGCACGCCCCACTCGCAGCGGGCTGCTTATCCTGGCGAAAAACCGGCTGTTGTCCCTGGCGGTGGTGCTTGCGATCGGTTTCGTGATGTTGGTGTCGCTGCTGGTCACAGTGGTTCTGCGGGCGCTGATCCGCTTTGCCGAGGAGTGGCTGCCGGTGCATGCGAGCATTGTCGGCATGACCGAGTTCGTCCTGTCTATGGCGTTGATCACCGTGCTGTTCGCCATGATCTTCCGCATCCTCCCGGATGTGGTGCTGAGGTGGCGGGAGGTGCTTCCGGGCGCGCTGGTGACAGCCGTGCTGTTCGTAGTGGGGCGGTACGTCATCGCCACCTATCTCACGCTCGCGGCACCGGCATCGCCCTACGGGGCGGCCGGCTCGCTGGTGTTGTTGCTATTGTGGGTGTACTACTCATCGTTGATTCTGCTGTTCGGTGCCGCGTTCACCAAGACCCTGCTGCTCGAGCGCGGTGGACGGGTGATGCCGCGGAACATGGCGGTGTGCGTGCGCAGCGAACTGGTGGAGGAGCCGAGTACGACTGGGGACGGACGCCCGTGAGCATTTTTGAACACCACGAGTTCGACGGCCACGAGCAGGTCTGCTTCGGCCACGATCCCGAGTCCGGCCTGCGCGCCATCATTGCCGTGCACAACACCCGATTGGGACCGGGCCTGGGTGGCCTGCGCATGTGGCCCTACGAGTCGGAGGGGGCCGCGATCACAGACGTGCTCCGGCTCTCCCGCGGCATGACCTACAAGAACGCCATGGCCGGCCTGGCCCATGGTGGCGGCAAGGCGGTGATCATCGGCGACCCGGCAAGCGACAAGACCCCGGCGCTAATGCGCGCCATGGGGCGGTTCATCCAGCGGCAGTCCGGGTGCTACATCACCGCCGAGGACTCCGGCATCAGCGTGCCGGATCTGCAGACGCTGGCGCAGGAGACCCCATTTGTCACCGGTGTCATGACCGCACGGGGGCCGGATGGCGAAGTGCTCACCGGCGACCCGTCGCCGGCGACGGCGCTGGGTGTGTTCACGGGGATCCATGCGGCAGTCCGCCACGCCTTGCAGCGGGACGAGCTGGGCGGCCTCAGGGTGGCCATCCAGGGCCTCGGCAGCGTGGGCTACCGGTTGGCCGGGCACCTGCACGAGGCCGGCGCGACGCTGGTGGTGAGTGACATCAATCCGGCAGCCGTGGAACGCGCCGGGGCGGCCTTCGGTGCCCGCGTGGTGGATGTCGACGCCATCCACGCCGAACCAGTGGACGTCTACGCGCCTTGTGCCATGGGGGCGGCCATCAATGACCGCACCCTTCCCGAGTTGCAGGCCCGCATCGTCGCCGGCGCCGCCAACAACCAGCTCCAGCGCCCGGATCACGGCCGCGCCCTGCACCGACGCGGCATCCTCTATGCGCCGGATTACGTGATCAATGCCGGGGGCGTCATCGACGTGGGTGCTCAGTGGGGCGATTACGATGCCGCTCAGGTGCGCGAGCGGGTGCTTGCAATCGGTGACACGCTCGATCAGGTGTTCCGCGAGGCCCGTGACACCGGTGAACCACCGGAGGTGATCGCAGACCGCATCGCCGAACGCCGTTTCCGGGCGTAACCAGGGCCACCGAACCGTAGGGTGGACGTTCACGTCCACCTCCCGAAGGCATGGTAGACCCTCGGTGGCTATGACAGGCCCTAAGAGCCATGGTGGACCTGAAGGTCCACCCTACTGGTTTCAGAACGCTTTTGGCCTGGTTCAGGCGTAGGGTGGACCTTCAGGTCCACCACCAACACCTGCCACCTCGGCCACCGGACTCAGTCGTCCGCCTCGTACCCCAGGTTCGGCGCCAGCCAGCTTTCCATCTCGCGCTTGGACATGCCCTTGCGCTTGGCGTAGTCCTCCACCTGATCCTGGTAGATGTTGCCCAGGCCGAAGTAGCGTGCCTCGGGGTGGCCGATGTAGATGCCGCTGACGGCCGCGGTGGGCACCATGGCCTTGCTCTCGGTCAGCTCCAGGCCGATACGCTGCTCCGGCTCCAGCAG
>SLBZ01000087.1 GCA_007126095.1 Aquisalimonas sp.
ACTGCATGGCATCCGGCAGCCGATCGGGCTGGCTGCCGCCAGCCTGCGCCATGTCGGCACGGCCACCGCCGCGGCCGCCGACCTGCTCCGCCACGGCGTTGACCAGGTCGCCCGCCTTGACGCGATCCGTGAGGTCGCTGGTGACACCGGCAACCAGGCGCACCTTGTCGCCATCGACAGCGGCCAGCACCACGGCGGCGGAACCGAGCTTGTTCTTGAGCTGGTCGACCGTATCGCGCAGGGACTTGGCGTCTCCGCTTTCCAGGGTCGACGCGACCACGCGAACGCCATCCACGTCCACGGCCGAGTCGGCAAGGTCACCACCGGCCTGGCTTGCGAGCTTCTGCTTCAGTCGCTCCAGTTCCTTTTCGGTCTGGCGGCTCTTCTCGAGCACCTGCTCCAGACGCACCTGCAGGGTCTCCGGCCGCGCGCGCAGCAGCTCGGCGGCGCGGTCGAGCGTTTGCGCCTGCTCTTCCACCCACTCCACGGCGCGTGCCCCGGTAATTGCCTCGATGCGGCGCACGCCGGCGGCCACACCGGTTTCCTCGACGATGCGGAATAGCCCGATGTCGCCGGTCCGGCCCACGTGGGTACCACCGCAGAGCTCCGTGGTTAACTCGCCAAAGCGCACCACCCGGACTTCGTCGCCGTACTTCTCGCCGAAGAGAGCCATGGCCCCGGTCTCGATGGCCCGGTCGTAGGGCATTACGCGGATATCCGCCGGCTCGTTCACGCGGATGCGCGCATTGACGATCTGCTCGATGCGCCGGAGTTCATCGGCATCAATGGGCTCCGGGTGCGAGATGTCGAAACGCAGCCGATCCGGCGCCACGAGCGACCCCTTCTGGTGCACGTGCGTGCCGAGCCGCTCCCTGAGCACGGCGTGCAGCAGGTGTGTTGCCGTATGGTTGAGCTGCGTGGCGGCGCGGCGCTCGGCGTCAACCTGCGCCTGCAGGGTCTGATCCACTGACAGCACCCCGGTGCGCACGCGCCCCAGGTGGCCGATCGCCTCGCCCTGGCGCGCGGTATCCTCGACCTCGAACTCGACCCCATCCGCCATCAGGAGGCCGGTGTCGCCAACCTGGCCACCGGACTCGGCATAGAACGGCGTCCGGTCCAGCACCACCATGCCGGTCTGCCCGGCATCGAGCTGGTTCACGGCGCGCCCGTCGGCGAACAGTGCCACCACCTGGCCACTGTCTTCGAGCTGCTCGTAGCCGGTAAAACTGGAGCTCGCAGAAACCTCGGCACCGCCGGCGTGGTCGGCGCGGAACTGGCTCGCCGCACGGGCGCGGTTGCGCTGATCCTCCATGTGGGTTTCGAAGCCGTCCATGTCCAGCGTCAGCTCCCGTTCGCGGGCTATGTCCGCGGTGAGATCAACGGGGAAGCCGTAGGTATCGTAGAGCTTGAAGACCGTGGCCCCCGGAATCTCCGAGCCCGACAAGCTCCGGAGATCGTTCTCGAGCAGCTTGAGCCCCTGCTCCAGGGTCTCCTGGAACTGCTCCTCCTCGCGCTTGAGCAGCTTCTCCACCTGGACCTGCTGCTCGACCAGTTCCGGATAGGCCGCACCCATCTCGTCCACCAGCGGCTGCACAAGCCGGTAGAAGAAGGTCTCCTCCTGGCCGAGCTTGTAACCGTGACGCACGGCACGACGGATGATCCGGCGCAGCACGTAACCGCGCCCCTCGTTGGACGGGAATACCCCATCGGTAATGAGAAAGGCGCAGGCCCGGATGTGGTCGGCGATGACCTTGAGGGAGCTGTTGTCCAGATCCTCCGTCGCGCCGGTGACGTTGGCCGCCGCCCGGATGAGGTTCTGGAACAGGTCGATCTCGAAGTTGCTGTGCACGCCCTGGAGGACGGCAGCAAGACGCTCCAGCCCCATGCCGGTATCGATACTGGGCTTGGGCAGATCGGTCATGGACCCGTCGGCGGACCGGTTGTACTGCATGAACACCAGGTTCCAGACCTCGACGAAGCGATCACCGTCCTCTTCCGGCGTTCCGGGCGGACCACCGGGGACGTCGGGGCC
This sequence comes from Aquisalimonas sp., assembly GCA_007126095.1. Classification (GTDB taxonomy): domain Bacteria; phylum Pseudomonadota; class Gammaproteobacteria; order Nitrococcales; family Aquisalimonadaceae; genus Aquisalimonas. The sequence continues at coordinate 2,033 of SLBZ01000087.1, forward strand.
GTGATCATAGAAGATCTCCGAGCACGGCCCGCAGGGGCCGGTATCGCCCATGGACCAGAAGTTGTCGTGAGCACCGATGCGGGAGAAGCGCTCCGGCGAGACACCGATCTCATCCAGCCAGATCCGGGCGGCCTCGTCGTCCTCCTCGAACACCGTCACCCACAGCTTCTCGGGCGGCAGCTCGATCACCCGGGTAAGGAACTCCCAGGCGTACTGAATGGCTTCGCGCTTGAAATAATCGCCGAAGCTGAAGTTGCCCAGCATCTCGAAAAAGGTGTGGTGCCGGGCGGTATAGCCGACGTTCTCGAGGTCGTTATGCTTGCCGCCGGCGCGCACGCAACGCTGGGACGAGCAGGCACGGGTATAGCCCCGGTCCTCACGCCCCAGGAACACGTCCTTGAACGGCACCATGCCGGCGTTGGTGAACAGCAGCGTGGGATCGTTGCCGGGCACCAGCGGGCTGCTGGGCACGACTTCGTGACCATGCTTCCGGAAATACTCGAGAAATGCGCTGCGCAGTTCCGCACTCGTTATCGTCATGAACCCTTTGACCTGCCTTATGAAAACCGCGGTCTCCACCGCGGGTGCTGTCACCTAGTCGTCGCGTGCCCGTCGATCCAGCACGCTGTACACCTGCTCCGCACTGAATCCGCGACTCGCCAGGAATCGCGCCTGCCTGGCCCACTCGCGGCGGTTGTCCGGCAGCGCCTCGCCAAAACGCCGGATCCGCACCGCCCGCGCCTGCTCGATCCAGTCAACCGACTGCTGATCAAGGTAGTAACGAGCCAGGCGTTCGTCGATGCCCCGCTCCGCGAGGTCGGAGATGATCTTCACGGGGCCCTGGCCCTGCTCGCAGCGCTGACGAACGAAGATGTCCGTAAAGCGTTCGTCACTCAGGTAACCTTGCCGGACCAGGCGGTCCAAAACAAGCTCTATCACGCGCTGCTCGTGCCCGCGACTGCCCAGTTTGCGGGCCAGCTCCAGGCTGGAATGTTCCCGCCGCGCCAGCAAACGGACGCCGGCCTCGTAGCCCGCGTCCACCGCCTCTTCGTCGGGGTCGTCCATGGCGCACGCGACTCCCTGTTTCAGGCCTCGGCTTCCTCGGACGCGGCCTGACCACCGCCGCTGCTGTCGTCGGCGCGGTCGGGCAGGAGAATCTCCCGCAGCTTGCGGTCGATCTCATTGGCCACCTCGGGGTTGTCCTTGAGGAAGGTCCGCACGTTGTCCTTGCCCTGACCGATGCGATCGCCGTTGTAGCTGTACCAGGCGCCGGCCTTGTCGATGATGCCGTGCTTGGCGCCCAGATCGATGAGTTCGCCCTCCCGGGAGATACCCTCGCCGTAGAGGATCTCGAACTCCGCCTGCTTGAACGGCGGGGCTACCTTGTTTTTGACAACTTTCACGCGCGTTTCGTTGCCAACCACTTCGTCGCCCTTCTTGATGGCGCCGATGCGGCGGATGTCCATGCGCACGGACGAGTAGAACTTCAGCGCATTGCCGCCGGTGGTGGTCTCCGGGCTGCCGAACATCACGCCGATCTTCATGCGGATCTGGTTGATGAAGATCACCAGGGTGCCGGTGCGCTTGATGTTGGCGGTGAGCTTGCGCAGCGCCTGGGACATGAGCCGCGCCTGCAGGCCCACGTGGGAGTCGCCCATCTCGCCTTCGATCTCCGCCTTCGGGGTCAGCGCGGCCACGGAGTCGACCACCACGATGTCCACCGCGCCGGAGCGCACAAGCATGTCGGAGATCTCCAGCGCCTGCTCGCCGGTATCCGGCTGCGACACCAGGAGTTCGTCCACATCGACGCCCAGTTTGCGCGCGTAATCCGGGTCCAGGGCGTGTTCGGCATCCACGAATGCCGCCGTACCGCCCTGGCGCTGCGCCTCCGCGATGATCTGCAGGGTGAGCGTCGTTTTCCCCGAGGATTCCGGGCCGTAGATCTCGGCAACGCGCCCGTAGGGCATGCCTCCGATGCCGAGCGCCACATCAAGGCTGAGGGAACCGGTGGATACGGCAGCAACATCCCTGACGGCCGCGGCGTCGCCCATACGCATGACGGCGCCCTTTCCGAACTGCTTCTCGATCTGCCCGAGAGCGGCGCCGAGCGCCTTTTTCCGATTGTCGTCCATTTTTACCTCTGCTTGCGTTCGCGCGCTGAAAACCCGTTGACGGCCTGGCTCCGTGCCGCCGCCCAAGGCGCAGTATTATTCCACAACTTGCATACACCCTCCCACCCCCGGCGACGGGACGGGCGGGCGTCAAACGGCTTCAGGCGACGGCAGCCGCCAGCGCGCGAGCGGCGTGTAGACGACACCTTCCTGCCGTGTTTCGGACGCCATCAGCACATACTCGTCGAAGCGGACGGTTACCGGTGAAACGGGGCCCGTCGGCTCCGGCACCGCGCGCCGCTCCAGCGTAATGTGCGGAGACCACTGACGGCGGTCAAACGGCAGCTCGTGGTCGCCCAGGAGCCTCTGAATCCCGCAATGCAGATTCACTGCTTCAGCGGGGAGCGTGTCCGGCACGAGCACGCGCGTGCGCGGTCCTTCCCAGAACACCAACTCACCGAAACACAGCTCGAACGGCGGCACCGGCACGGCATCCTCCACTGCGCACAGGGTATCCACAACGGCCTCGCCGACATCGCCCAGAAAGGCCAGCGTCATGTGGAGGTTATCCACGGGGATCACCCGGCCTGTCACACGGCCGGCCGGCAGCATTGCCGCCAGTGCCGCTCGCTCGGCGGCGCGTGGATACAGGGCGAAGAACAGCCGCGCCACGGGCCCCTCAGGGAATCTCCCGCCGCAGTTGCCGGAGCACGCCTTCCAGGGCGACGGCGACGCTGGCGCGGCGCACGTCATCGCGCCCCCCCGGAAAACGCTCCGGGCGCGAAATCACGAATCCGGAGCCCAGCGCCCAGCCAAACCACACCAGCCCGACCGGCTTGCTCTCACTGCCGCCATCCGGCCCGGCAACGCCGCTCACCGCCACGGCCACATCGGCGCCACTGCGGGCGAGCGCCCCTTCCGCCATGGCGCGCACCACTTCTTCGCTGACCGCACCGAACCGCGCAAGCTGCTCCGGGGAGACACCCAGCAGTTCCGCCTTGGCGTCATTGGAGTAGGTGACCACGCCGCGGTGAAACCAGCCGGAACTGCCGGCCACGTCGGTGACCGTCTTGGCGATCCACCCGCCGGTACAGGATTCGGCCGTGGTCAACACCTGACGCTTGTCAGCCAGCGCCGCACCGACGGCCTCCGCCAGCACGGCGAGCCTCGACTCGGCGGGGGCATTTGCGGACACGGTATAGTCCATGAAGCATCCACTTCCGGTTGCGTTGCAGGGGAATGGGTCAAACTCTAGCATAGCGGCTTTCCGGGACCGACCACGGCACCAGCCGACCCGACAAGGAATGGACCAACCATGACGGACGCCGCCACCAGTCAGCACACCCCCATGATGCGGCAGTACCTGCGGATCAAGGCGGATCACCCGGACATCCTGGTGTTCTACCGCATGGGCGATTTCTACGAGCTCTTCTACGACGACGCCCGGCGCGCCGCGGAGCTGCTGGATATCACGCTCACCGCGCGCGGTCAGTCCGCCGGCGAGTCGATCCCCATGGCGGGTGTGCCCGTCCACGCCGTGGAGAACTACCTGGCCCGGCTGGTGCGCCGCGGTGAATCCGTGGCGATCTGCGAACAGATCGGCGACCCGGCCGCGGCGAAAGGCCCCGTGGAGCGCCAGGTCACGCGCATCGTCACGCCGGGCACGCTCACCGAGGATGCCCTGCTGGAGGAGCGCCAGAGCAACCTGCTGGCCGCCATCAGCCACCACCGCGGCCGCTACGGGCTGGCGGCGCTGGAGGTCTCCAGCGGCCGCTTCTCGGCCCAGGAGATCGACACCGAGGAAGACCTGCTGGCGGAGCTGGAACGGCTGCATCCCGCGGAGCTGCTCCACGACGAGGACCAGCCCCTGCCCGAGGCGCTCACGAACCGGCGGGGGCGCACGCGGCGCCCGCCCTGGCATTTCGAGGAGGACGCCTGCCGACGGCTGCTGACCCGCCAGTTCGGCACCCGGGATCTCGCCGGTTTCGGCTGCGAGAACCTGCCCCTGGCCATCCGTGCCGCCGGCGCCCTGCTGCAGTACGTCGCGGACACCCAGCGCTCCGCGCTGCCACACGTCACCGGCATCACCGTCGAGCAGCGCGACGAAGGCATCATCATCGACGCCGCAAGCCGCCGCAACCTCGAGATCGAGTACAACCTCGGTGGCGGCACAGACAACACCCTGGCCTGGGTGATGGACACCACCGTCACCGCCATGGGCGGGCGTCTGCTGCGCCGCTGGCTGCATCGCCCGCTGCGGGACCAGCAATGCGTCCGCGGCCGTCACGACGCCCTTGAGCAACTGGTGGACGGGCGCCGCTACGAAGGCCTGCGCGAGATCCTGCGCGGGACCAGCGACGCGGAACGCATTCTCGCCCGCGTGGCCCTGCGGTCGGCCCGCCCGCGCGACCTGGAAGGCCTGCGCTACGCCCTGGACCGGCTGCCGGATCTCCAGGCGGGGCTGACGGGGGCCGACTCGACGCTGCTCACCGACATCGCCACGCGCCTGGCGCCACACCCGGAGACCAGCGAACTCCTGCGTCGGGCACTGGTCGACAACCCGCCGGTGCTGACCCGCGACGGTGGCATGATCGCCGACGGTTACGATGCCGAGCTCGACGAGCTGCGCGGACTGAGCCGCAACGCCGACCAGTTCCTGATCGACCTGGAGGCCCGCGAGCGTGAGGAGACGGGGATCAGCAACCTCAAGGTCAGCTACAACCGGGTACACGGCTACTACATCGAGGTGACCCGCGCCAACGCCGACCAGATCCCGGACCACTACACACGGCGGCAGACGCTCAAGGGCACGGAACGCTACATCACGCCCGAACTGAAGGGCTTCGAGGAGAAGGTGCTGAGCGCCCGGGAAAAGGCCCTGGCACGGGAGAAGGCGCTCTACGACACGTTGCTGGAGCAGCTCAACGAAACCCTGGGCGGCCTGCAGACGGCCGCCGGCGCGCTGGCGGAGCTGGATACCCTGGCCTGTCTCGCGGAACGGGCCGACGCCCTGGGCTATACGCGCCCGGAGCTCCTGGAAGAGCCGGGACTCACCATCGAACAGGGCCGCCACCCCATTGTCGAGACGGTGCTCGACGGCGCATTCGTGCCCAATGACGTCCATTTCGCCGACGACCGCCGCATGCTCATCATCACCGGCCCGAACATGGGCGGTAAATCCACCTACATGCGCCAGATGGCCCTGATCACCCTGCTCGCCCACGTGGGCAGCTTCGTGCCGGCGCACACGGCCCGGCTCGGCCCCGTGGACCGGATTTTCACCCGCATCGGCGCCTCGGACGATCTCGCCAGCGGCCGCTCCACGTTCATGGTGGAGATGACCGAGACGGCCAACATCCTGAACAACGCCACCCCCAACAGCCTGGTGCTGCTGGACGAAATCGGCCGCGGCACCAGCACCTTCGACGGGCTGTCACTGGCCTGGGCCGCGTCCGTGTGGCTGGCGGAGCGCCTGCGTGCGTTCACGCTGTTCGCCACCCACTACTTCGAGATGACGTCGCTCCCCGAGCACCAGCCCACCGCCACCAACGTCCATCTGGACGCGGTGGAGCACGGCGAGCGCATCGTGTTCCTGCATGCGGTGCGGGAAGGCCCGGCAAGCCAGAGCTACGGCCTGCAGGTGGCCACGCTCGCCGGCGTACCCCGGGACGTGATCAACGCCGCCCGCAACAAGCTGGAGGAACTGGAACGCGAAACCCGTCGACGCGACGAGCCCGTGGACCAGCTGCCCCTGTTCGCGGAACCGGCAGCACCGCTCGGACCGGGCCCGCTGGAGGCGCGCCTGGATACGGTCAGCCCCGACGACCTCACCCCCCGCCAGGCGCTGGAGCTTCTCTACGAACTCAAGACGCTCGCCGGCGGGGACTCGTGAGCACCGCACAACTGCGCTAGACTGTCGCCGGATTCGCGTGCTCAGGGTATGATTGCGCGCTCCCGGAGAGCGGCCTGACCGGCACCCGGCTACGGGTCGGCCACACGACAGCCCTCCCCGCATCGGAACCGGCCGGACGCGCCCCAGGCATACAGGCGCCCTCCCTGCATCGCCCGCCAGGTGGCGGCCGTCTCGAACAAACGCAACGGAGCAACCCATGACCTTTGTCGTCACGGAAAACTGCATCAAGTGCAAGTACACCGACTGCGTGGAAGTCTGCCCGGTAGACTGCTTCCACGAGGGGCCTAACTTCCTGGCCATCGACCCGGACGAGTGCATTGACTGCACCCTGTGCGAGCCGGAATGCCCCGCCGAGGCGATCTACTCCGAGGATGACCTGCCCGAGGAGATGAGCCACTTCCTCGAGCTCAACGCCGAGCTCGCCCAGCAGTGGCCCGTGATCACCGAGCAGAAAGACCCGTCCGAAGACGCCGCAGAATGGGACGGCAAACCCAACAAGCTGGAACTGCTGGAACGTTGAGCGTCACCCCGCCCGGGAGCCCGCCGGCGGCGGGCTCTATTCGCTATCCAGGCGCTGCAGCAACTCATCCGGCGGCACCATGCCGCGATGCACGGTACCGTTCTCGCTGATGATCGTCGGAGTCGCGTTCACACCCAGCGACTGCGCCAGATAGAGCTGCTCCTCCACCGGGTTGCTGCACTCCCGGTGCTCCGGCGTCTCTCCGGCCTTGGCGGCGTCCATGGCCGCGTTGCGGTCGTCCGCGCACCACACGCTCACCGCCTTGTCGTAGGACGCAGTCCCAACACCCGCTCGCGGCATCTGCAGGTAACGGATGGCAATGCCCGCATCCAGATACGCGTCCATGCGGCCGTGCATCTGGCGGCAGTAGGGGCAATCGATATCGGTGAACACGGTCACCGTGTGGCGGATCTCCCCGTCCGGCCGGTAGACGATCATGTTGTCTTCGCCATGCTCCTCGATACGGTCGCGGCGCAACTCGCCCTGCAGGGCGTCGGACAGCGACTCCTGGGCGTCCAGATCCATGATGTCGCCCTGGATCAGGTAACGGCCGTCCTCGGAGATGTAGGCCACCTGCCCCTGGACCACGATCAGGTAGATGCCCTCCAGGGGCGTGGCTTCGACACGCTCCGGCTCCAGGTCCGGGCTCATCGACTGCAGACGCTCGGTGATGCGCTCCGTCACCTCGTCGGCGGAAGCGGACGTCGCGGTAAGCGTGAGCAGACCGGCCGCCAGGGCGGAGATCAGAACCTTCATGAATGACGTACTCCTCGGCTGGCGGTAATCAACCGCGCGGGTGGTGCTCGGCGTGCAGCTCCTGCAGACGCTGACGCGCCACATGCGTGTAGATCTGGGTGGTAGACAGATCGCTGTGCCCCAGGAGCAACTGTACCACGCGCAGATCGGCGCCGTGGTTGAGCAGGTGGGTCGCGAACGAATGCCGCAGGGTATGCGGGGAGAGGTGCTTGCGAATCCCTGCGACAACGGCGTAGTGGCGAATTCGATACCAGAACGCCTGCCGGGTCATACCGCCCCCGCGCGCGGTGACGAACACGGCATCGGAGACGCGCCCGTGCAACAGCTCGGTGCGTGCGCTGCGCATGTAGCGATCGAGCCAGTCCAGCGCAGCCTCACCCAGTGGCACCAAGCGCTCCCGGTCACCCTTACCGATCACGCGCACCACACCCTGACGGGTGTTCACCTGCCCCAGACGCAGCCCGACCAGTTCGGAGACGCGCAGCCCGCTGGCGTAGAGGCACTCGATCATGGCGCGGTCGCGCAGGCCGATGGGGTCATCGGTATCGGGAGCGGCCAGAAGGCCCTCCACTTCGGATTCCGTCAGTGCGCCCGGCAGTGGCTGCCCCAGTCGAGGCGAGTCCACCTCGGCCGTGGGGTCACGCTGCACCACGCCTTCGCGCAGCAGCCAGCGGTAGAAACGGCGCAGGGTCGACAGCAGCCGGGCCGTGCTGCGCGGCCGCGCCCCCGACTGCACGCGCTCGGCGAGATAGCCGAGCACGGCGCCCTGATCCGCCTGCTCCAGACTCCCGTTCGCCCGCCCCAGCCAGCGGGCGAACCCCAGCAGATCGGTGCGATAGGCCGCCAGGGTCCGTTCGCTCAGTCCGCGCTCCAGCCAGAGCGCATCGAGAAACGCCTCGATGCGCCCGACACTGGCGGGGTCGGCGGGGTCAGCCGGCGCTGGCGCCGCCACCACCCTTGCTCCGCTTGATGAGGTCTTCGAAGGCACCCATCAGATCCATGGGCATGGGGAAGACGATGGTGGAGTTCTGGTCCTGGGCGATACCCGTAAGGGTCTGCAGATACCGCAGCTGGATGGCCTGGGGATTCTGCGACAGGATATTGGCGGCGTCCTGGAGCTTCTGGGCCGCCTGCATCTCACCCTCGGCGTGGATGATCTTGGCGCGCCGGCTGCGCTCCGCCTCGGCCTGCTGGGCGATGGCGCGGATCATGCTCTCGTCCACGTCCACATGCTTGATCTCGACGTTGGCGACCTTCACGCCCCAGGCGTCGGTGTGCTCGTCGAGAATCTCCTGGATGTCCTGGTTGAGGCGATCCCGCTCCTGCAGCATTTCGTCCAGATCGTGCTTGCCCAGAACCGAGCGCAGCGTGGTCTGAGCGAGCTGGCTGACGGCGGCGTAGAAGTCCTCGACATTGATCACCGCACGTTGTGGATCGACCACCCGGAAGTAGATGACGGCGTTGACGCCAACCGAGACGTTGTCCTTCGAGATGACGTCCTGGCTGGGTACGTCCATGACCACCGTACGCAGATCCACCCTGACGATCTGCTGGATCAGCGGGATGACCAGGATCAGGCCAGGGCCCTTGACGCTCCAGAAGCGGCCGAGCTGGAAGATCACACCACGTTCGTACTCGCGCAGGACGCGGATCGCCGACGCCACAAGAGCGACCAGCGCCGCGCCGATAATGAGCAGAATCGTTTCCATGGACTTCTCCTTGCCGTTGTATGCAGTTCAGTAAGCAGCCCGGGTGACCCGCGGCCCCGGGTTCGACATCCGGTCGGTCACAGCGTTCAGCATAGCGTCTCTTGTGCCCGACACGGAACAGTCGGCGCGGACGGCAACGGCCTGTTGCGGTTACACTGCCGCCATGTCAGAGATCGCACCCTGGGCCACCAGCGCCGCACTGCTCGTCTACACCCGCGCCGGACTGGAAAGCGACGCCGCCGCTGAGCTGACGGACAGCGCCACAAGGGCCGGGGTCTACGGCTACTGCCGCGCGCAACGCGATGGCGGGCTTGTGGAGTTTCACAGCCATGATGGTAGCCCCGTCGTTCCATTGCTGCGGTCACTGCCGTTCACGGAGCTGGTCTTCGTCCGCCAGTGGCTCGCGGGTCATGGCTGGCTATCGGCTCTGCCGGAGCAGGACCGGCTCTCCCCCCTGCTCCAGGGCCTGCCAGCCGGTGAAGTCTACACCGATGTGCGGCTCGAGTACCCGGATACCAACGACGGCAAGAGTCTCTCCCGGTTCTGTAGAGGATTCGGCCGTGCCGTGGAGCAGGCGCTGCAGCAAAGCGGCGCTCTGGACGCGCAGGCGCGGCAACGCCTGCATCTGCTGTTCACGGATTCGGCCACGGTCTTTCCCGGCACCTCCCCGGTCGACAACAGCTCGCCCTGGCCCCTGGGCATTCCCCGCTTGCGCATGCCTGCGGAGGCACCCAGCCGCTCGACCCTGAAGCTGGAAGAGGCGCTGCTCACGCTGCTGCACCCGGCAGAGCGCGAAAGCCTGCTGCGCCCCGGCGGCACGGCGGTGGACCTGGGCGCCGCCCCCGGGGGCTGGACGTGGCAACTGGTGCGCCGGGGGCTGCACGTCACGGCCGTGGACAACGGCCCCATGGACGCCGCACTGCTGGATTCCGGGCTGGTGGACCACCGGCGCGAGGACGGCTTTCGCTTCCGCCCGCGCCGCCCGGTGGACTGGCTGGTGTGCGACATGGTCGAGCGCCCGTCACGGATTCTCCCGCTGGTGACAGGCTGGCTTGTCGACGGCGCCTGCCGGCAGGCGGTATTCAACCTGAAACTGCCCATGAAACAGCGCTACGCCACGGTCCGTGACGGGCTGGAGCAGCTCCGCGACGCACTTCAGCGCAGCGGGCGCGCCATGGACGTGCGCTGCAAGCAGCTGTATCACGACCGGGAAGAGGTCACGGTCTGCGTCACACCGGCCACCTGATCGCCGGCCAGGTCACTGAGCACCAGCAGCGGCTCCAGCATGACGCTGAACCCCACCGCGACGGCCACGCCGTCCCGGCGCAGCACGCCGCAGCCGCCCACCTCCTGCCAGTCACCGTCCGCCATGATGTCCACGCGGAAGTCGCGCCCGGGCAGCTCCTTGGACCGCTCCGGTGTGAACCGGTAAGTGGCCCCAGGGAGGGCCGCACGCATTGCGCCCTGAACCAGTGACGCCAGCGCCGTGGACGCCGTCTCGCCCAGCAGCCAGACGTCCAGTTCATGGGCCACAAGCGCGGTCGAGCCGTTGCGGCGGCTGCCGCACACAAGCCCGGCACAATGAACCATCCCATGATGGACGCCATCGGCGGCGAGATCGGGCAACTGGGTCAGCACCGTTTCAGTCGTGCTGTGTCTGGCGCGCCAGCCATCCGGGCCGGGCACCAACGGTGGCGTGCGCAACGTACGGCGCACACAATCATCGGCAGTGACGCGCAGCCGCTCCACCAGCTGCTGCATGGGATGATCACCCTGGGCGGGGTCGGTGAGGTCGCGGCGCTCCATCAGCGCACGAACCGGGTCCGGTCGGTTACTGTCGTCGGTCATTACTGCCTCCTGATCAGGGTCATCCGCCACGGATCCACAAACAAAAACGCCCCCGGTCTCTGATCCGGGGGCGTCATCGTGGCGGTAACCTGTCAGTTCGGTTCCATCAGCGCAACGGCGCCCTGCCCCCGGAACGGCCTTCGAGACCGGGGCAAGTAAATCGCCAGTAATAGCGCCAATGGATCTGACCGGATACGGTTATCATGTACGGGACGTTAGCACCGGTTGCCTGCAACCGGCAAGCGGACGCACGCGGGCGAGCCCGCCACTGCGGAGGAGCGACCGCCATGAAACGGTTCCACATCGCCCTCGCCGTCGACGATGTCCATGCCAGCATCCAGGAGTACACCCGGCGCTTGGGCGCGGAACCAGAGGTGGTCATCCCCGGGGAGTATGCCCTTTGGCGAACCAGTCAGCTGAACTTCTCGATCCGTCACGTGCCCGGTGCCGCCGGCGCCGTCCGCCACCTGGGCTGGGAGGATCCCTGCGCGCCGACGCTGTCGGTGGATCACGACGTCAACGGACTGATCTGGGAGACCTTCTCGCGGTCTGACCAACGCCTGGAGATTGAGGCCATCTGGCCGCCGGAAGACAATGGCGACCCGGTGGATTAACCCTCTTCCGGAGGCATAAGCATTGTAGGGTCCCGCGACCACGCTTTCGGCATCAGGCTTTCCACGTGCGCCACCCCGGTTTCACGATCGAAGATGAGCTGCCCGAGACCCAGGGTGTAGCCCCGGTAACGCAGCACCACATAACCGGCCGACGTGCAGGCGGCCAGCTGCTCCGTGGACAACGCCTGAATCGGATGGCGTTCCAGATAGCGCCGGGTCTGGGCGGTATCCAGCGTGATTACGTTGCGGGTGGCGTCCGGCCCATAGAGCATGGCCGCCGCAGTAGTCGGTTTCACGGGGAGACTGCGGCGCCGCACCGCCGGCAGCCCGAGCATCTCGGGTGCCGGCGCTTCCGGGTAGCGGTGGTCCACCGGCGCCAGGTGCAGGTGCTTGTTGCCCCGCTTCACCGGAACCGCGCCGTCGAATGCCGCCCACGGGATGCCGAAGCGCTCGGTGAGCGGCTCAAGCCAGCTACGGGGCTCCTCCGGTGGCGTAAACCAGTGCGGCTCCGCGATGCTGTTGGCGTCGGCACTGCGCTCGAGCACCGCCACGAAGAAACCGCCGGTGTCGTTGTGATGTGGCCAGACTCTCAGGGTGTCGGCCACAGCCGGATCATACCGGCGCCCTTCCCACTGGGTGATGCCTGCGGTGGCCTGCAGTCCGGGCACGTGCGCCGGCACAACCCTCAGTTCACCCGGGTATCGGTCCAGCAGCGTGTCGATCACCGCCTCGTTCTCTTCCGGTGCCAGAGTGCAGGTGGAGTAGACCAGCCGCCCACCCGGCCGGGTCAGCCGCATGGCCCGTTCCAGCAAACGCACCTGGACGGCGGCCAGGCGGGAGCGGAAAGCGGCCGTGCTGATGGTCGGTAAGCGCACCTTGCGGAATGTCCCCTCACAGCTGCAGGGGGCATCCACCAACACCCGGTCGAATGCGCCGGCGCGGGCGCCTATGGACTGCCCGTCCTGCGCCGTGATGACCACGTTCATGAGCCCGAGGCGCTTGACGGTCTGGCGCAGCGCGGCCAGCCGCCCCTTGCGCAGGTCGTTGGCCATGACCGTGCCCCGGTTCGCCATGGCCATGGCAATCTGGGCGGTCTTGTTGCCCGGCGCGGCACACAGGTCCAGCACCCGCTCACCGGGCTGCGGGTCCAGCAACGCCACCGGCAGCATGGAGACTTCTTCCTGCACCTGGAACAGCCCTGCCATGAACCCCCAGTGCCGCCCCGGTCGCGCCTCCGGATCAAGCCGCACACCATGGTTCGACCACGCCATGGGCGTGGCGGCGATCCCATCGGCACGCAGCACCTCCAGGAGGTCGTCGCGGGACAGCCGCCGCGGATTCGCCCAGACGGTCGTCGGCAGAGGCCGCAGCAGAGACCGGACCAGCGCGTCCGGGTCATCAATGATGGCGTCGTAGCGGGCACAGAGCCGGCGGGCAAGGGTCTCACGGTCGGGCGGCACGGGGTGTTCCGCTGCGGTCACGGGCAGTCCTCCAGGGCGGGTCGGATCGGCGGCGTATGCTACCCGATCCTGGGTCAGCCGTGCGATCCCTCGCCCAGTTCGTCGTCGACGGCAATGCCTTCCGGGGCGTCCGACTCACTGCCCAGGAACACGTCCCGGTAAGCGACGTATAACAGCGCACCGAAGAACGGCAACAGCGCAATGAGAGCCCACCCGACGGTGACAAGCAGCAGTGCCGCGGCCAGCATCAGCAGACCGGTGACTCCCATCATGGGCGCCGGATTGAGTGGATAGGCGCGCGCACTGGCCGCCATGGCGGGCGGCAGCGGCGGGTTGTGCAACGCCATCATGGGCAGCAGGAACCACTGCCCGAAGGCGAGCAGCATGAGCAGCAATCCCACCAGACCTGCGCCGAACAAACCACCCGGTACCAGAACAGGACCGAGCAGCGTATGCCGCAGCGGCGGTTCCGCTGGCAGGCCATCCGCGCGAACGGGGCTCCAGAGCCCGAGCTGCTGCACCACACTCACGAAACCGTCCGCCAGCGGTGCGGTGACCATTGCAAGCCCGCCGTGCAGTGCCATTGCCGCGGCGGCACACCCGACTGAAAGCAGCAGTTCGCCGTTACCGGGCAACAGCTGCGAGGGCCACGGGCGGCGGGCGTAATCGGCATACCAGGCCAGGCGGATGAACACCATCAGCGCCAGCGGCAGACAGAGCAGCATGAGAAACAGGCGCACCGGGCCCCATTCCACCAGATGCACGGCGTAGAACATCACCAGCACCAGTGCCAGCACCACCAGCGTCAGCGCAGGCCGGTGCAGGAGAAGCCGCACGGCCTCCCGCGCCCACTCGCCCCAGGCATCGGGTTCCACCTCCCGGGGACCCAGCGCGCTCATTCGCCGCGCTCCCGGGCGCCGTCGTCTACCGGCCCGAGCACGTCATCCAGCCAGGCCACAAGGCGGCGGCGCACGTCGCCCCGGCCCACGGCCTGGGTATGATCAACCCCACGGTAGTGCCAGGCATCCTTGGGAGGCTGGGCGGCTGCATAGAGATCCTGGCCGTGATGGGAGGGCACGACGCGATCGTCATCGCCGGCAATGAGCAACAAGGGAATCGGACTCACGGCACTGACGTGATCAATGGGTGCATAGGCATCGTCGATGGTCAGGCTCAGGGGCCACTGGAACGGCCATGTCAGCCACAGCTCGCCGAATTTCTCCCGGGCGATGCCGCGATAGCTTGCAAACGGACTGTCGGCAATCAGCCCGCGCACGCCGTACGCTGCGCCATGGTTGGCGACGGTGGTGATGGCAACGGACGCGCCGAGGCTCTGGCCAAAGACGACGATGCGCTCCGGGTCAACGCGACGGTGGCGGGCAACGCGGGCCAGCGCGGCGGCGGCATCCATGTGAACGCCGTCGAAATCGGGAGTGCCCGCCGACAGGCCGAAGCCACGGTAATCCAGGAGAAAGACGTTGTAGCCCTGCTCCGGCAGCCAGTAGACGGCGCCGATGTGGGTGCTGATGTTCTCGGCGTTGCCGTGGAGGAAGAGGATGGTACCGCGCGGCTCGTCCGCAGGCAGGAACCACCCGTGCAGCAGCGTGCCATCCAGGGAATCGAACCAGATGTTCTCGTAGTCGATGCCGGCCGCCGCCGGATCCCAGCGGTGCCCCGGCTCGGGCAGAAAGAAGAAGCGACTGCAGCCGGCCAGCAGTGTCGCTGCCGCTACCAGCAGCACGAGCCACAGGTAGCGCCCCGGGTGGCGGTCAGAAATAACCATACAGGGTCGCCTGCACCGCATTGTCATGAACACCGAAGTCGTATTCCCGCGCCGCGCCCACCCGAAGCGAGACGTTGCGGAAGGTCGTGAGCGACTGCTCTGCACTCACGCGCCAGGCGGGGCGGCTAGTATCGGTCTGCCAAGCGGCTTCGGCCTGCAACCGCGTGCGCAGTGATGCACCCGCCCAGAGCACATCCACCCGCGGGCCGGCGCCCGCACGGACACCGTCGTCCAGGCGTTCCGAGCCCCAGGCATCCGCCTGCACCCCGGCATAGGTCCACAGTGGCGTGTCGCCGGCCTGCCAGGTGAAACCACCGCCGCCATCCACGCCGCCCATTAGCGACCGCCCGCCGCCGGGGCGCAACCGCTGCTCCGCACCGGCACGAATGTTCCAGGACCAGGGCCGGAAGAGCTGGTCGCGGGGGTTCAGAGACTCGATGTCGATCACCATCAGCCGTTCGAGCTCGGCCCGATCCCGGTCGTCGTCGTACCGGATTTCCACATCACCGTAACTGATGTGTGCGCCGGGTATGTAACCGTCGGGCGGGTCCAGCATGTCGTGGTAGGCCGGCCGCCAGTGCAGGCTGCCGAACGTGGCCTCGCCGCGCTCGCCGCCACCGATGCCCAGGCGCAGCGTGCGATGCCCCTGATCGGGCCGCGTGTCGGGCTGCGGCGGACGCTCCGCCCCGGGCACGCCCGAGAGCTGGCTGCGGGCGATCAGAAGCTCACGCATGCGCTCGCGCTGATCCCCCTCCATGTCCCCCGAATGCCGGAGAAAATTCAGGTAATCGTAGGCCGTCTCCAGTACCAGACCGCGCTCCTGGCGCTCCATGCCGTCCATGGTGTCGGGGCTGCGCTCGCCACGCGCCAGGGCCACGGTGACGTCGACCAGCTCCGGCGGCATGATCGCGATCTGATGATCAAGCCGCGTCCGCTCGGCCGGCCGGAAGACCACCTCCCGCAGCATGTCCTCTTCCCGCAGCACCTCGCGCACGGTATCCGTCGGGATTGCCCACCAGTTGAAGCGGTCGGAGAGGTTCATGCCCGGGCGGGCCACATCCAGCAGTTCCAGCAGGCGGTAGGAGCAGTTCTGATAGAGAAAATAGTAGGGAAACGGCGTATCGCGCAGCTCCCAGGTGTGCTGCATCAATCGCTCCACCTCATGGGGCTCCAGGTTGAGGCGGTATTCCCAGAGATCGCGGCTTTCAAGGCTGTTGTACTCACGCACCTTGTCGTAGTACGGCATGATCGAGAAAAGCCCCGGATAGCCGCCGGTGAGGCCACGCACGGCGAAGACCAGCCCGCTGCTTTCCTCCGTGGCCGCCGCGTGGTTGATCACGTAGGACAGCAGCCGCGTGTCTTCATCCTGATCCGGCGGATCCACCCGCAGCAGCGTGTGCCCGTACATGGAGGCGGGGTTACCCAGATAGGCCGCCGCGAACACCAGCGTGATCTCGTGCGGGTCGATGCCCTCGTACCACTCCTCGAACCGCTGACACGCCACCTCAGGGAAGACGTCCGCTTCGAGGTCCAGACGCTCTCTCAGCCACGCACGGCGCGCGGGAAACCGGCACTGGGGATGTTGTTCGTCACCGTCCACTGTGTCGGGATCGCGGAACAACGCGGCGATCGTCGCGTCCAGCTCCGCTTCCGGGTCCCGCCAGCCGTCGTCGGCATTGAAGAACCCGGTGTCCCGGCTCTCGCTGCGCCGCCCGGGCAGAAACCGGCGCTCGCGGTAATGGAGCAGGTCCTGCCATTCCCGGTCGTGGGCAAGCCCTTGCTCACGGGCTGCGTCCTGCAGGTCGGCAACCGGCGTGGAGTCGCCCGGAGCGGCAACCGCGGCGCTCGAGGCAAGGACGAAACCAACCGGCGCCAGATAACGCGTCACATCCATGGATGCCGTACCAAGTTAAGAGTGGCGTCCCGGGAGGCAGGGATCACCGGTCAGCGGGGCACGCCCGGCACGCGATCATGCGTGTCCCGGACGCAAAGGGGCCGCCTCCACCCGGAGGCAGCCCCCTTTTTCGACGCAGTTCGCTTAGACCGAGTAGCCGGCCAGGCGCTCGTCGTTCTCCACCGTCTGGTTGATGCCGGTGATGACATCGTCAGCGGTGACGTCGCTGGAGGAGAAGATGGAGCCGTAGTTGTCCTGCAGGGCCGTGAAGAAGTGATCACGGTCCTCTGCGTCCACGCCCATGACCTCCGCCAGCCCGTGCAGGGACTCGCCGTCGCCTACGGACATGTCACGCGCCAGGGCGTCCATGTTCGAGCCGGTGTACATGCCCAGCTTCTGGGCGGAGTCGATTACACCATCCTGCTCGCATCCCAGCGTACCGGAGGTGATACCGAAGGTCTGGTTGCCCGACGTGCCGTTGGTGGTCACTGCCAGCACCTGCGGCGCAATGCCCTGCTGGCCGTCCCACACCATGGTCCCCAGGCCACAGCCCGTGCTGTCGGCGTGCGCGGAGGTGGCATAGACGGTGCCGAGCAGAGCTGCAGCAAACAGTTTCTTCTTCATTGGTAAACTCCTATCTCGTTGGCGGAGTGCTATCTCCGTTGGTTGTCCGGCCTCATCCCGGCCGAACTTTTGGGCGAATCCGATGCCCGACTCCGAGTAGTACCATATCCGGAAGTCGCTACGCCATGCCCGACGCGGCCTAACTGGGTTTTCGCCTGAACCTCCCACTACCCCGGAATGTATTAGAGCGACCCCATGCGATCCGCCTGGAAAATCTCGATCCAGTAGCCATCCGGATCCTTGATGAAGGCAATTCCCTTCATCTTGCCGTCATTGGGCCGCTTGACGAACTCGACACCCTGCTCCTCGAAACGGGCGCACGCGGCATCCACGTCGGGTACACCGAAACCGATATGGCCAAACCCTTTCGGCTCCTCGTTGCCACTGTGGTAGCTGACACTCGGATCGTCCTCGTCACCCCAGTTGTGGGTCAGTTCCAGGACCGCCTCCCGACCAAAGGTGTACTCCGTGCGCGCGGCGTCAGCCGACGGCACTTCTCTGACGCGCTGCTCGGGCACCATTGCCAGAAAGTAGAGCGTGAACTCCATGGCGGGGAACTCGAGCTTGCGCAGCAGGCGCATGCCCAGCACCCGCGTGTAGAAATCCAGCGTGCGCCGCGGCTCCTTGATGCGCATCATGGTCTGGTTGAACACGAATGCGTCCGTCTGCGTATCCGGCTGCTCACAAAGCCCCTCGGCCTGGTCGAAATGACGGGACATGTCACCGCTCTCCTCTGCTCACCTGAAAACCACAACGATACCCGCTCGCTGCCGCACCAGGAAAGCGCTTCAGGCTCGCATCACGCCCCGTCGCGCGGTATTGTTGGAGCGGCAACCGGATGGTCCGTCGACGACGGGCGTACCGGCGAGGTGAACAACAAAGAATCGAGGGAGAAGCCCCATGAAACGTCGTCATTTTCTAACGGCAAGCGGCGCTGCCGCGGTGGCCGCAAGCACCGTCTATTCCCCCAACGTGATCGCCACCAACCGTCGCTTCCGCCTGGAGATGCCAACCTCCTGGCCGGCCGCGCTGGAGAACCTTTACGGGACCGCGGAGTACTTCGCCCGGCGCATCGGCGAGATGACCGACGGCGACGTCGAGGTACGCACCTACCCCGGCGGTGACCAAATCGGCCCGCTGGAGGTCTACGGTGCGGTCGCGAGCGGCGCGTTCCCGTGCTGCCACACGGCCCCCTACTACTTCATCGGCGAGTCTCCGGCCCACGGGTTTTTCACCGCCATTCCGTTCGGCATGACCCTGGACGAGCAGAATGCGTGGATGATGGGTGGAGGCGGCCAGGAACTCTGGGATGAACTCAACGCCAAGGACAACATGATCGCCTTCCCCGGCGGCAACACCAGCGCCCAGACCGGTGGGTGGTTCAACAAGCGCATCGAGTCCCCGGACGACCTGCGCGGCCTGCGCATGCGCTTCCCCGGCCACGGCGGGCGCGTCATGGCAAAGGCCGGCGTCAACATCCAGCAGCTGCCCGGCGGCGAGGTGTACACGGCAATGGACCGCGGGGCGCTGGACGCGGCCGAGTGGGTCGGGCCGGCGGATGACATGACCCTCGCCATGCATGAAGTCGCGCAGTACTACTACATGCCTAGCTGGGCCGAGCCCAGCGCCATGCTCGGGTTCTACTTCAACCTGGACACCTGGAACGAGTTCCCGGCGGACATCCAGGCCCAGATCAAGGCATGCAGCCACGAAGCGAACATGTGGATGGCCGCACAGTACCTGAGCACCAACCCGGTCGCCCTTGAGACGCTGCAGGACGAGCACGGCATCGAGGTGCTGGACTTCCCCGAGTCGGTCATGGACGCATTCCGCGAAGGTGCGCGCGAGGTGCATGAGGAGGACATGAACGACTCCGACTACGCCAAGATCCACGGCGAGTGGGAAGCCTTCATGAAGAAGGTCCGCGGCTGGAACGAGCGCACCACTTACCAGTACCAGAACTACATCTTCAACCGCTGATCGCGGCGCCTGACGGGCGGCGCTGCCGCCCGTCAGGCATCACTCCCGTACTACAGCCAGCTCCGGTCAGTGCCTCGACGCCTCGGGCAGCCAAAGCACGAGGTCCGGGAACATCACGATCACCAGCAGCATCAGCAGCTGAATGATGATAAACGGCACAATCCCCCGATAGATGTCGCGCGTGCGTACACTGGGCGGCGCCGCCCCGCGCAGGTAGAACAGCGCGAATCCGAAAGGAGGCGTCAGGAAGGACGCCTGCAGATTCATGGCGATGAGCACACCAAACCAGACCGGATCAAAACCGAACATGACCGCCACCGGGGTGACCAGTGGCACCACGATGAACGTGATCTCGATGAAGTCCAGGAAGAAGCCGAGGATGAAGATCGTGACCATCACGAACAGCAGAAAGCCCCATTGGCCACCGGGCAGATCCGCCAGGAAGCCTTCCACCATCCAGTGACCACCGAGCGCATTGAACACCATGGCGAACGCGGTCGCCCCCACCAGGATGATGAAAACCATGCTGGTGAGCCGCACGGTCTGCTCGTTGACCGCGCGAATGTTGGTCAGGGTCAGGCGCCCGTTGAGCAGCGCCAGAATCGTGGCGCCGAAGGCGCCCATGGCACCTGCTTCAGTGGGCGTGGCAACGCCCATGAAGATCGTACCCAGCACCACGCCCACGAGAATCAACGGCGGCAGCAGGCTGCGGATGACCGCCAGCCACAGGTTGCTGATGGCGAACTCCTCGGCCACCGCGGGCATCGCCGGGGCCCGGTCACGCTTGAAGAACGCGTAACCTGCAATCCACAGCATGTACAGGCCGGCGAGCACCAGCCCCGGCAGCAGCGCCCCCATGAACAGGTCACCGACGTTCACGCCGGACATCTGGTCCGCCAGGATAATCAGTACGACGCTCGGCGGAATGATCTGCCCGAGCGTGCCACTGGCGGCTATGGTGCCGGAGGCAAGCCCCTTGTCGTAGCCGTACTTGAGCATCACAGGCAACGCCAGCACGGTCATGGTGACCACGGATGCGCCGACCACACCCGTTGACGCGGCCAGAAGCGCGCCGACGGCCACGACCGAGATGGCAAGACCGCCACGCATGCGCCCGAATAACCGGCCCATGGTCTGCAGCAGATCCTCCGCGAGCCCGGAGCGCTCCAGCATGACCCCCATGAACACGAAAAAGGGCACCGCCACCAGCGTGTAGTTGTCCATGATCGAGCCGAAGATCCGCTGCGGCAGGATCAACAACCGCCTCACGCCAAACTCCGAATCCCACGGAAAGGAGAACCCCATGCCGGGCAGCAGGTCGCTGAATAGCAGCGTGAAGATCACCGCCGTACCACCAAGGGCGAACGCCACCGGATAACCGGTGATCAGCAGCAACAGCAGCACCGCAAACATCCAGAAGGCGAGGTACTCCATTACGCCTCTCCTTCTGCCGCCTTGCGGCGCATATCGTCATCCCCCGGCCCGGGAACGCCGGGCACGCCGCGCAACCAGGCGACCCGCTTGACCACCTCGCTGATACCCTGCAAAAACAGCATGGAGAAGCCGACGAGAATCACCGTCTTGATCGGGTAACGGGGCAGTCCACCCGGGTTCGGGCTCGACTCCAAGAGGCGCCACGAGCGCGCCACGTAGTCGACGCTGAAGTACAGCGCAAAGATGCAGAATGGAAGGAGCAGAAGCAGCGTGCCGGCCACGTCAATCCAGGCCTGGGTCCGCTGGCTTCGGCCCGCATAAATGACATCGACGCGAATGTGGCCATTGCGACGCAGCACGTACGCCGCAGCCAGCAGAAAGATCATCGAATAGGCATACGTCTGCGCCTCGAGCAGTGCATTGCTGCTGAGCTGCAACCCCAATGCCGCTCCAAGATAGCGCCCGACGACGTTTATGACGCCAATGGCGACCATGGCCAGCGCCACCCAACCCATGGCCCGCCCGACAAATCCGTTGAGCGCATCGATCACCCGCGCGAGCAGTAAAAGGCCTCGCATGCCCACCCCCGAAGCTCCCTTGAGCCGGGGATCATAACGGCCGGGCTGAATCGCTGCAAAAAAACCCGTTCATGCCGCGATCCCATCGCGCTGCCCAGGTTGCTCTCGCCCGGGCGGCCAGTGCAATCCGAACTTTTCACGGAACCCTGATCTGCCCTGCGGGTCCAGGACCAGAGGCACACCGAACGCCAGCAATGGCCGCCTATGCCACGTGGGCGCCACCGGGAACGCAGAGCGATTTCGGGAGTCTAGACTACATTGCTCAGCATTTCCTTGAGCTATTATTAGCCGGGCACGAGCCCCGCATCCGACCTGACGGAGAACCAACCATGACCCGCGCACGCCATCTCGCCCCGTTACTGCTGCTGACCACATCGGGGCTGGTTCACGCCGATTTCGAAGCCTGCCGGGACCACCTGAAACAGGAGGCGGAGGCCGCGGGAATCACGTCCACAGAGGCGATGGACGCCATCGCGGCCGTGGAGCAGCGTGAGCGCATCATCGAGCTGGACCGCAGCCAACCCGAGTTCGTGCAGACCTTTCAGCAGTATCTGGACGCACGCGTGACACCGGCCCACGTGGAACGGGGACGCGACCTCTTTGATGAACACGGGGAACTGTTGCAGCGGGTGCAGTCGGACTTTGGCGTCCCCCCGGCCTACATCGTGGCCTTCTGGGGCCTGGAAACGCACTTTGGCCGCCACTTCGGCCGTGTGCCGGTGATGGATGCGCTGGCAACGCTGGCCTGTGATCAGCGCCGCTCCGAGTTCTTCACGGCCGAATTCCTGGACGCACTGCGCATCGTCGATGACGGCAACATGGCCGCCGATGACATGCAGGGTTCCTGGGCAGGGGCCATGGGTCACATGCAGTTCATGCCATCGACCTTCAACGCCTACGCCGTGGACTATGATGACTCAGGGCGCATCGATATCTGGAACAGCCTGGAAGATGCATTCGGCTCGGCCGGCAGTTACCTGGAAGCCATGGGCTGGCAGGCCGGTCAACGCTGGGGGCGGGAAGTCACGCTGCCCGACGGATTCGATTTCAGTGAGGCCAGCCTGGACACCCGCCGCAGCGTCGACGCCTGGGCCGACATGGGCGTGCGCATGGCCTCAGGCGCCTCCCTGCCAAGCGCGGACATGCAGGGCAGCATCATCGTGCCGTCGGGGGCCGACGGCCCGGCGTTCCTTGTCTACGACAATTTCCGTGTCATCATGCGCTGGAACCGGTCCATCTCCTACGCGATCAGCGTCGGCTATCTGGCTGATCGCATCGCCGGGCTCGGTCAGATCCGTGCCGATTGGGACGAGGAGCCGCTCGCCATCGAAGAGGTCGAGGAGATCCAGCGCCACCTGAACGCCCTCGGTCACGACAGCGGTGAACCCGACGGCATGCCGGGCCCCCGAACCCGCGCGGCGATTCGGGACTTTCAGGCCGCGGCCGGCCGCACGGCTGATGGCCACCCCGACCACGACCTGCTGGAGGCACTGCAGGGCGCAGTGGAGGACAGCAACGCACAATGACACGACCCCCCGGGCATGGATAGCAACCAGCCGGAGCACTGGCAGATCCCGGCTGCCCTTGCGGCGCTGGTGTTCGGGGGCGGGTTCGCCGCCCTGGTGCCGGCGCGTGCCGAGGCACTTGAGCCTGCAGTATGGCCGGTGCTTGCCCTGCTGCTCTACGCCACCTTCTGCCAGATCCGCTGGCAGGATCTGCGACCCGCTGCCGACGGCAAACAGTTCCTGAAGGCGCTGGCGCTCAGCCAGGCGGTGTTCGTGCCGCTGATGGTGGCGGTCATGACCCTGCCGCTCCCTGATTCTCCGACCCTGAAACTGGCCATCCTGCTGGTGTTGCTTGCCCCCTGCACCGACTGGTTCGTCACGTTCACCCACCTGGGAGGCGGCAGTACTCAGCAGGCAACGCTGGCGACCCCGGTTCTACTGGCCGGACAGCTCGTACTGCTGCCGATGTGGCTCATCCTTCTGGCCGGCCCGGCAGCCGTCGATGTCATCGCCGTTGACCGGTTTCTGGTGGTCTTTGCGGGGCTGATCGCGTTGCCACTGGGCCTCGCGCTGATCCTGGAAATGGGCACGCGGCGATGGCAGCCACTGCACCATGTCGCCCAAATCAGCCGTCGGGCGATGACGCCCTTTCTCCTGCTGCTTCTGTTCGTGCTGGCGGCAAGCCACCTGCCCCACCTGGCGGGCACGGGCAGCGTGTTGCTCGGCGTCGCCCTGCTCTACGTCGCGTACCTGCTGGCTGTCCCGGCACTGGGGTTTCTCGTCAGCAGCCGGCTGGAACTGACGCCGGTCGCCACGCGGACATTGATCTTCAGCCTGGCCGCGCGGAACTCTTTCGTGGTGATGCCGTTTGCGCTGACCTTGCCGGAGCCGGCCCTTGCGGCCGGCGTGATCGTGGTGCAAAGCGTGATCGAGGTGGGCGGGCTGATTCTCTACACACGGCTGATACCGGCGCTGGTGCCGCTTCAGGCATCAACACCGTCAAACAGCGGGTGAATGGCCACGGGCTGAGCATTGCGCAGAATGCCCGACGGCTTGAGCCCGAACAGCATGCGGAAATCCCGCGAGAGCTGAGACGGGTCCCGGAAGCCTGCATTGAGCGCTGCTTCCGTGATGCTGCCACTGACGCCGATGGCCATGGCCAGGCGTTGAATGCGTGTCCAAAGGCGAAAACGGCCGATGGACATGCCGATCTCCTCCCTGAACAGGTGTCCGAGACGACTGGGTGACAAGCCAACGTGCAGCGCCAGCTGTTCCTGGTCGTTCGGCGGACGGGAGTCTTCCAGCAGCGCGTGGATGGCCCGCCGGACCCGCGGATCCAGCGCCTGGGGCTGGGGCCCGGGAAGCTGGTCATCCAGGCGCTGCAGCACGCGCTCAGGAACCACATCCCCTGTCGCCGCCCGCGCCAGCGTGCCGGGCAACTCGGCGGTCAGCACCGCAGGCAGGCCGTCGGTCACGATCGGCTCGCTGCTCAGATGCCAGGCACGCCGGGCGACCGGATGATGGGGGCCAAGCAGGAGGTGCCCGATGCGTGTGCCGCGATAATCCAGCCTGGGTACCGTCGCGCCAGGAAACACCCAGGCGCTGCGCACGAGCGCCCCGTCCGTCCCACCCATGCGAAACGGCCCGTCGATGCCCATGATCAGAGTGTGCGCGGGATTGCGATGATCCTCCACCGTGTCCAGGCGGCCGGTGAAGAGGGTCCAGTCGTAACCGATGAAAAGCTGCGCGGACTCCATGGCCAACCCCGCATCAATGACATCCTGTGCTGTCAGTATAGGCCGCCGTGCCCGCCCCTGGCCCTGAAGCCGGGGCGCCGGCACGGCCGGGCCCTTCTACTGAGCGGTCTTCTGCACGAACGGGAAGACATTCGTGAAACCAAGGATATCGGTGATCAACAGAACCAGGAAGACGATCAACGCGGCGCTGACCACCGACCCCACTCCGGCGCCTGCCGGCTCATCGGCCATCCGTTCGTTGAGCATCTCCAGCTCGGCGGCGGTCAGTGCATTGACCCGGCTTTCCGCCTGATCAGGGTCGACACCCCAGGCCACCAGCTGCTCCCGAACCTCGTCCTCCGCCAGCAGATCCAGCACCTCACTGCGAGTCTGCTCGAGCTCCGCCTCGCCGGCAACGGCGTAGGTATCAATCATGTTCGCCTGGGCAACGGGAATCCAGACCGAAACGGCCAGGAACAGGGCGGCCCAGAGCGCCGACAAAGCCCGGAATCCGGTTCGTTGCTGCATCATCGCTACTTCTCCTTCCTTCGCGGTCCACTGCGTCGCCGGCTCCAACCCACGCCAGATAAAGCCGGCCCCTTGGGCTGCACTATTCATTCCTGGGCGGCGCAATGCAAGCGCACTGCACAATCAACTGCTGGCTGTCTGCTGCGGGCGACAACTGATGCATGGCGTGACGCTACAAAATAGGTATTCTGAAGACACTGCCAGTCACAGCGTTGAGGTGTGCACATGCCCGTCACTCCAAAACCGGCCTCCACCGTGATCGTGCTCCGTGACGGGCAATCAGGGCTTGAAGTCCTGCTCCTCAAACGCAATGCCCGCACCCGCTTCGGCCCCGGGGCATCCGTGTTCCCCGGTGGCGCGGTCGACCAGGAGGACAGCGGCCCGGCTGTGCCTCCCTGCCCGGTCGACGAAGCCACCGCCAGCGCGGAACTCGGTGTCCGGCGCGGCGGGCTGGCATACCGGATCGCCGCAATCCGCGAGTGTTTCGAGGAAGCGGGCATCCTGCTCGCCCGCCAGGCGGACGGCACGGCCCCGCGGCTGGACACTCCGGCAGTGATGCAGCGGTTCCAGGCATACCGGGACGCGCTGCGCCATCAGGAAATGTCCCTGGCGGACATCTGTCAGCGGGAACAACTGCACTTGTTCGGGGACGAACTGCTGTATGTCAGTCACTGGGTCACACCGGCTTACGTGCCGAAACGGTTTGACACCCGATTCTTTCTCGCGGTGGTGCCCACAGGCCAGGAAGCCACCTGCTGTGGCCAGGAAACCGTTGATCAATGCTGGGTGACTCCGGAAGCCGGTCTTGAAGCCGATGCCCGGGGCGCCCTTGAGCTGATGACGCCGACCCGGGATACACTGGAGCGGCTGTCACGCTACGATAACGCGGAGGCGGTCATTGCCGGGCTTCGCCAACAGAGGCTCGGCGCCAGAATCCCCGGGCATGGGCTGATGGAACAGCGCTTCCCCGACCCCGCCTGAGTTGAGGTCACGCGCACCCCCGGAGGCCGCCATTTCGATGACCGACACCCACCCCGAGCCGCCGCTGCCTTCGGAAGCAGCGCGACGCATCGAAGCGCTGGGACTGGCCCCGCACCCGGAGGGCGGCTGGTATCGGCGCATACACACCGGCACGGTAACGGTGCGACGGCCGGATGACGGTGAGCGGCCGGGAGTGACCTTGATTCATTATCTGCTGCCAGCCGGGGCTCATAGCGCCTGGCACCGTGTCGACGGCGACGAGATCTGGCACTACCTGGATGGCGATCCGCTCACGTTATGGCAACAGGGCACGGACGGCGAGTGCCGCAGCATCACCCTCGGCCCTGCGGCTCACGCCGAACCGGTCGCCGTCATCCCTGCGGGCGCCTGGCAGGCAGCTGTCCCCAACGGCCGCTGGACGCTGACCGCCTGCGCAGTGGGCCCCGGCTTCGACTTCGCCGGATTCACCCTGCTGCGCGAACATGAGGGTGGTCGTGAGTGGCTGCGCACACACGCTCCCCAGCTCCAGCACCTGTTATGACCACCCTGCCATGATCGCAACGGTACAAGTACTGATCATCATCACGGTGGCAAACGCGGCGCCGGTCGTATTGAGCTTTCTGTTGGGCAAGCGCAACGGCCAACCTGTGGACGGCGGACGTCATTGGCGCGACGGTCGTCGCATGTTCGGCCCATCGAAGACGGTGCGCGGGGTGGTGGCGGCGGTGATTGCCACAACGCTTGTGACGGTCCTGCTCGGCCTGCCGCTGGCCGCAGGGGCAGCCGCCGGCATACTGGCCATGGCCGGAGACCTCGCGTCGAGTTTCACCAAACGCCGCCTCGGCCTGGTCCCCAGCAGCCGATTCATCGGCCTCGATCAGGTGCCGGAGGCGTTCCTGCCGCTGCTCGCACTAGTGCCCCTGCCAATGATCAGCCCCGCCAGCGGCATCACTGCCGCGGCCCTGTTCGTATTGCTGGGGCCGCCCGCGTCGTGGGTGCTCTACCGCGCCGGCATTCGCCGAGAGCCTCACTAGTGCCCTGTCAGTGTATGGAGTACGACTTCCGGCGGGCAGTTGTACCGCACATCAAGCACCGACGCGCCGGCACCTACAGACGTGTAGCCCTTCAACCCGCGCCACTGCCAGGGACCACTGGTAAGGTGGCGGGGGCAGTCGGCGTTGGTCGTCAGTGGGAACCCGCCCGGCAACCGGATCTGGCCGCCGTGGGTGTGCCCGCAGAGCATCGCGTCCACCCCTGCCGCCGCAGCATCTCGGTAAGCCTCCGGTGAGTGCGCGAGCAGCACCGCAGGCATATGGTCAGGGCGCCCCCTGAGGGCACGCACAATGTCGTGCTGGCGGTAGTAGTGCGGATCGTCCACTCCGGCCAGCCACACGCCAGCGCCATCGGAACGACCCAGAACGAGGCCTTCGTTCAGCAGCACGCGAATCCCCAGTGCCTCCAAACGCGGAACCATGCGAATGCTGTCATGATTGCCCAGAACGGCATAGACGGGGCCGTCGAGTGCCGCCCGCACGGTCTTGATGCCCGCGAGCGCCGGCTCGGCATTCCCGTTGGTGCGGTAACGGAAATCCCCGGTGATCACGCACGCATCCCACTGCAAGCCGCGCAACTGATCAGCGAGACCGTCTGCAAAATGGGGATCGACATCCAGATGGGGGTCGCTGAGGTGGAGCAGGCGATAGCCATGCATTGCTTCGGTCAGACCGGCCACGGGCAGGTCGTGCTCCCGCACCTGCAGGCGGCGGGCGTTCCGCTGCCCACGCCGGTAGAGGCCGGTCACCCGAAGCGCATACTCCAGGCAGACGCGGCTGAACCGCAGGTTCTCGAAGTGGATGGTGCCGGTGCTGGGATCGAGAACCGGTTCGCCGCCGGGAGCCTCCCGCCGGAGACGTGATTCCAGATGGCCGTCGAACACGCGGCCGTTCAGATACTCCCGGAGCCCGTCATCAGTGTGATCCATGCTGCCCCCCGACTCGTGCAGCAACGCCGACGGCCCATCGCTGAACCGAACGCGCTCGCGCTACCGTAGGCGGATTCGCTGCGCAGCGGCAAGCTGTCCCGCTCAGGAGACAGGCTCTCGCCGGCGCCCTCCCCGACGGGCAATCGCCCTTGCCAACACCGCTCGCCAGCGGGGACGGGAATCCCCCGCGGGAACAGCGGCCGCTGGCGCCATCTGCGCTTTGAGCGCACCGTCAACGGCCGCGCGACGGGACTCGGGCAGGTCGCCAAGAACCAGTTCCCGGGTGGCCGCGTCGGCGTGCTTGAGGGCGCCCACCAGCAGTTCGTTACCGGAGAGGCTGACCAAACGGCGGCGGTTGTCGCTGTTCAATGCACCGAGCAGTGCCGCCCGTTCCGCCGGCGCCATGGTGACATAACCAATGGCTCCCCGGTTGAATGGCAGCGCACGGAACGCCTGCACGCGCTCATCCACAGGCAGCATGGTGAGCCATTCGGCCAGCTCGGACGCTGCCCAGTCGGCGATGTCCCGGGGCAGCTGCAGGCGGCCACGGCGGTATATGAGCTGCTTTCTGTCGGTCATGGCCCCCTCCTGTCCTGTCTGGCGAATTGGCGTGCAAACCCGCGTCGATCAAAGCCGAAATGCTACGCTGCACAACAATATAAATCAATGACTTTACTGTTTTTTCCTTGATATCGCCGAGGTTGTTCCCCTGGGGCCATAATCGCGCCGGGACACCCTCGGTTCGGCACCGCCGCCCTTCAGGACTTCCCCCGTTCTCCCGGCTCCGGTAGGCTCCGACCCGTACTCAGTATCCGGGTCGCGGCACCGCAATGGCGGCCAGGCGTCCGGACCACCCCCGACCGATTCAGAGGATGGCCTCAATGGCCCTTTACATCGTCGTGCTGCTCGGCATTGTCCAGGGCGCGTTCATGTTTCTGCCGGTCAGCTCCACGGCACACCTGGTTCTCACACAGCACTGGCTGATCGCCCAGGGTGCCGACATCCCCGCCCCCGACAGCGCCGAGATGATCCTGTTCGATCTGGTGGTGCATGTGGGCACACTCATCTCCATTTGTATCGTCTTCCGGCGCAGTCTCTTTAGGCTGATTCGTGATGGCCTTGTCGGTCTGGCACGGATGCGCCATCAGTACCGTCCGTTGCCGCTGACGATCCGCCTGGCCCTGCTGTGTGCTCTGTCGGTTCTGGCCACCGGGATCATCGGCATCACCTTCAAACTCTTTTTCGAAGCAGTGTTCGCCCGCCCGGCGATGATCGCCGGCACCCTTACACTAACAGGGCTGCTGCTGTGGATTACCGACCGCCTGCCGCCGCGTCCCCGCGGCCTCCGGCAGATCCGGGTGGGCACGGCGCTCGGCATCGGCGCCGCCCAGGGCCTGGCACTCATCCCGGGGATCAGTCGCAGTGGCATTACCATTGCCGCATCGCTGCTGTTCGGCCTGAAGCGGCGATGGGCGGCTGAGTACAGTTTCTTTCTCGCCATCCCCACGATCCTCGCGGCAACCCTGGTACAGGCCCTGGAACTCCAGACCGCCGGCGGCACGGCACAGCTCGGGTGGGTGGACATGGTGATCGGGCTGATCGTGGCGGCCGCTGTGGGCACCGGCGCCCTCTACCTGGTGGTCAGACTGCTGTACAAGGCGAAGCTGCGGATCTTCTCCTGGTACCTCTGGCTGCTTGCCATACTGGTGGGCTTCGGCCTGATTCCCCTGGGATACTGAGACTCATGGGCACACTAATCTCCTACGCCGCCATCGCCGCAGGAGGCGCCGCAGGTGGAGCACTGCGCTACCTGATCGGAACCGCTGTGGACCGTCGCACGGGAAGCACGTTTCCCTGGGGAACCTGGATCGTGAACGTCAGCGGATCGTTACTGCTGGGCGTGCTGGCAGGCCTCGTTCTGCGCCTAGGCTGGCCAGGCGAGACATGGGCGGCCGCCTTGATGATCGGCCTGTGCGGCAGCTACACCACCGTGTCGTCATTCAGCCTTCAGAGCATCGGTCTGGTCCGGGACCGGCAAGGGCTCAAGAGCGCGGCGTACGTGATCTCGTCACTGCTGGCCTGCCTACTGGCCGCAGCGCTCGGCCTCGCGCTGACCGCCGGGGGGTTAACTGCGCCATGACCCTGCGGGACTGTCTCGCCGTCGCAGT
This sequence comes from Aquisalimonas sp., assembly GCA_007126095.1. Lineage (GTDB taxonomy): Bacteria > Pseudomonadota > Gammaproteobacteria > Nitrococcales > Aquisalimonadaceae > Aquisalimonas. The sequence continues at coordinate 32,156 of SLBZ01000087.1, forward strand.
TGGCAGTTCGATCGGCGCCGTGCTCCGTCATGGGGTTTCCGACCTCTACGGCATGATCGGCGCCCTGGATTTTCCCTGGGACACACTCATGGCCAACGTGATCGGCTCACTGCTGATCGGCTGGCTGGCTGCTCTCACCGCCCCGGACGGACCACGCCCCCTGAACGCCAGGGTCAGGTTATTTCTTATGGGCGGTATCTGCGGCGGATTCACCACCTTCTCGGTGTTCAGCCTGGAGTCCGTCGCACTGATGGCCAGCGGTGCTTGGGGGCTAGCAGCACTGAACGTCTCGGCCACCCTCGCCCTGTGCCTGTTGCTGACGTGGGTGGGCTACAGCCTGGCCCAGCGCATGACGCAACGGGACGTCGCCAGACGGTGACAGCAATACGCCGTTTGGGGAACGTGCCATCATTTCCGTTGAATTCTTCCAACGGGAGTCAACCGATGAAAAGGCTATCCGCGCTGACGGCTGCAGCCATTCTGTTGCCCGCCACTGCCGGCGCAGCGAACCTCAGCTACAACCACATTGAGGGCGGACTGAATTGGGCGGATCCGCCGAGCCGGTTCGGGGATAGCGACTTTGGCCTGCTGATCCGTGGCCAGGGTTACCTGAACGACACCATCTTCGCGCGGGGTCAGTTCCAGAGTCACCGCTTTGATGTGGACACCCCGCCCGGGACGTCCAGCACCACCATCAGCCGCGACGTCCTCTGGGGCGGCGTCGGATTCCGCGTACCCACGCAGCAACGCGACCTCGACATCTACGGCGCACTGGACCTGGGTTACGATTTCGGCGATCAGGATGACCCCGGATTCCGGCTCGAGGGCGGTGCCCGGGCCTATCTCGACCCGGGCTGGGACACCACCGCCGGGATCCGGCTGTGGCGCTTCAACGATGCGAGCAGCAACGTGCAGGTCTTCGGCAGCGGCTACTACGAGGTGGCGCCACAGCTCTCCCTGGGTGGCGAACTTGCCGTCGGCGATTTCGACGAGATCCTGTTCGGCGCACGCTACACGTTCTGACCCGATTCCAGTGCCATGTTGGTGCATGTGAGCCATGCGTGCACCAACATGGCACGGCCCCATGCCCTATCCTGCGTGCAACTCCCTGATTCTCCCCTGCCACAGTCAAGGCACGGTGCTTGCTTCCTGTTTACCGGCGTGTTCCCGGAAATCCGAGGTACAACCTCAGGAGTAAGCAATGGCAACACGAGTCATGCTCGTTGACGAATACCCGGACCGGGCCGTCTGGCTCGGGGACGCCCTGAACGATGCCGGCTATGAAGTGGCCTGCACCGTAAAGGCTCACGAAGACCTCTACCAGCGCGTGCTGGATGTCCAGCCCGATGTGGTCATTGTTGAGGCCCGCTCGGGACGGCGGGACATTCTGGAAGGCTTGGGGACACGGAATTCGCCCTACCCGAAACCGGTGGTGCTGTTCACCGAACACAGCGACCCGGAGCTGATGCAGGCGGCCACTGCCGCGGGGGTGAGCCCCTATGTGGTGGGAGGCCTCTCAGCGGAGGGCGTGCGCTCCATCATCAACGTGGCCATCAACCAGTTCCATCAGTACGAGCAACTGCGGCATGAACTGGTGGACGCGCGCACCCGACTGGAGCACCAGCGCCAGATGGAACAGGCCAAGTGTTTTCTCATGGAACGCGACGGCATCAGCGAGAATGACGCCTACCATATGCTGCGGCGAACGGCCATGGAGCGCGCCCGACCCATCAGCGATATTGCCCGCGCCTTCCTGCGCGCCAACGGACGCGCCTGACTGACCACCAACCGCGCCGTGCCGGTGCACACCGCCCCACAACAGTGCACCGGCACCGCCACACCCCCTCGGGAAACCGAAAAAAAAGACGTTAACTCAGACTTTTACTAACATGGCACGAGTCATGCATTACTTTCTCTGACACGCGCGAATCCGGCTCAACCGCGAGCAGCGGTTCCCAACGGCGGGACGTCAGCCGGATTCGCCAACCTGAACCTGGCAAGGGCGCCTACCACCAACCCCGGTGGGGCGCCTTTTTTTGTTGCGACAACGAGGGCGATGCGATGACCAACAAATCACTCGGCGACCCGTTCGACCCGAACAGCGACCTGCGCCACAGCGCGGGATGCACGTGCAGCACGTGTCATGATCACGGCCATGAGGCCACCGCCGGCGACGACCTGCACGCGCTGGCGTCGCCCCACGAACAAGGCGGTGCCCCCGCAGATCGCGAGGCGCTCATGGACCGCCTGATCGAGAGTGCGGTGGTCCGGGCGCTGTTCGGCCACCACGACCCCAGCCGTCGGCAGGTTCTGCAGATGATGGGGGCCGGCACCTTCGCCGCCGCCCTCGGGTCCATGTTCCCTCTCGAGGCGGCGAAGGCGCTGCTCAAGGACGATCTGGGGACGCCGGAGAAACGCGACCTGAGCATCGGCTTTATCCCGATCACCTGCGCCACGCCAATCATCATGGCGCACCCCATGGGGTTCTACGAGCGCTACGGACTGAATGTGGACGTCCGGCGTGAAGCGGGTTGGGCCGTCGTCCGTGACAACTCCATGAACATGGAGCACGACGCCGCACACATGCTCACCCCCATGCCGCTCGCCATCACCATGGGGGCCGGTTCCAGCTCCATGCCCTTCCTGATGCCGGCGGTGGAGAACATCAACGGCCAGGCGATCACCTTGCGCATGGACCACAAGGACAAGCGCGACCCCAAGGACTGGAAGGGCTTCACCTTTGCCGTGCCCTTCGAGTACTCCATGCACAACTTCCTGCTGCGGTACTACGTGGCCGAGCACGGCCTGGACCCGGACAACGACATCTCCATCCGCGTGCTGCCGCCACCGGAGATGGTCGCCAACCTCCAGGCCGGGAACGTGGATGGCTACCTGGCGCCGGACCCGTTCAACCAGCGCGCGGTCTGGGACGAGGTGGGCTTCATTCACATGCTCACCAAGGAGATCTGGGACGGCCACCCGTGCTGCGCTTTCAGCACCAGTCGGCAGTTCGCCGAAGAAGCGCCCAACAGCTTCGGTGCCCTGTTCAAGGCCATCGTCGATGCCACCCACTACTCGTCGAACCACGACAACCGGGCGGAAATCGCAGAGGCGATCTCGGGGCGCAACTATCTCAACCAGCCCACCTCGGTGGTGGAACAGGTACTCACCGGTCGCTATGCCGACGGCCTGGGCGAGGTCAAGAACGAGCCCAACCGCATCGACTTCGACCCCTTCCCCTGGCACTCCATGGGCGTGTGGATCCTCACCCAGATGAAGCGCTGGGGCTACATCGACGGTGACGTGGATTACAAGGGCGTCGCCGAGGACGTCTACCTGGCCACGGACTGCGCCAGGCTCATGCGCGATCTGGGCTACGAGGCCCCGGACGTGACCTACAAATCCCACACGATCATGGGCAAAGACTTCGACCCGGAAGAGCCGGAGGCCTATGTGGACAGCTTCGAAATCCGGAGGTCGTAAGCCATGTTGACCACCGAAAACCTCAAGGCGGCGCTCCTCAGCGTCGCCCTGCTCATCGTCCTGCTCGGGGCCTGGGAGTGGAGCATCGAGGGGACAGTGCTGCCCATCGGCGACCAGGAACTGAGCGAGTATGAGCAACTCGTGGGGGGCAGCAGCGGCGGCTCCAGGATCCCGGCGCCGTCGGCGGTGATCAGCCACGCCATCACCGAGCTGAGTGACCCCTTCTATGTGGCCGGCAGCAATGACATGGGCATCGGCATCCAACTGGCCCACTCCGTCGGCCGCGTGTTCGCCGGCTACTCCCTGGCACTGCTGGTCGCCATCCCGCTGGGCTTTCTCATCGGCATGTCGCCGATCATGTACAAGGCCCTCAACCCGTATATCCAGATCCTGCGGCCCATCTCGCCGCTGGCGTGGATGCCGCTGGCGCTGTTCCTGATCCGGGACTCCGGGGCGTCGTCGATCTTCGTGATCTTCATCTGCTCCATCTGGCCGGTGCTGCTGAACACCGCCTTCGGCGTGGCCGGGGTATCGCGGGATCTGCGCAACGTGGCCCGGACGCTGGAGCTGTCGTCCCTGAAAACGGCCTTCGCCGTGATCCTCCCGGCCGCGGCGCCGACGATTCTCACCGGCATGCGGATCGCCATCGGCATCTCGTGGCTGGTGATCGTGGCCGCGGAGATGCTCGTGGGGGGCAGCGGCATCGGGTACTACATCTGGAACGAGTGGAACAACCTGGACATCACCAGCGTGATCTTCTCGATCCTGATGATCGGCATCGTCGGGATGTTCCTGGACAGCATCCTCGCGGCGGCGACACGCATGGTCCAGTACGACACCTGAGGCAGACAGCATGACCAAACCATTCCTGTACGTGGAAAACCTCAAGAAGGCGTTTCCCGGGCCCCGGGGCCAGGAGCCGCTCACGGTGTTCGAGAACGTCAACTTCGGCATCGACAAGGGCGAGTTCGTCTGCGTCATCGGCCACTCGGGCTGCGGCAAGTCGACCATTCTCAACGTCATGGCTGGATTGGACGAATCCAGCGACGGCTACGTGTTCATGGACGGCAAAGAGGTTCAGGGCACCAGCCTCGACCGTGGCGTCGTCTTCCAGAACCACAGCCTGCTGCCGTGGAAGTCGGCGCTCGCCAACGTCACCTTTGCCGTGAAGTCGAAATGGCCGGGCTGGTCGAAGGAGAAGATCCGCGACCACGCCATGAAATACATCGAACTTGTAGGCCTCAAGGGGTCCGAGGACAAACGCCCCTCACAGCTCTCGGGCGGGATGAAGCAGCGGGTGGGCATCGCCCGCGCGTTCGCCATCGAGCCGAAGATGCTGCTCATGGATGAACCGTTCGGGGCCCTGGACGCGTTGACCCGCGGCAGCATTCAGGACGAGCTGCTCAAGATCTGCACCGAGACGAAACAGACGGTGTTCATGATCACCCATGACGTGGACGAGGCCATTCTGCTCTCGGACCGCATCCTGCTCATGACCAACGGACCCCATGCGCAGGTTGCTGAATCCGTCACCGTTCCCATCGCCCGCCCGCGCAAGCGCGAGACGCTGGTGCGTCAGGACGGCTATTACGAGACCCGGAACCACCTGGTGGACTTCCTGGTGCGCCGCTCCAAGGAACTCCAGGGTGAGTACGTCCAGGACGACGGGGACAAGGAACCCGAAGTTACGACGCCGGTGCGGGCAGCCGCCGGCGGCAACTGAACCCACTTTGCAGAGCACAAACCAAAGGAGAGCATGATGGACAAGCACCTGATGCGCGAGATGATCCTCGAGGCCAAGCACCAGAAAGGCGTGAGCTGGGAGTCGCTGGGCAAGGCGACGGGAATGTCGCCGGTCTTCATCTGTTCCGCCTGCCTCGGCGAGAACAGCGTGGAGAGCGAACAGGCGAAAGCGCTCGCCAGCGCGCTCGACCTGGGCGACGACATCGCCAGAACCCTCACCGAGTATCCGAACAAGGGCCAGCGCGCCGCCGAAATGATCACCGACCCGCTGGTCTACCGCCTGAACGAGGTGGTGATGGTGTACGGCGAGACACTCAAGGAAGTGATTCAGGAGAAGTTCGGCGACGGCATCATGAGCGCCATCGACTTCACCATGGATGTGGACAAGGTCGAAGACCCGAAAGGGGATCGCGTCGTACTGACGCTGAACGGCAAGTTCCTGCCCTACAAGCGCTGGTAACCCGACCGTCTCCCCCCGGCATGGTGTCGGTGTCGGGGGGAACCCTCGCCAAAATGCGTCGCCTGCGCACGCGGGTCTTGGGAATCAGCTGTCGCCCGCGGCCTTCTCAAGATCGGCCACCCGCTGCTCCAGCTCTTTCTGTGCGGTCACGTCCTTCTGGATGCCGATGTAATAGGTGAGCTGGTCGCGCTCGTTGTACACGGGTGTAATGCTGAGCTCGTTCCAGAACATGGACCCGTCCTTGCGATAGTTCCGCAACACCTGCCGCGTCGCGCGGCCATCCATGAGTGCTGCGCGGATCTCGTCCAGCGCCTCCTGATCTCGGTCGTCCGCCTGCAGGAAACGGCAGTCCTGGTACAGGATCTCGTCCGCACTGAACCCCGTGAGGCGCTCGAAAGCCGGATTGACGTAGATCAGAACGTTGTCGTCGCCTTCCTGCTCGGCAATCACGATGCCATCGTTGGATTCGTTCACCAGCATCCTGAGGAGGTCTGCCGGAATGGTCTCCAGATCATTCATGATGACGCTTCTTGTTCCCTGGTTGTCTGGCTCTGTGCCTTCGCCGAGCGTACCGACTCGAAAGCGGCGGCACCGACAATGAGTGCTCCACCGACGATTGTGCTGGACCCGGGCAATTCCGACAAGACGAGCGCCGCCAGAACCGTCGCATACACCACCTGCAGACAGTTGATCAGGCTCACCGAAACGGCGCTGTGATGGACCAGCGCATTGGCGAAGAGCGTGTGCGGCAGGGCCGTGAACACGATTCCCAGCAACACGATCAGTGCCCACTGCCCCGGCCCGAGTTCGAACGAACCGCCACCGAGAAACGGCGCCGTCAGCGCCAGCACCACCAGGACCTGATAGAACATGGCCGTCTTTCCCGGGTAGTGCCGGAACCGGTGGCGCTGGATCACGTTGCGCAGCGCGTAGGTGAAGGCCGACAGCAAGCCCCACAGCACGCCCTGGGTGGTGGCATTGTTCAGCGAGAACTCCGGCACCATGAGGTAGACCCCGGCAACAACCGCAAGCGCCCCGGCCAGATCGACCAGTCTCGGCGGCTCACCGTGGAAGAACGGCTCGATAAAGACCGTGATCACCGGGAACGTGAACAGCGCCACGATCCCGACCGCTACCGTAGAGACCTGCATGGCATGGAAGTAGGTCAGCCAGTGCACCGCGAACAAGACGCCCAGACCCAGCACGATCGCGTAGTCGCGGGAGCGGTGCAGGCGGAAATCGAACCGGGTCAGCAGGAACAGGCCCAGCAACGCCAGCCCCGCGAACAGGCTGCGCCAGACAGTGATGTCCAGCGCCGGCAGCGCAATGAGCTTGGAGAACAACGCCGTCCCGCCAAGAAGCAGAATACCGATGTGGAGCTGAATCAGACTGGACTGCCGGGTATCGAGCCGCACGTGTTCTCTCCAAAAAAAGAAGGCCGGCAACGGGCCGGCCTTGATTCGTCTGGCTGGTGACAGCCGGAGGCGTCGAGACGCCTCCGGCGCACCGGCCATTCAGAGATTCTGATCGATGAAGGCAGTCAGCTCGCTCTTGGACAGCGCCCCGACCTTGGTGGCCTGCACGTCACCGTCCTTGAACAGCATCAGGGTCGGAATGCCGCGCACACCGTACTTCGGCGCGGTCTCCTGATTCTCGTCGATGTCGACCTTCACCACCTTCAAGCGGTCGGCGTAATCCTCCGCGACCTGGTCCAGTACCGGCGCGATCATCTTGCACGGGCCGCACCACTCCGCCCAGTAGTCAACGAGCACCGGCCCGCTGGCTTTCAGCACTTCGGTGTCGAACGTACCGTCGGTGGCGTGAACGATTCGGTCTGACATGACCCCTCCATAGAAACCGGAATAAAGATTACCAATGGTACAAATTCGAGCGCAGCGGCGCCAACGCATCAGTGATGATCGCGGCGATAGACCTGCTCAATCTCCATCGCCGAAGCTGGCCATGGCCAGCCGCAGCTCCAGGGCCGCCAGCTCGCCGATCGCCCCGGTGGCGTCAGTGCCGTCGCGGTCCATGACGGAGCGCATCATGCGCCGCATGATCTCCAGGTGCGGCCCGACGGCAGCCGCCCGCTCGTCCCGCGAATGGTACAACACCCGGCGCAGGCCTGGCTCCAGATCGATCAGCAGCTCATCCAGCAGCGGATTGCCGACGATGGGAGCGCACGCCCTGGCAAATGCGAAGTTGTGCTCGTAATAGCCCTCAACGTCCCCCTGCTCCGCGCAATTCACCATGTGCTCCACCACCGTGTAGAGCGCTGGCAGATTATCCGGCGTCCACCGCTCGGCGACGGCGCGGGTGAGCGTCTGGTAGAGCGGCGTCACCGCCTCGTACAGGCAGCGGACATCCTCCGGGCCCATGTCGGTGACCAGCGCACCGCGGCGTGGCAGGATCCGTACCAGACGCCGCTTCTCGAGGACACGCAGCGCCTCGCGCAACGGCCCCCGGCTGACCCCCATGTCCCCGGCAAGCTGAACCTCCAGCAACCGACTTCCCGGCGGCAGCTCACCCCTGATGATGCGCTCGCCCAGGGATTCGGCAATGGTGACCGACAGGTTGCCCTCGCCGCCTGACGGCGAGGGGTCGGCAATGGAACGCACCGGCATCCGGCAACCTCTGGATTGACCCACAACATTGTCAACAATAATAAACCAATAAGCATTCTTGTTGACAAGGAATCATTACTTTGCAGAATTGTCGACAACAGAGCATCCGCCGATCCCCTCGGCTCAGGAGGACGACGTGGCAAAGACGACCCAACCGACTCAACCCAGTGACCGCATCGCCGTCGTGGACGGCCTGCGCACGCCCTTCGCGCGCCAGCTCACCGCCTTCAGCGATCTCAACGCCATCCAGCTTGGCACCATGACCACCACGGAGCTGCTCGCGCGGATGGATCTGGATCCGGCGCTCGTGGACCGCATCGTGTATGGCCAGGTGGGCATTCAGCCGGAAGCGCCGAATATCGCGCGGGAGGTCATGCTGGCCTCGGGCATGCTCCCGTCGACCGACGCCTACAGCGTCTCCCGGGCCTGTGCCACGAGCTTCCAGTCCACGGCAGACATTGCACAGGCGATTCAGCTCGGCGACATCGAGATCGGCATGGCGGGTGGGGCCGACTCCACGTCGGTCCTGCCGATCCAGTTCAGCAAGAAACTCTCGCGGGCATTCATCCGCACCACCAAGGCCAAGACCCTCGGCGAGAAACTGAAACTGTTCAGGGGCATCCGCCTGAAGGACCTGGCACCGAACCCACCGGCGGTGAAGGATTACTCCACGAATCTCGGCATGGGTGACATCGCCGAGCAGATGGCAAAGAACCACGGCATCACCCGCGAGGCGCAGGACGAGTTCGCACTGCGCTCCCACCAGCTCGCCGCCAGGGCGTGGGCCGACGGCAAGCTGAGCAAGGAGGTCATGCCCGCGTTCGTGCCGCCCTACAAGGGGGCGGCGCTGGAGCAGGACAACAACGTGCGCGGCGATTCGAGCATGGACAAGCTCGGCAAGCTGCGACCGGCCTTTGACCGCAACCACGGCACCGTGACCGCGGCCAACAGCACGCCGCTCACTGACGGCTCCTCGACTCTGGTACTGATGAAAGAGAGCCGCGCCCGGGAACTGGGCTATGAACCGCTGGGCTACATTCGCTCCTGGGCCTTTGCCGCCACCAACCCGTTCAATGACGCGCTCATGGGTCCCTCCTACGCGACGCCCATCGCCCTGGATCGGGCAGGTCTCAAACTCAAGGATCTGGAACTGGTGGACATGCATGAAGCGTTCGCCTCCCAGACCCTGGCGAATATAAAGAACTGGCCGTCGAAACAGTTCGCGCGGGACGTGCTGGGCCGCGACGAGGCCATCGGCGAGATCGACTGGGACCGCTTCAACGTCCTCGGCGGCTCCATCGCCTACGGCCACCCGTTCGCCGCCACCGGCGGACGGATGATCATTCAGACCCTGCACGAACTGCGCCGTCGCGGCGGCGGCACGGCATTGAACACGGCCTGCGCCGCCGGCGGCCTGGGCGCGGCCATGATCCTGGAGGTGGCGTAATGGCTACGGCGAAGGAACACCAGAGCAACGAAACGACGATCTTTCATGTCGAGCAGCGCGACGACGGCATCGCCGTGGTCACCATTGATCTGCCGGGCGAGAGCCAGAACGTACTCAGCCGGGCACTCATGGAAGAGGCCACGGCCTCCATGGACGCACTGGAGAACGACCAGTCCGTCAAGGGGATTGTCTTCATCAGTGGCAAGCCGGGCTCATTTATCGCCGGCGCCGACATCGAGATGTTGCAGGCGTGCCGCAGCGCAGAGGAAGTCACGGAGCTCTCCCGCGCCGGTCAGGCCTTTTTCGACCGCATCGCCAATCTGAACGTCCCGGTGGTGGCGGCGATCAATGGCATGTGCCTGGGCGGCGGCCTCGAGCTGGCACTGGCCTGCCACGGCCGCGTGTGCACCGACGCCGACAAGACCGCCCTGGGCGTTCCGGAAGTGATGCTCGGCCTGCTGCCGGGCAGCGGCGGCACCCAGCGGCTGCCCCGCCTCGTGGGCATCCAGGCGGCTCTGGACATGGCGCTTACCGGCAAGCAGATTCGCCCCGCCAAGGCGAAGCGCATGGGCCTGGTGGACGACGTAGTGCCCGAACCCATCCTGGAAGACGCGGCCATTCGCATGGTGCGGAAGCTCCAGGGCGGCAAGCGCAACAGCAAGCGCCGTCGAACCTGGATGGAATCGGCTCTGGAGGGCAATCCCGTCGGGCGGCGGATCGTCTTTGATCAGGCCCGCAAGCAGGCTCAGAGCAAGACCCGGGGCAATTACCCCGCGCTGCCCCGGATCATCGAGTGCATCGAGACGGGCATCAACCGCGGCATGAAGAGCGGGCTGGAACTGGAGGCCAAGCGCTTCGGCGAGCTGGCGATGACGCCGCAGGCGCGCCAGCTCATGAACATCTACTTCGCCACCACGGCGATGAAGAAGGATACCGGCACGGACGACACCTCCGCGGCACCGAGGCAGGTCGACCGGACGGCTGTTCTCGGCGCCGGGCTCATGGGTGCGGGCATCGCCTTTGTCACCACCAACAAGGCGGGCCTGCCGGTGCGGCTGAAGGACATCGCCGTGGAAGGGCTGAACAAGGGCATGCAGCACCTAAACGACCAGCTCCAGGAGAAGGTCAGTCGGCGCAGCATGACGCCATTCGAGGCCGACGTGCAGCGCAATCGCGTGACGCCCACCCTGGATTACAGCGGTTTCAGCGGCGTCGACATTGCGATCGAGGCGGTGTTCGAGGATCTGGACCTCAAGCACCGCATGGTGCAGGACATCGAAATCAACGCCAGCGAGACCACAATCTTTGCCACCAACACGTCGTCCATTCCGATCACCCGGATCGGCCAGGGCGCCGAGCGGCCACAGAACGTCATCGGCATGCATTACTTCTCGCCGGTGGAGAAGATGCCGCTGCTGGAGGTGATCGCCACCGACCAGACCGACCCGGAGGTGATCGCCACCACGGTGGACGTGGGGCGCAGACAGGGCAAGACGGTCATCGTGGTCAAGGATGGCGCCGGCTTCTACGTGAACCGCATCCTGGCGCCTTACATCAACGAGGCGTGCCACATGCTGAGCGAGGGTGTCGCCATCGACCGCATCGACGAGACCATGCTCAACTTCGGCTTCCCGGTGGGGCCATTCGCCCTGCTCGACGAGGTTGGCCTGGACGTGACCGCCAAGGTCGCGCCGATTCTCCACGACGCCTTCGGCGATCGCATGAAACCCGTGGCCGCCGCCGACGCCATGCTGGCGGACGGGCGCTACGGCAAGAAGAGCCAGAAAGGGTTCTACCAGTACGGCGGCAAGAAGAAGAAGGGCAAGAAGGCGGTGGACGAGAGCGTCTACAGCCTGCTCAAGATCGACCCGAGCAACAAGGCACGGGAGTCGGACATCATCGATCGCACACTGCTGATGATGCTCAACGAAGCCGCACGCTGCTACGACGAGGGCGTCATCCGCAGCCTGCGGGACGGCGACATCGGCGCAGTCTACGGCATCGGCTTCCCGCCGTTCCGGGGCGGGCCGTTCCGCTACATGGACGAGCGCGGCATTCCCGAGATCGTGCAGCGTCTCAAGGAGCTCCAGCAGCAGCACGGGGAGCGTTTCGCCCCGGCGGAGATCCTGGAGCGCATGGCCGCAGGCGGCGAGCGATTCCACGGGGATTGATTCAGTATCCCGAGCAATGGGTGGTGGACCTGAAGGTCCACCCTACCCCGTTTCTACCGCTTGACGGGAATCAGTCGGGCGCCCTTGAGGGCGGCTTCGACCGCGTCCCAGTCCGGTGGGGTGTCGTCGTCGGCGATGCACTCCACGCGGCTGTCGGTCCGCCAGGACGAAGCGCGGACGGATAGTGCCCCATCGGCCCGATCGAACAGAAACCAGCCGTTATCGCAGTGGAACACGCCCTTGACGCGGGCACCGGGGGCGCAGGTTCGCAGCACTTCCGCCACGTGATCCTGGTCGAAGCAGTCTCCGGGGTGAAACCGCCAGCCGCAGGCCGTGAGCCCCTGGCCACGATTCTCCTGGCGAACGTGCCTGCCGGGCTCGGGCTCGGCCTCCGGGGCCTCTTCCCTATGATCGTGGTGATGGTGCGCCTCCGGGAACAGCGCCTTGCGCCCGGGGTGGGCTCCGATATCCAGCCAGGCCGGATCGATTCGGCCGTCCCGAACCGCTTCGACCCGCGCCTTGGGCGGGAAGAGCGCGTGCGCCCATTCCTGGAACCGCTCGAGGTCGGCACGTGCGCACACATCGGTCTTGTTGGCCACCAGCACGTCGGCCAGCTCCACCTGATCACGGAATACCTCGCTGGCCATGACCTTGTCCTCGGCCAGCCGACGCGGATCCACCAAACAGACCGTGGCGCGCACATCCAGCGCCTCGCCAAGGCCGTCGCCGCGCAGGGTATCCAGCACCCTCGCCGGGTGGCCCACGCCCGTTGGCTCGATCAGCAGCCGGTCCGGCCGCGCCTCCCGCAGCAGGCGCGCCAGCGTCACCTCGAGCGGTGCGCCCATGGTGCAACACATGCAACCGCCGGGAAGCTCCCGGATGACCGCTTCACCTTTCCCTGAATCCAGTGCGGCCCCGTCCACAGCGACTTCCCCGAACTCGTTCACGAGCACGGCCCAGCGCTCACCGTCGGGTGCACGGTCCAGCAGGCTGCGCACGGCCGTGCTCTTGCCCACTCCGAGGAAACCGGTTATCACGTTGGTCGGGACATGGGATACTCTGCGCCGCGCCATAGGAAAGGCACCCCCTGATTCAGTTCGGGCGATGTCTGGTTTTGCTCATCGCAAAAACGATATAGTATAACACTTTTCAGATCACGGTCCGGAGGCCGGATGCTCGGGATTCAGGATGTTGTCTACCGTTACAGGGACGGTACCACTGTCACGCTGCCTGACTGGCACGCCGAGACCGGTGACCACTGGGCCCTGCTCGGCCCGTCCGGCAGCGGCAAGAGTACGCTCCTGAACATCCTCGGCGGCCTTCTGCGCCCCGCCAGCGGCCAGGTCATCATTGACGGCCAGCAACTCAACGCCCTGGACGAACGGGCTCTGGACCGCTTCCGGGGCCGACACATCGGCATCGTCTTCCAAACGCTGCACCTGGTGGACGCACTGAATGTGCGGAACAATCTGCTTCTGGCCCGCTACTTCGCCGGCCTACCACAGGACCGTGACCAGGTTGACGGGGTGCTGGACGCCCTGGGAATCGGCGACCTGGCAAGACGGACGCCCAACCAGCTCAGCCAGGGCCAGGCCCAGCGGGTTGCCCTCGCCAGGGCCGTGATCAATGAGCCTTCCGTGATTCTCGCAGACGAGCCCACGTCAGCCCTGGATGAAGCCAACTGCCGGCAGGTCATGGGGTTGCTCGGCAACCAGGCTCGCGCATGCGGCGCCACCCTGGTCGTGGCCACACACGACCCGCGCGTCCGGGACTACATGGACCACACCCTGGAACTGGAGGCCACCGGATGAACCTGTTTCGCCTGAGCCTCGCCTACCTGCGCCGGAACGCGCTGTCGGCCGTCCTGAACCTGCTGCTGCTGGCGCTGGGCATTGCCACCATTACCGTGCTGCTCCTGTTCAGCCACCAGATGGAGCAGCGCCTCAGCCGGGACGCCAGCGGCATCGACATGGTTGTCGGCGCCCAGGGGAGCCCGATGCAGCTGATCCTCTCCAGCGTATTCCACATCGACGCGCCCACCGGCAACATCCCGCTGGAAGATGCGCGCTGGGTGCAGGAGCACCCTTTGGTTGCCGACACCATCCCGCTCGCGCTCGGCGACAGCTACCGTGGCTTCCGGATTGTCGGCAGCGAACACAGCTACATCGGCCACTACGGCGGCACCCTGGCGGACGGCGCCCTCTGGGAGGACGACATGGAGGCGGTGCTGGGCGCTCGGGTTGCCGAACGCACCGGGCTCGGCGTCGGTGACACTTTCGTGGGCGTTCACGGCATCACCGCGGAGGGCACCGTCGGCGGCGAGGTCCACGACGATCACCCCTACACCATCACCGGCGTACTGGAACCAACCGGCAGCGTCGCCGACCGTCTGATCCACGTCAGCGTCCCCAGCGTGTGGCAGGTTCATGACCATGATCACGAGACGGGCCATGAACACGACCGGGACGCGGCGGACGACCAGGGAGCCGACGAACACGGCCATGATCAGGAACACGATCACGCCCACGGCGACGAAGATCGGGAGCTGACCGCACTTCTGGTGCAGTACCAGTCACCCCTTGCCGCCGTGACGCTGCCCCGTGCGGTCAACAATCGCGGGCAACTCCAGGCCGCGGCGCCCGCTTACCAGACCGCACGGCTCATGCAACTCATGGGCGTGGGCATGGATACGCTGCGCGCATTCGGCTGGATTCTGGTCGCTGCCGCCGGCCTTGGCGTTTTCATCGGGCTTTACAATGCCCTCAAGTACCGGCGCTACGATCTGGCCCTGATGCGCGCACTGGGGGCATCACGAGGCAGACTGGTGAGCCACGTGCTGATCGAGGCGACCCTGCTGGCACTGCTGGGTGCACTGCTCGGGCTGGCCCTGGGCCACGTGGCGGCGGAGATCATCGGTCAGACGTTCCGCCAGACCCAGCAACTCAACATCACGGGCACCGTGTTCCTGGTTCAGGAGCTGTGGCTGGTGGCACTGGCGGTCGGCGTAGGCATAATGGCCGCACTGATCCCGGCCATCCAGGCGTATCGCACGGATATCGCCGAAATCCTCGGCCGTGGACGGTAGCCGCAAAGTGAGAGGATTGACCATGACAGCGCGTCTGCCCCTGCTTGCCGCCTTCGCTGCGTGCGTCGCCCTCGCCCTTGCCGCTTGTGGCTCGGACGAGCCGGAGGTGGACACCGGCAGCGAGGCCCCTGCCGTCGCATCCGGCGAAGGCGGTGGGCAGGATAATATCCGCATCTACATGTCCGGCATGGACGAATTCGGTGAAGTTGCCGGCCTGACCACATCCAGCGACGACGTGCTGGAGCTCACCCTTGCGCTGCATGACGACGACGGCGCACCGATGACCGACAAAACCCTGGAAGTCAGCTCGCTGGTGGGCAACGAACTCAGCGACAGCACACTGCTCACCAACGCCGACGGCCAGGCCGAACTCCGCCTGCGGCCGGCCCTGCCTGGTCAGGACACGCTCACCATCACGGGTGGCGGCGCCAGCCGGCAGCTGTCGGTCTACGTCGCCGACGAATCCTACGGCCATCCTCTCGAACCCATGGAAGAGCGTGCCCAGGACCTGCCCGAGGTGGACGGCGCGGTGTCCTGGGATCTGATCAGCAGCGTTGAAACCCGGGAAGGCGCCAGCGGCATGCTGGAGCCGCTGTTCGACGATGACATCCGTGCTCTGGACGGCGAACAAGTCAAACTGCAGGGATTCATGATGCCGCTCGACAACAGTGAGCGGCAGCGGCACTTCCTGGTGAGCCGGACGCCGCCGAGCTGTTTCTTCTGCCTGCCCGGCGGCCCTGAAACCGTTGTGGAGGTGGAACTGGAGGAGCCTCTGGCATTCACTTTCGACCCCATTCTCCTCTCGGGCCGCATGCGGCTGATGGAAAACAGCGACATGGGGCTGTTCTACCGTCTGGACGACGCCGAACTTCAGCAGGACTGATGTGATGCGGTCAGCGCCCGAGCGAGGCGCTGACCACTGAGACAGGCTCCCTCGACCCGGTCGCCGTTGCACCAGTCGCCACAGGCTGCGAGCCCCGATTCCGTGTCCAGCAGATAGCCGTCCGTCAACGGCTCCACGCACTGACTGTAACGCCAGCGGTGTACGCTGAGCACCTCGGGAGACGCGCTCAGCCCCAGGGTATCGGCAAGCGCCGCGGCCAGCTCGGGAGCGACGTCATCCGGCTCCATGACCATCCGCGCATCAGACCAACCCCCGCTGCCATGAGCGACCCAGATGCCACTGTTGCCACGCCCGGGCTTGCTCCCGTCCCGCGCGACCCAGCGCAGCGGATGCTCCATCACGAACGCCGCATCAAACGCGGGGGCAGGCTCCAGCCCCCGGAACACCGCAGCCCAGCAGCTCTGCATACGGGCGCTGCGGGCTGCAGCCGCCAGCGACGGCACATGCGGCCGCAGGAGTGGTTCGGCCTGGGGAGGGGGCACCGCCAGGACCACCTGGTCGACTTCATCCAGTCGACCACCCTCGTCGGTATCCAGCTGCCAACCGGCTCCTCCTCTGCGTAGCCCGGTGACGCGCGTCTGCGGCCGAACGTCCAGATCGCTCGCCAGCCAGCGGGTAATCGCGCTCATCCGCGGCACGCCCACCCAGCGGCGCTGACCATCTGCCACATCCCGGATGTCGGCCCCGTGGAGCCTGACAAGCCGCCCATGCCAGGGCGCCGCCACGCCGGCCTCCTGCCATTCGGCGACCGATTCCACGAATTCCGGATCACGGGCCGTGAAGTACTGGGCGCCGAGGTCGCCTTGCCAGTCATCGCGACGGCGTGTCGTAAGCCGCCCCCCCGGGCCGCGGGACTTCTCCAGCACCGTCACATCGACCCCGGCCGTGTGCAGCAAACGGGCGCAGGACAAACCGGCGAGGCCGGCACCAACCACAACAACACGCATGTTCAGACTCCTGTGGGCGATTCCATCGCAGCGGCCGTTTCCGGCGGACGGGCTGATCCCGCAAGACCGGACGGTCGGTCCCATCATACTTTCGTGAACCCCATCGCAGCAGCCCCCGACCCGATTGTTTACCGTCGATGCACCAGACCGCCTCTTCAATAGAGGCATGCGGGACCATTGGCCGGGGCTCGCTCCGCCGTCAGCTCGTCAACCCTTCTATCCGCCGAGCAGGACAACGTCATGACACCTATCGCCACGTTTCTCGCCGCCACCTCCGCCATGTTGCTGGTGAGCCTGATCGCGATCCTCGTCTGGAGTCTCGGCCGTGAACAGCACTACGAGAGGCAGCTGCGTGAGAAGCAGGACGAGTATGCCGAGGCACTCCGTCGCCAGGGCGAGCTGACGGCGGAAGTCTCCAAACTGCAGGGCGAGCAGACCAAGGCGGCACAACGCGCAAAACGCATGGAAAGCCTGTACAAGGAACGCGGGGAACTGATCCGGGAGCTGGGTCTGGATCCGGCGGCACTCGAGCGCGGGCTGGCAGGGCTACATGGCATCAACGCATTCAGCCGGATCCGTGTGGGCATTTCCCTGTCCGCCACGCTCAATCGGCTGACATTACAGGAGTTCTGCCTGGCCACGGGCGGCCAGCCGGAGAAGCTGTTCCAGCAGATGAACACCCGGCTGGCACAGGGCCACGGCGGATATCAGCAGGATCACCACTCCCGTGAGCTGGTCGCCGACATGATCGACGACAACCGCATCATGCAGCCGGTGAACCCGATCACGGAAGACGAACAGATGGTGACCTGACGCGTCCGGGTCATCCGACAGCCGCCGGCCCGGGCCGGCCCACGCCCTGAACCTCCCTCCCTTCCGGCAACCCGCGGGGATCAGCCGTGTCTCGCCCGCGGCCAAGGCCTGCTAGACTCCCCGGCTGCTCACACAACAATAATCGGGGCCCTCATGAAACGGATTCTGCTTGCCACCTCTGTCGCCGTGCTCGCCTACCTCCTGTTCTGGCCGGTTCCCATCGACCCGGTCGCATGGAACGCCCCCGAGGCGCCGGAGCTCGCCGGGCCGTACGCCACCAACGACCGGCTCGCGGGCGTGGAGCGCATAGGCGAGACGGTGGGCGTTGGCCCGGAGGAAGTCATCACCGATGACGATGGGCGCCTCTACACCGGCTACGAGGACGGCCGTATCGTTCGGCTGGACGCCGACGGCGGCAACCCCAAGGTCATTGCCGACACGGGCGGGCGGCCCTTCGGCATGGCGTTCGATGGGAACGACGACCTGATCGTGGCCGACGGCTACGAGGGATTGCTCCGCGTCACCCTGGATGGCGATATCGAGGTACTCACGACTGAGGCCGACGGCGTCCCGTTCAAGTTCACCAACAACCTCGACATCGCATCCGACGGCACTATCTACTTCAGCGACGCCTCCAGCAAGTTCGGACCGGCAATGAAGGCCCGGGATGACGTCTTCGAGCACGGGGGCCACGGCCGTCTGCTCGCCTTCGACCCGGAGACCGGCGACACCACGGTGCTCATGGACGGTCTCCAGTTCGCCAACGGTGTTGCGCTGGCGCCGGATGAAGCGTCCGTGCTGGTGGCGGAGACAGGCCGTTACACCATCGTACGCTATTGGCTGGACGGCGATCGTGCCGGTGAGGACGAACTGTTCTACGAAAACCTGCCCGGCATTCCCGACAACCTCAGCAGCAACGGCGACGACACCTACTGGCTGGCGCTGTTCGCACCGCGCAATGCGGCTCTGGACGCCATGTCGGAATACCCCTTTCTGCGCCGGATGGCCTTCCGCCTGCCCGAAGTCCTCCAGCCCCAGCCCGCCGCCCACGCTTTTGTGCTCGGGCTGTCGCTGGACGGCGAGGTCACCCACAACCTGCAGGACACGGGCGAAGACAGCTTTCATCCGGTCACGGGCGCCGTGGAGGTCAACGGCACGCTGTATCTCGGCAGTCTCGAAGAGGGAGCCATCGGTGTGATCGATGTCCCCGCTCCCACCGATTAACAGGAAGCCCTGCCGGGCACAGCCCGGAACCGGTCGCCTACGCCCCTGCGTGCTACGCTTAGGGGTCCGGGGGCGCTTTTGCCTCCGTGGCACCACTCACCCTGCGAGAGCGACCGTTCATGACTGAAAAAGATCCCAACAAGGGCTACGTCGCCATCCTCGGATGGAGCATCAACTGCATCGACGCCCTTGAGCGCTTTGACCGCCGCTACGTCATTGTCGCCCCGGAATGGGCTTCCGATTATGCCAAGGAGCACAACATCCCGTTCATACCCTGGGATTTTGAACGGCTGAACGACCGATCCATGGAGATCGCCGAACGCCTGAAGGACGAAGGCGTGGACGTGGCAATCCCCTTGTTCGAGGAGACCGTGGAATGGGCCGGTGCCGTCAACGCCGTGCTCATGGGCAATCCGCGCCTGCACGGCCAGGCGGTGCTGTTCCGAGACAAGGCCCTGATGAAACGCCGGGCACAGCTCGGCGGTATCCGCGTCGGCATCTTCGAGGAAGCCCACGACAAGGAGGATGTGGTGCGGTTCCTGAAGCGGGTCAATCAGACGCTGCTCAAACTCGACGGCGACCCGGATGATCCCATCCACCTGAAAGCCTTCGACAAGGCCGGCTGCCTCGGTCACCGCGTCATCCGGCACCCGGACGAGATCGACACCATCCCGGACGAAGAGTACCCGCTGCTCATGGAGAGCCACCTGGATGGCTGGGAGTTTGCGGTGGAGGCGTGGATCCAGAACGGCAAGATTCGCTTTCTGAACATCTCCGAGTACGTGACCCTGGGCTACTCCGTGTTCGTGCCGGCCACGCCGGAGCTGGAGAGCTGGCGCAACCTGATCACCAAGGAAATCGAGAAGCTGATCAAGACGTTCGACATCGAGTTCGGCTTCATTCACCCGGAGTACTTCGTCACCAGCGACGGCACCATGTACTTCGGTGAAGTGGCGTACCGGCCGCCGGGGTTCAAGGTGTTCGAGCTGCTGGAGCGCGCTTACGGATTCAACGCCTATCAGGGCATGGTGCTGTGCTTCGACCCGAAGACCACCGAGGACGAAATCGAGGCGTTCTTCCCGAAGGAGGTGGTGGACGCCAAGGGCCACGCCGGGTGCTTCGGCGTGTATCCGCGGCGGCGCGTGGTCTCGAAGCTGGAGATCCCGGAAGAGACGGAGAACCACGAGTACTTCGAATACCACGAGCTCACCCCGCCGCTGGAGGAGACGGTTACCAAACGCACCGCCTTCGGAACGCACTGGGGTCTGGTGTATTTCTTCGGGGACAACCCGCACAAGCTGCGGGACCTGCTCAAGCACCAGGAAGAACTGGACTTCTACGTTTGATCTGTTGATCGCGCGGGCTCCCCGATGGGGGAGCCCGTTCGAGTCATGCGTGCGACATCTCCATAACGATCAGCATCGCCCCGCAGCCCAGCTGTCCCGGGCCATGGTGGCGATCCGATCCAGTGCGCCCTCCGGCAGTTCGGCGTCGGCCGCTTCATCCCGTGGATCGTAGTGGAAAATGTACAGTCGTGAGACGAACTGCTCGAACAGCAGCGACGATTCGCCGTGGCGCTCCCCCGCCCCCTCCGTTGAGACGACAACCCCCTGCCCCCAGTCCTGGGTACTGTCGTTGTTCGGATTGACGAAATACACCCGCATCTCGCCTTCCGGATCAAAACCAACGCGCTCGATGGCAATGGCATGCCAGCCCACGAACTGACCCGTGGTATCCGTGACTGCAACCCCGGCGGGCTGCGAGTGAATCACCGGGTTGTTGCCATTGCACAAGGGGTGATAGCAGGCGTAGAAGCGCTGCACGAACCCATCAAAGTTCACCAGCATGCCCGTGGCGACATCCACCACGATGGCAAACCCGCGCCCGACCCACCAGCCGTGGAACTCCGGATTCACCCACTTGTGGAAATCCTCTCCGCGCGCCGCACACAGCCGCGCCATCTCGTTATAGAGCGCATCCAGGTGAGGAACGGTCACGGCCGACACCGGGTCTACATCGAACAACGGCACCAGCGGTCGTTCCGCGTTGAGTGCCGCCGAGGACAAGGCCTTGCCCTCGAAGTGCGCGCTGACGTCATTATCGCGGGCCGCCCACGCCACCACCTGCAACAGATAATCAGGGTCATTGCTGGACCACATGGACAGCGCGCGGGCCGACTGGCAGGTAGGATTGTTGCCCTGACCGATTCCCCGGGGGCAGCCCAGCATATTGATCACCCCGGCCAGCAACCGCACGCGGGCGGTCGGATGTGAATCCACGTCGAACACCCCCAGCAACTGCCTGGCCTCCGGAGATACTTCCAGATGAATCTGCCGCCACAGCGCCGGTGGAATCGGGCCGCTGTAGAGTACGCCGCGCTCCAGCAGCCCCGCCAACCCGTAGACCGCCTGGGCCGTTTCCGGCCAGAGCGCCTCGCGGATCAGCTCATGCACCAGTTCGCTGTAACACGCCAGCGCGTCGATGCCGGTGCTGCTCAGACCGAGCGTCGAGGGAAGCAGATCCGGCGCCTCGTTCAACGCATGGCGCAGGAACACCGGGTGATACGGGGACACGAGACCGGTGTCGTGCATGGCCCGCCCGAATCCAAGCGCCTCGTTGCGCAACGCCTGTTCATCCATCCCGGCCAGCCGCTCGCGGTAGACATCGACCCCCGGATCCTCTTGGCACCCACGCGTCGGGCCATACAGCGCACTGATAAGACGCTCTGCTCCACGGGCCTTGGCCGCCGGAACGCCCTGCTCATCGCTGTGCAGATACGCGGCAACGCTATTGATCATCTGCTGAACTGGGCTGGTCTCGATGGGACGCTGGGCGAGGATGCGCCAGATCTCGCTGATCAACTCCTCGATGACCTCTCCGAAGCCCACGTTCTCCGCAACAAACCGCTGGTGCCGCTGCACCAGATCGGCATTGCGGCCCATCCGCACGCGCTCGGACTCGTCGAGTTGCCCGAAGACGAGCCGCAGATTCAGGGCCAGCACACGTGCCAGGAACTGCCGGGCATCCTCCGGAGACATGCCCGCAACAGCGAGCTCCTCCCGCGCCACGGCCACGAGACGCAGCTCACTCAGGCATTCCAGCACCAGCGTGTGATCCTGGCTGAGTTTGAGCGTATTGGCGGCCATGGAAGGCTGCAGCGTCTCGGGGGCCTCCCAGTCACTGCCGGTGAATATCCCTGCCGCCTCCAGCGCACCGATGCGTTCGTAGACAACCTCCACACCGCCGGTGACGGCCAACAGCTTGCGTGCCGCCTGTAGCACGCCGGAACTCTGTGTGAACTTGGCGAAGGTATTGGCCTGAGCGAGCCGAGCCACGGCGTCGTCAAGCCGTTGGGCCAGTCGCTCCAGCTGCGCCGTGCGTTCGACGGTTTCGTCGGTCATGGTTACTCCATCGCGGGCCTGTCGCGACACTGCGACCCTGCCTCCTCGTCATGGTGGCGTCTGGCCCCGCGGTTGTCTACGCGTTGCCAGGGCAATTACAGGAGATTGCGGCGGATGGAACGCACCACGTTGTGAGAGTGCACGCGCTGATCCCCCTCGTAGCCATCCATCTCGGCACGCAGGTGAAAGTAATCCCGATCCGACGTAAGTACCGTGCGCGTTCGCACGGAAACAGCCCAGTCTCCACGGCTCATCCCCCGCACGGACTCGGTTTCGCCGCGCACGGAGTCGTAGTCGTTGCCGGTGTGGCTGTACCACTCGGTTGTACGGATATGCATGCCCAGCTGCAGTTGATCGAAGATGAACTCGCCTTCGTCCTTCTTCACTTCCAGGGTCGAGCGATTGGCGGCAAGGTCGCGAGTGACGGTCCAGCCGTAATCCCGCGGGCGAATCAAGGTGGTCGGCGACGCCGGGGCGCCGCGCGCCGGCCCCGGATCCCGGATAGCGTCATCGCTGGCCCTGGGAGCCCGCACCGGCAGTTCCAGCGCGCTGTCTCCGGTATCCACCGTAAGTCGCGGCGATTCCGGTGATGGCCACGCCACGGGCCAGTAGGACGTGGACACGGACACCCGCAGGCGGTGACCGGCGGGAAACCGCTCGGCCACGTCGTTGAGCTGCACGCGCACGTCATAGAACGTGCCCGGTTCGAGGGGCTGCGGATCGTCGTGGCCGTCGCGGTGCGTGAGGTTCAGCAGCCCGTAGGTGACCCGTGTGGCCTCGTCGTTGCGCGCCACGTCTGACAACCGCACCACCACCATGGCAACCGGCCGGTCCGCGGCGATACGCAAGGTCACCACAGGCGCGCCAAGAATCTCCAGCGGCTCGTTCAGCGGATCGCTGTCGAACACCATGGAGCCGCCGTCCTCCTCGCGTTGGTCGTGGGGCAGATCCGGCGTTGCGGTGAACGAACACCAGCGCCCGGCAAACAGCCCGACGGATAGGGGTGACTGCACGGACAACCGGCCGCTCTCCTCGGCGCTGCCGGGGCCGCCCACCTGACCTTTCTGCAAGGGTCGCGTCCAGGTGGACACTCCGGAAGAGGGCCAGGACTGCTCCCCGACCCAGCGCCCCGGGCGCGTGTGCAGGTTGGTGTCCGGGCGCACGCTCTCCTGCATCCAGGCTCGCAGCATGGGCTCGGCCTCGACGCCCGTCTCGATATCCTTGAGCCAGCGGTCCCACCACCGCAGCGCCTCGGTGAGGAAGTCGATGGCCGGCCCGGGCTGGCCCTGATGAGGATACTTGTGCCCCCAGGGACCGATCAGGCCCATCCGCGGGCCACTGAGGTTCTCCAGCAGCCGGAACACGGCGTTGGAGTAGCCGTCCGCCCACCCGGACACGGCCATGACCGGGGCCTGGACCCGTTCGTAGTGCTCGTTGATGGAACCGTGCCGCCAGTAGTCGTCACGGTGCTGGTGATTCAGCCACTCCTCCAGCCAGTAGCCACTGCCCTCCATGCGGGCATGCCACATCGCGCGCCAGCGGTCTCCCACAACAGCCGGATCCGGCGGCAAGGCAGTGTGGCTGTACATGGTGGACGCCCAGGAGAGATTATCCGCCAGCAGGCACCCCCCCATGTAATGGATGTCGTCGGTATAGCGGTCATCGGTGGAGCAGACGGTGATCACCGCGCCCAGCTCGGGCGGACGGCGGGCGGCCAGCTGCAGGCCGTTGAAGCCGCCCCAGGAGATGCCGATCATGCCGATACGGCCGTTGCACCACGCCTGCTCACCGATCCAGCGCAGCATGTGCTCGCCGTCGTCCAGCTCGCGGGGCAGGTATTCGTCCACCAGCAATCCGTCGGACTCACCGCTGCCGCGCAGATCCACACGCAGGCAGGCGTAGCCATGGCCGGCAAACCACGCGTGGGTGACGTCGTCCCGCAGGCGCGTGAACTCCCGCTTTCGGTACGGGATGTATTCCACGATGGCCGGCACGGGATCGTCATCCGCGCCTTCAGGAATCCAGGCCCGCGCTGCCAGGCGCGTGCCATCCGGCATGGGAATCCAGAGGTTCTCGATACTGCGAACCCGATAGGGAAACGTCGTTACTGTCTGCAATCCACCCCCTCCGTGCCACTGGCGCACAAGACACCATCATAGCCCAGTAGCACTGGAGGAGCGCAGCCGGTGAATCAGAACAGCAGGTTGACCCCCACGTAACCGGCCCCGAACTCCTGACTCACCGTCTGCGTACTGCCCCCATCGGGGCCCCGGAGTTGCGGCTCCATGGAATAGACGTCGACGCCGCCGCGTAGGGCGAAGGTGGGCGTGACGTGCACTTTGGCGCCCACGCCAGCCTGGCCGATAACCTTGCGGGTCGCATCCGAGCGGTTGTCGTTCTCGCTCACGCGTCCGATGCCGCCGCCCAGGCGGCCGTAGAGGTCGAACGTTCTGGTGACCGGGAGATACAGGACACCGGATAGCACCGTTGCGGAATAACTGACGCGATAGTCGTCCTGCCGGTACCGGCCCAGATCGTGGAACCCGATCTCGACGCCGAACCAGTCGTTGGCGCGGTAACCGCCGAACAAGCGCACACCCGCGCTTTCATCATCGAACCCGTCGCCGAAGGCCCCGTCGTCCTCGACAATTGCAGTACCCGCCATGTCGACACCGATGTAGCCATACGGCGGGTAAGCGATTGCCAGGCCCGGCAAGAATGCCGCCGCCACCCCCAGAGCCCGCAAGCCATTCCGTCGCATTCCCTACCCTCCCGCACTCGTTCGCCGAACAACGCCCCGATTAAGACAACATCCACCACGGCCGGTTCCCGCGGGCGCCGCGACACGGCGGAGCGCTTGCGCGTATAGTGCGGCCTTTCGCACGAGACTGGAGCGACTGGCCGTGATCACTGACGTCCTGTCCACGGTCGTCGGCGTCATTCTTCCGGTATTCGCACTGGTCGCCGTCGGATATGCCTACACGCGACACTACCGGCCGGATTTCGCCGAGACCAATCAGCTCAACATGACCGTGTTCCTGCCGGCGTTGATCCTCTACGCGATCCTCGACCGCGCCGAGGACTTCTCCGGCCAGCTCCCGCTGGCATTCGCCGGGGCGCTCATCATCGCCGGCTCCGGACTGTTGGCGCTGCCCGTCTGCCGGTTTCTCAAGGAAGACTGGCGCACGGTTCTGCCGCCCACCATGTTCAACAACGCCGGCAATCTGGCCATCCCGCTGATGGTGCTTACCTTTGGCGAGGAGGCTCTGCCGGCCGCAGTGGTGCTGTTTCTGGTGCAGACGGTGGGTCAGTTCCTGGTCAGCCCTCTGCTGATCGGCGGCCGCCTGAGTGTGGTGGAGCTGCTGCGGATGCCGATGCTGCAGGCCGCCCTGCTCGGTGCGGTGCTGGCAACCACCGACGTTTCCCTCCCCGGCCCGGTAATGACCACGCTGGAAATGGCGGCCGCCGTGGGGATCCCGCTGCTGCTGGTGTCTCTGGGCGCGCGGCTTGCGAGCACGTCGTTGCATCACTGGAGACTCGGCGCGGTGGTGGGCGTGCTCTGCCCGGCCACCAGTGTCGTGGTGATGGTCGCCATCGCACCCTGGTTCGCGCTTGATCCGATGCAGGAAGGCGTCCTGTTCATCTTCGCGGTGCTGCCGCCGGCGGTGATGAGCTATGTCATCGCCGAGCAGTTCAGGCAGGAGCCGGAGAAGGTGGCGTCCATCGTCATTGTGGGGACACTGATGAGCGCACTGACACTGCCGCTGGCAGTGGCGTACGTGATGATGTGATCAGTCGGCTGGATTCTCTCCTGAGCAGTACCTGCGGCACTGCTCAGGAGAGAATGGCGGAGAGGGAGGGATTCGAACCCCCGGATCCCGTAGGATCAACGCATTTCGAGTGCGCCCCGTTCGGCCGCTCCGGCACCTCTCCGAATCATCGCTCGTGAGCCATGAGGCGCGTAGTCTACAATAGAGCTCCCAGCGACTCCAACGGTTGTCTATGGCCCACACTGTTCTCCGCGCCCTGATTGCCGCCATGGCGCTCGCCCTCGGCGGACTGGCCATTACGGGTCAGCTCCAGCAACAGTCGCTCCTGGAGCAGGTCCAGGACGCGGGTGAGCTGGTGGTGGTCACTCGGCTCGGACCCTCGACGCTCTACAAGACGAACGACGGGTCCGAGGGCATGGATTACGATCTCGCCCGGGCATTCGCGAACCATCTTGGCGTGGAGCTGCGGCTCATCATTGCCCGGAACAAGACGCAGATGTACCAGGCGCTGGCCTCCCGCACGGCCCATGTGGCGGCAGGTGGTCTCAGCGTGTCGGATGGCGGGCAGGAGCGCTTCCGCTTCAGCACCTCGTACGCCGAAGTGGACCAACATCTCATCTACCGCAACCAGGAGCCGCACCCGGAGAGCCCGCAGGAGCTTGCCAAGTTCCGGGATACGGCATTCAAGGTTCTGGCCCACAGCCAGTCGGCCGAGCGGCTCCGGGCACTGAACGGCAACGGGATTGAAGTCAATTGGTCGGCAACCCAGGACATGGGCGTACAGGACCTGCTCTACGGTGTCTGGCGGCGGGACATCGACTTCACCATCGTCGACTCCAACGAACTCGCCCTCAACCAGAGCTACTACCCCGAGCTCCGCGTTGCGTTTACCTTCGACGACCCCCAGAGTCTGGCCTGGGCATTCCTGCGCACCGATGACCGTAGCCTCTACGACGCAGCACAGACGTTCTTCAGCGAGGCAGAGGAATCCGGGAAGCTTGCCTTCGTCCGCGAGCGCTACCACGGTTACCTGACCGGGTTCGACTACGTGGGCGCCCGGGTCTTCCTCCGCGAGGTCACAGAGCGTCTTCCCCAGTATCGCCCCACATTCGAAGAGGCTGCCGCGCAGTACGACCTGGACTGGCGCATGCTGGCGGCCATCAGCTACCAGGAATCCCACTGGCGGCCTGATGCGATCTCAGCCACCGGCGTTCGCGGCATGATGATGCTCACCCAGCCAACGGCGCGGCAAATGGGCGTGGACAACCGCATGGATCCCACGGAGAGCATCATGGGCGGCGCACGGTATTTCCGCTCGCTACTGGACAGGTTGCCGGACGACATCGAACAGCCGACGCGCACATGGATGGCCCTGGCGGCCTACAACGTCGGCCTGGGCCATCTGCGCGATGCGCGCAATATCACGGAATCCGAGGGGGGCGACCCGAACAGCTGGCCGGACGTCCGTGCCCACCTGCCGCTTCTGGCCGATCCGGAGTGGTATCAGCACACGCGCTTTGGCTACGCCCGGGGCTGGGAACCGGTGCACTACGTCCGGGGCGTGAGAGGCTATTACGCCATGCTGACCCGCATCACCGATCCGGCGCTGTTCCGCCTGAACGATGATGCCGATCCCCGGGAGCTGCGCGCCTTCCGGGGTGGCGATGCCGGCAGACTCGAGCTGCCGGGCATGGCTGAAATGCTGTACTGAGCAGCCCCGTCAACCCCGCCGGGAACGGAAAAAGTCCCGTAGCAGGGTCGCGCTCTCCTCCGCCAGCACACCGCCGAGGCAGGCGACGTTGTGGTTGTGCAGCCCGGGCTGCAGCAATTCGAAGCAGCTCTCCACGGCACCGGTACGGGGTTCCGTCGCGCCGTAGACCAATCGCCCCACGCGGGCGTGCACCATGGCCCCGACACACATCACGCACGGTTCCAGGGTCACGTAGAGAGTGGTTCCCGAAAGCCGGTAGTTCTGCTCCGCCTCCGCGGCGGCGCGCAGCGCGTGGATCTCGGCATGAACGGTCGGGTCCGACGCGGCGATGGGGTGATTCCAGCCACGGGCGAGGCACACGCCGTCCCGCACGAGCACAGCGCCCACGGGCACTTCGCCCGCAGCCGCCGCCCGACGCGCCAGCGCCAGCGCGTCCTGCATCCAGCGAATGTCTTCAGGGTCGTGCGCCCCGAAGGGCGCCCCGGGCACTGTGCTCATGCCTCGCCCCGCACCAGGTGGCCGGTCATTCCCATTCAATGGTCGCCGGCGGCTTGCCGGAGATGTCGTAGACCACCCGGGAGATGCCCTCGATTTCGTTGATGATGCGCCGGCTCACGTGATCCAGAAAGTCGTACGGCAGATGCGCCCAGCGGGCGGTCATGAAATCGATGGTCTCCACGGCGCGCAGGGCGATCACGTGTTCGTAGCGGCGACCGTCGCCGGTTACGCCAACCGATTTCACCGGCATGTACACGGCGAAGGCCTGGCTCGTCTGGTGATAGAGCTCGTGTTTCCACAGCTCCTCGATGAAGATGGCGTCGGCCCGGCGGAGCTTGTCCGCGTACGCCTTGCGCACTTCGCCGAGAATGCGCACGCCGAGGCCCGGCCCCGGGAAGGGATGGCGGTGCACCATGTCGGAGGGCAGCCCCAGCTCGATGCCGATCCTGCGCACTTCGTCCTTGAACAGCTCCCGCAGTGGCTCGATGAGCTTGAGGTTCATGCGGTCCGGCAGACCGCCGACATTGTGGTGGGACTTGATCACGTGGGCCTTGCCGGTGGCCGCTCCGGCGGACTCGATCACATCCGGGTAGATCGTGCCCTGGGCGAGCCACTCCACGTTCTGGAGTTTCTCGGCCTCGTCATCGAAGACGTCAATGAACATGTTGCCGATGATCTTGCGTTTCTGCTCCGGGTCGGCAACGCCGCCAAGCGCCTTCAGAAAACGGTTCTCTGCATCCACGCGGATGACATTCACCCCCATGTGCCGGGCGAATGTCGCCATGACCTGATCGGCCTCGCCGAGGCGCAGCAGGCCGTTGTCCACGAACACGCAGGTGAGCTGGTCACCGATGGCGCGATGCAGGAGTGCCGCCACCACGGAGGAATCCACGCCGCCGGAGAGCCCGAGCAGGACCTTGCCGTCGCCGACCTTGTCGCGAATGCGGGCGATGTGGTCGTCAATGATGTTGCCCGGCGTCCAGCTCCCGCTGCAGCCACAGAGCTCCCGCACGAAGCGCGTGAGAATGCGCTGCCCCTGGAGAGTGTGGGTCACTTCCGGATGGAACTGCACCCCGTACCAGCAGCGCTCGTCGTCGCCGATGCCGGCGACCGGCGCGTTGTCGTTGCTGGCGATGAGCTTGAACCCTGCGGGGGGCTCGGTGACACGGTCACCGTGGCTCATCCACACATCCAGCATGCCGTAGCCATCCGGCGTGGTGTGGTCCTCGATGTCGCGCAGGAGCCGTGAGTGCCCCCGGGCACGTACGCGGGCGTAGCCAAACTCCTTGTGGGAGGACGGCTCCACGGTGCCGCCAAGCTGCGCGGCCATCGCCTGCATGCCGTAGCAGATGCCCAGCAGCGGGACTCCCAGGGTGAACACCTCGTCGGGAATGCGCGGTGTCTCGCTGAAGGTCACCGACTCGGGCCCACCGGAGAGAATCACGCCGTTGGGGGCAAAGGCGGTAATCGCCGCCGGGTCGCAGTCGCAGGCGTAGATTTCGCAGTAGACGCCGGCCTCGCGGACGCGGCGGGCAATGAGCTGGGTGTACTGGGATCCGAAGTCGAGGATCAGAATGCGTTCGGCGTGAATGTCCTGGGCCATGTCGGGTTCCAACGGCAGTGATGCAAACAAGAGCGCCGCCCTCGGGCGGCGACGCGCGGGTGTGGCGTGCTCAGTCGGTCCGGTAGTTCGGCGCTTCCTTGGTGATGGTCACATCGTGGACGTGGGATTCCCTCACCCCGGCGTTGGTGATGCGCACGAACTCCGGCTTGGTGCGCATCTCCTGGATGTCGTGGCAGCCGGTATACCCCATGCTGGCACGCAGGCCACCCAGGAGCTGATGAACAATGGCAACCAGCGACCCCTTGTAGGGCACACGCCCTTCGATCCCCTCGGGGACGAGCTTCTCCACCTCCTCGGACGGGTCCTGGAAGTAACGATCGCTGGAGCCCTGGGCCATGGCGCCCAGTGAGCCCATGCCCCGGTAGGACTTGTACGAGCGCCCCTGGAACAGCTCCACCTCACCGGGGGCCTCCTCGGTGCCGGCGAACAGGCCACCCACCATTACGGCGTGGGCACCTGCAACGATAGCCTTGGAAAGGTCACCGGAGAAGCGGACGCCGCCGTCGGCGATCAACGGGACACCGGACCCTTCCAGCGCCTCGGCCACGTTGGATACCGCCGAGATCTGCGGCACGCCGACACCGGCCACCACCCGCGTGGTGCAGATCGACCCCGGGCCGATGCCCACTTTCACGGCATCGGCACCGGCTTCCACCAGCGCACGCGCTGCAGCGCCGGTAGCGATGTTGCCGCCGATGACCTGCACCTGCGGGTAGTGCTTCTTGACCCAGCTAACCCGCTGCAGCACGCCCCGGGAGTGGCCGTGGGCCGTATCCACCACGATCACGTCCGCGCCGGCCCGGCACAGGGCATCAACCCGCCCCTCCGTGTCGCCACCAGTACCAACGGCGGCACCCACGCGCAGACGCCCATGCTCGTCCTTGCAGGCGTTGGGGTAATCCTTGGCCTTCTGGATGTCCTTGACGGTAATCAGCCCCCGCAGCCGGAAATTGTCATCCACCACCAGCACTTTCTCGATGCGGTGGCGATGCATGAGGTCGAGAATCTCTTCCCGGGAGGCGCCCTCGCGCACGGTTACCAGGCGCTCGCGGCCCGTCATGATCTCGCTCACGGGGGCATCGGTGCGCGTCTCGAAACGTAGGTCGCGGCTGGTCACGATGCCGCTGAGACGGTCGTTATTGTCGACTACCGGCACCCCGGAGATGGTGTGTTGACGGGTCAGTGCGAGCACGTCGGCAATGGAGGTATCGGGCGTGACGCTGATGGGCTCCTTGATCACCCCGCTTTCGAATTTCTTCACCCTCCGCACGTGATCCGCCTGCTGTTCCACGGACATGTTCTTGTGGACGATGCCGAGGCCGCCCTGCTCCGCCAGCGTGATCGCCAGACCCGCCTCGGTCACGGTATCCATGGCCGCGGACACGATGGGGATATTGACCCGGATATCCCGGGTCAGCTGCGACGAGAGATCCGCATCCCGGGGCATGACGTCCGAGTACGCCGGGAGAAGAAGAACATCGTCGAAGGTCAGGGCTTCCTGGGCAATTCGCATGGGCGGATACCTTGTCGCGGAGATGGAGCTTGCGCGGAATAGCCGTGTATTATAGGAAGCGCTGCGGTGCAGCGTAAAGCAGCATGTCCGTGCGACGCACCCATGACCCGGCGCCACCGGCCGGTTAGACTGTGCAGCATGAACGCATCCACCTCCACCAGCAGCACCGCCGACCGCGCCGTCATTACCGTCTCCCGGCTCAACAGGGAAGTGCGGGAGCTGCTGGAACAGGGTATGCCGCCCGTCTGGGTCGAAGGCGAACTCTCCAATCTCGCCCGCCCCGCGTCCGGCCACATGTACTTCAGCCTCAAGGACGACCGCGCGCAGATCCGCTGCGCCATGTTCCGCTCCCGCAACCAGCTGGTGCGCTTCCGCCCCGAAAACGGCCAGCAGGTCCTCGTGCGTGGCCGCATCGGCCTCTACGAGCCGCGCGGCGACTACCAGCTCATTGTCGAAAGCATGGAGGAGGCCGGCGATGGCGCGCTGCGGCGGCAGTTCGAGGAACTGCGCCGGAAACTCGAAGCCGAGGGGCTGTTCGCGGCTGACCGCAAGCGTGCGCTGCCCGCCCTGCCCCGGCGGATCGGGGTCATCACCTCTCCCAGCGGCGCCGCAGTCCGCGACGTGCTGCAGGTGCTGCAACGCCGCTTCCCTGCCATCCCGGTGCTGATCTACCCGGTACCCGTTCAGGGAAAGGACGCCGCCCTGGGGATCCGCAACATGCTCACCCACGCCGTCGAGCGTGCCGAGGTGGACGTCCTTCTGCTCACCCGCGGTGGCGGCTCCCTTGAGGATCTGTGGCCGTTCAACGATGAAGCCTTGGCACGCGCCATCGCCGAATGCCCGCTACCCATCGTCAGCGCCGTGGGCCACGAGGTGGATGTGACCATCGCGGATCTGGTTGCGGACCAGCGCGCACCCACGCCGTCCGCCGCGGCGGAGTTGCTGAGCCCGGATGGTGCGGCCTGGCTGCGCCGTTTCGAGGCTGCGGCCGAACGGCTGCAGTTCGTCCAGGAGCGCCGTCAGCAGCAGGAAGCACAGCGGCTGGACAACCTGCTCAAACGCCTGCAGCAACAGCACCTCGGGCGACGGCTGCGCGACCACGCGCGGCGCCTGGATGAACTCCGTGCGCGCCTCGGTCAGGCCTGGCGCACCGGGCAACGCCTGCGCACCACCGCACTGGAACAGGCCCACAGCCGGCTGAGTGCGGCCAGCCCGGACCGCGGCGTGGCCCGGTTGCGGGAACGGACCGGCAACCTGGAGCGACGCCTCCACGCCGCGCAGCACCAGCACCTGGAGCGGTCCAGAGACCGCCTGGGCGCACTGGCACGAACCCTGGAGACGGTCAGCCCGCTGGCAACGGTGAGCCGCGGTTACGCAATCGTTCAACGGCCTGACGACGGTGCAGTCATCCGCAATGCCGCGGATCTGCACCCGGGCGACCCATTCACCGCCCGCCTGGCCCACGGGCGAATCCATGGCCGCGTGGAGCGGGTGAACGACGAGGAGAGCTTCACATGATACGCACCGCCACGACGCTGACGCTCATGCTTGCCAGCACGCTGGCCATGGCGGCGCTGCCAGATCACCGCCCGGTGCCGGGCGGCGTGGCTGTCGTAGACCTCGGGAAGGCGGACGGAACACGCCCCGATGCCACCTTCCGGGATCGTTCCGTGCTCGTCAGACAGCATGACGGGCACTGGAAAGCGGTGGTGGGAATCGGACTGGATGCGAGCCCGGGCGAGGCCGGAGTCGAGGCCGGTGACGACACCTTTGGTTTTACCATCAGCGATCGCGACTACGCCGAGCAGCGTATCACCCTGGATGACGACGAACAGGTTTCACCCGGCGAAGACACGCTCCGGCGGATTCGACGGGAACATGAGGAAATCCACGCCGCACGGGACACGTTCAGCGCACGGGAGCCCGAAACCCTGTCCCTCGTGCTGCCGGTGGAAGGCCGGTTTTCCAGCCCGTTCGGCCTGCGCCGCTACTTCAACGATCAGCCCCGCAACCCCCACAGTGGCCTGGACATCGCCAACGACACCGGCACCCCAATTGCCGCCCCGGCCGAGGGCAAAGTAATCGAAACCGGGGACTACTTCTTCAATGGCAAGACCGTATTCCTGGACCATGGCAACGGGTTCGTCACCATGTACTGCCACCTGGACGAGATCCACGTGCAGACGGGCGACCGGATCACCAAGGGGGACACGATGGGGACGGTCGGCGCCACCGGGCGCGTCACCGGCCCTCATCTGCACTGGACCGTCTACCTGAACGGTCAGGCCGTGGATCCGCTGCTGTTCGTCGACGGCGAAGACGAGTCCTACAACGAGGCCGGCGGGCAAGGCGGCTGACGCCGCCCGCCCCGCGCGGCGCGTTCCCGTCAGCTCAGACGTTCCCGGCCGTGGGGTGCATCCAGATCCACCTCCGGCGCCCGGGCGACAATCCCTGTTGGATTGATGAACGCGTGGCTGCGGTAGTAATGCTGCCGTATGTGGTCCATGTCCGTGGTCTCCCGGAAGGCCGGACGCTGGTAGAGATCGCGCAGGTAATTGAGCAAATTGGAGTAATCCATGATCCGCCGCTGTGAACACTTGAAGTGCACACTGTAGACCGGATCGAACCGCACCAGCGTCGTGTAGAGCGCGATATCCGCCTCGGTGATACGGTCCCCGCACAGGAACCGCTGACCACCAAGCACCTCATCCCAGTGATCCAGTGCTCCGTAAAGCGCCTCGGCCGCCTCCTCGTAGGCATCCTGTGACTGGGCGAAACCGCACTTGTAGACACCGTTGTTGACCGGCTCGTAAATGGCATCGATGGTCTCATCCACCGTCGCAATCCGGTCCGCCGGGGCATAGTCGGTCGTGTCGGCCGCGACCGACTGCCAGCGATGATCGAGCATGCGCAGCAGTTCCCGTGACTCGTTGTTCACGATGGTCTGCTCCTGCGTATCCCACAGC
Source organism: Aquisalimonas sp. (assembly GCA_007126095.1). Taxonomy (GTDB): domain Bacteria; phylum Pseudomonadota; class Gammaproteobacteria; order Nitrococcales; family Aquisalimonadaceae; genus Aquisalimonas. The sequence goes on from SLBZ01000087.1 coordinate 66,540, forward strand.
AGCGGCACGGTCACTCGCCCGGTAAACCGGGCATCCGCGGCCTGATAGACCTCCCGCAGGAAGCGCGCCCCGTGCACGGGGTCCGATGTGCTCCCGTGGTAATCACGGAACTCCCAGCCGTCGTCGAGCATCAGCGGATGTACCACCGATACGGGAATCGCCTGATCCAGCCCCTTGAGCCGCCGCATGATGAGGGTCCGGTGCGCCCACGGGCACGCATAGGACACGTACAGATGATACCGGCCCGCCTCGGGCCGGAAACGGGCCCCGGGCTCGTCTGCAATCCAGTCGCGGAACGCGGACTCCTGTCGGACGAACCGGCCCTTGTTGTCGGGCTCATAGCCCTGGGTATACCAGACGCCTTCAATCAGTCGACCACCCATCACACTCTCCCGGTGTCCAGCACCATCGTTGCGTTACGCCAATAAAGTCCTTTATAGGATAGTCCTGCTTCGTACTTTTTCAAGAGCCGCGTTCCCCGGATACAAAAAAACCCGGGTGGACGCATCCACCCGGGTTCGTCAGTGCATAGAGCTGGTGGTGTTACTGCGGGGCCATCTGGCCGCCGCCCTCCTGACCACCCATGCCGCCCTGCATCTCCTGCTGGATCTGCTGGAACTCTTCGATCAGGTCATCCGTTTCAGGGTCCTCAGCACGCATCGCTTCCATCAGGTCATCCTGGAAGGCCTGCTGTGCTTCGACGACTTCGTCGTCTTGCATGGCAACCTGCTGCGCCTCCTGGAGGTCCTGCTGAGCTTCCTGAGCTTCCTGCAGCATCTGCTGGCGCTCTTCGTCGGACAGGCTTTCGTCCTGCATACCGGCCTGCACCGATTCAAGCGTCTCCATGCTGGCATCCGGGTCGTAACCCGCTTCTTCCATCTTGCGGATCACCAGTTCTTCAAGCTCCTCGCGTTGCTGCTCCAGGCCCGGGTTGTTCTCGAGGGCCGCTTCCTGAACCTCGGCAAGACGCTGCTGGATCTGCTGAAGCTCCATCTGCGGGCCACCTTCCTCGCCCTGAGGCTGCTGCTCCATCTGGGCCACCGCGCTACCAGCGAACAACATCGCTGCTGCCACGACAAGCGCCCGCAGCGCTCCAGTACCGATCATCTGCATTTGCATAGTCAGGCCTTCTCCTGTTAGCGGCCTATGTGGCCGTTTTTGCGTCAAGTGTGAAAGCTTAGCAGCCGATTCACGTGTCGTGTCAAACCAACACCACGCCCCACGTGTCGACTTGCCCGCTCTGACGGCATGGAAACGCACAGGTTCCGTAAGATTTACAGAATTTCAGACAAACGGGACGGCAATCCGCCCCCGACTTGCCCGGCTCACCGTCACGCGGGTACTGTACTGCTCTTCCGCAACCCAGCCGTCTGCACCGGCCATGGCCTCGCACCAGCCCGACGTCCGTTGCCTGGGCACCCGCTCACGCCGGCGCAGGATCAACGATACGCTCCGGGGACGTTACACACCCATGAAAGCACTCTCCCTTCAGGGCCTGAGCAAGACCTATAAAGGCGGAACGACCGCGCTGAGCGACGTCAGCCTCGACGTGGAACAGGGCGCCTTCTTTGGCCTGCTCGGCCCCAATGGCGCCGGCAAGTCGACCATGATCGGCATTATCAGCTCCCTGGTCACCATGTCTTCGGGCAGTGTCGAGATCTTCGGCTTCGACCTGAACCGGCAGCCATGGGAAGCGAAAACGCGGCTCGGACTGGTTCCGCAGGAGTTCAACTTCAACGGCTTCGAGACGGTCGAGCAGATCGTGCTCAATCAGGCAGGTTACTACGGGATCCGGCGATCCGAGGCGCGCACACGCGCGGAAAAATATCTGCGGCAACTGGGCCTGTGGGACAAACGCGGCGATGCGTCGCGCACACTGTCCGGCGGCATGAAGCGCCGCCTCATGATCGCCCGGGCACTGGTTCATGAGCCGCCGCTGCTGATCCTCGACGAACCAACGGCCGGGGTGGACATCGAACTGCGGCGGTCCATGTGGGAGTTCCTGCGCGAGATCAATGAACGCGGGACCACCATTATCCTCACCACCCACTACCTCGAAGAGGCGGAGACCCTCTGCCGCAGGATTGCCATTATCGACGAAGGGCGCATCATCGAGCACACCAGCACCCAGGCCCTGCTGAACCGGCTCAAGACGCACGCCTTCATCCTGGACGTGAAAGGGCCACTGCAGGAGGCGACCCGGATACCGGGATACGCCGTACAGCAACTGGACGAGGCGCGACTGGAGGTGGAAGTCCATGAGGATCAGTCGCTCACGGACCTGTTCGCCGCACTGGGCAGCCGCGGCGTTTCCGTCATGAGCATGCGCAACAAGTCCAACCGCCTGGAAGAGCTCTTCCTGCGCCTTCTTCAAGACAACGGCAGCACCAGTGACGCGGACGAGCGTGGCCAGCCCGAAGCCTCCGCCGCCGAGAACGCCTGATTGCCGCGTAACGGAGAACCGTATGTACTGGAAGCAGTCCCTGATCGCCCTGCAGACCATTGCCCACAAGGAGGCCAACCGGTATCTGCGCATCTGGATGCAGACGCTGCTGCCACCGGCGATCACCATGACGCTCTACTTCGTGATCTTCGGCAATCTGATCGGCCCGCGAATCGGGCCGATGGATGGCTACACGTACATGGATTTCATCGTGCCCGGGATCATCATGATTGCGGTGATCACGAACTCCTACTCGAATGTGGTGTCCTCGTTTTTCGGCGCCAAGTTCCAGAAGCACATCGAGGAACTGATGGTGTCACCGACGCCGAACATCATAATACTCGCCGGCTATATCTCCGGCGGCGTGGGACGCGGGCTGCTCACGGGCCTGATCGTCACCATCGTCGCCAGCTTCTTCACCACCTTGCAGATTCACAATATTGCCGTACTCATCTCGGTGGTGTTTCTCACGTCGGTGCTGTTCTCCCTCGGCGGCTTCGTCAACGCCATATTCGCCAAGAAATTCGACGACATCTCCATCGTCCCCACATTCATACTCACCCCCCTGACCTATCTCGGTGGCGTGTTCTACTCCATCTCGCTCCTGCCCGATGTCTGGCAGGGCGTATCGCTCCTGAACCCGGTTCTCTACATGGTCAATGCGTTTCGCTACGGTTTTCTCGGCGCATCGGACATTGACATCCGTGTGGCCTACGGGATCATCGGCCTATTCATTGTGGTGCTGGGAACGCTCAGCCTGATGCTGCTGAAACGGGGAGTCGGGTTGCGGGGGTAATACTGTCGCGCGCACAAAAAACCCGGGCGGTGCGCCCGGGTTCCGGTTACTGCCCGTGGGCCGCGCGTCTCAGTCGTCGACGCGCAGATCATCCAGGGATTTCCCCCGGGCTTCCCAGTCCTTGATCCAGGCTGGCTTACGGCCGCGACCGGACCATCCCTTGGAGGGATCCTCCGGGTGACGGAAACGTACCGACGCGTTCGTCTTGCCGGCTTTTGGGCCGCCACCGGGGACCAGATCGGTCACGGCCAGGCCATACTTTTCAGCGACCTGTTTGAGTTCTTTCTGGGCTTCTCTGACATCCTGCTTACGGCGCTTTCTAAGCTCCCTGTCGATGTCTTTCTTTAACTGGTTGAGTTCCTGCGACGTATACTTGGCAAGATCCATCCTCACTCCTTTCCGGGCTCGACCCCACTGCGATTGACGATAGAAAGATAGTTGAAATGAAAACGCAGTGCAATACCGCTCCTGTTCAAAACGGGCTAATTAAAGGGCATGAGGAAATACGGAAAACCAACCTTTCGTTAAGGAAAAACTGAACAACTCCTCAAGGATTGTTCATTCGTTGCCAAATCCCGACAGCCATCGGGACGGAAAGCATCTGTTCAGGTATAGTAACGCCCCTTTTCAATTGATCGCTGGAGGCTCCCCATGCAGAACCAGGTCGCTTCCGTGCCCGCCGTGCTGACGGTCGAGCTTGATCTGGATGTTGTCGCTCAGGGCCAGCAGCCGCCCGAACCCCTGTCATCCAGTGCTGCCGATGCGCTCTGCTGGGCAATTGCCGACGATCTCCAGCGTATCCTCGGCCCCCTGAACGAATATGGTTTCGTCGTCCTTGGCGGCCTGTATGATCTCACCGAGATTCTGCGTCCCGGACTGCCCATGGTGGAGATCCTCTCGGAGTTGTATCGACGCAGCCTTCCCGACACGCGCTTTCAACCGCAGGTCATGGCGATCGGCGCCGAAGGTGACGCGTTCCCCATTGCTGAAATCGCTCCACGCCGTCGCCCGGGCTCCGGGCCTCTACTGGCGATTCCGTTTCTTTTTCTCGGGGAACCGGAAAACATGGACACCCTGGGCACGAAACTCGAGAAGCAACTCCTCGAGAAGGGCCGGGCCTCATTGAAAACAGGCCAGCTCATTCAGGACAGTTTCGGCATCAAGGCCCTCAACCTTTCTTTCGCAACATTCAATGATCTTTGCGCCCTGATGAAGATCCAGCTCGAGCACGCGGAATTCGGTCCACTGTGGACCTTGCTTGAAGCCGCTCTGTTCACCAACCAGCCGCCTGCAAGGGTGGCGCTGCCGGAGGGCAACCTCCTGCTGGTCGATGGCGCCCAGGGGTTCGCACGATTCCTGACATTCAGTCAGTGGGCCGCCGAACATCCCGATGCCGCCGATCCGGCTACGGAGTACGGTCGCTTTCAGCAGATTCAACGGCAGTACACGGCAGGGCTTGCCGCTCATGGTCTCAGTGTCCAGGTCGTGGAAGACACGGCTGACCTGCGGGATGAGAGCATGGACAAGGCATTGTCGGCGGCACGCATGGGCGCCATGCCCGCCGAGACACTGGAGGTGAACGAAGTGGTCACCGACCGTGGCGAATGGAACGACGTCGCCGGCATCAGCCTCACGGAACACAGCCGCCCGGGCCTGGGCCCGGTGGCCTACACGGTGCTGGTTCGATCAGGAGACGACCGGGTCATCCATTACGCCAACCACTACCCGCTCGCCCCCGAAGGCATTCACCACATCCGCTCCCAGTGGCAGACCACGGCCGAGCGGTACGGACTTGAGCTCGAATTCCTGCAGCCGGGAGACATTCTTCACAACGCCAGCGGCGATCAATTGCTTCCCTGGCCGGAAGCCATGGGCACCAAACACTGACCCAAAGGGGAGCGAGAGAGTCCGGTATGGCTGAACGCGTCCGTCGGGCACTTCTTGCCGTCATCGTGGCGGGCGTCTGCCTGGATACGCTGGTGTACGGGCTAGTGATTCCCATGCTCCCGCAGCTCGGAGGCGAGCTGGGTTTCGGCCAGATTGGCGCTGGCGTGCTCCTGGGCAGCTACGCCTTCGGCCTCTGCGTCGCGACACCACTAATCGGCCTGGGCATCCGCCGCTGGGGCTATCGTATACCCCTGATCGGCGGCATCGCCGGCCTCGCCGCCGTAACCCTGCTGTTCGTAATCGCCGACAGTTTCACAGCGATGATCGTGGCCCGCACGCTCCAGGGGGCCACATCCGGCGCCACATGGACTGCGGGCCTTGCGGTCATTGCCAACCACTGGCCGGCGCACGAGCGGGGTCGCACCATGGGAATGGTCATGACCGGTTTTGCGGTTGGCCTGATGGCGGGCCCCCCTCTGGGCGGGTTTGTCAGCGACTTGCTCGGCATCACCGCGGCGTTTCTGGCACCGGCCGCGGTGGCACTGATTCTTACGGGTGTCGCCGGGTTCGTTCTGCTGCGTCTGCCGGAGGGAGAACACAGCCAGCCTGCCGGACCGCTGGGACGCATCCTGACCGACCCGGGGATTCTGGGCCTGGCCGTTGTTGTCGCCGCAGTGGCCGCCATCATGGGGCTGCTGGAGCCCACCCTGCCGCTGTTCCTGGAAAGCCGGTTCAACAGCAGCGCCGGCGCCATCGGCGTGCTGTTCGGGCTGATCGCCGTCGCGTTCGGGTTGGGGTCACCATTGGCAGGGTACAGCGGCGACCGCTGGGGTCCGGTTGCAACCATCCGTCGCGGCGCAGCCCCGCTCGTTCTGCTGCTACCGCTGTTTGCCCTGGCACCAGGCGCATGGTGGACAGCGCCTCTATTCGCCGCCACGGGGCTGTGCTGCGCCCTCGCACTCGGACCCGCGCTGCCGGGGCTGGCCGCAAGAATCGACCAGCACGATGGGCAGTCCTACGGGATCGTCTACGCGCTGTTCAATCTGGCGTTTGCCGTTGGCCTGCTGCTCGGCCCGGTGGTTGGTGCATTACTTGCGGAGGCTGTCGGGCTGTTGCCGACCCTGCTCCTCACGGCCATCGCCATTGGAGCCTGCCTGCCCACCCTCCGGCGCCTGACCTGGATAGACGGAGCACAGGTCAGGGATTGACGAAGCAGTGCGACCAGGTGCCATCGTCGCCGCGCTCGTAACGCTCGCGGCGATGAAGGCGGCCATCCGCGGCCGCCCAGAACTCCATGAATGCCGGGTCGATCCGGTAACCGGTCCAGTGTGGTGGCCGCGGCACCGTCCGGTCGGCATAGTCCTGCTCCAATGTGCTGACTCGTTCAGCCAGCGTCTCCAAGCTGTCCAGGGGCTGCGACTGCTCGGACGCCCAGGCACCGATCTGGCTGAGCCGCGGCCGGGAGGCAAAATACGCGTCGGCCTCCTCATCACTGACCTGGCCAACCTCCCCCTCCACCAGAACCTGAAGGTTCAAGGGCGCCCAGTAAAAGCACACGGCCGCCCGAGGCTGTACGGCCAGATGCCGCCCCTTACGACTGCGGGTGTTGGTATAGAAGACGAACCCTCGGTGATCCACCCCTTTCAGCAGCACCGTCCGCGCCCCGGGCTGCCCGCCTTCACTGACGGTGGCCAGCGTCATGGCGGTGGCATCGGCGATTGCGGCACACTCCTGCGCCTGACTGAACCACTCCTGAAACCGGTCAATCGCCTGTTCGCGCAACGTCATTCCGCCTCCTCTCGATTCACGCCCACGGCCCGCACATGGACCGTGAGACCGTCCACGCGGCTCACCCGGACGGTATCACCCTTGCGGACCTCGCCGTCGCCTTCAAGAACCGCATTCCAGATCTCGCCAAGCAACCTCACCTTGCCGCGGCCATCACGGAAATCCGCTGCGGCCTCGGCCGACTCCTCCACCATCTGTTCGGCACCTGAGGCAACACGCCGCCGATGCGACCGAACAGCCATGGTGGCAATACCGAAGATCACCACGAAGCTGACCGCCGACACGCCAATGACGACAGCCAGCGACAGCTCATAAGCCTCGACGCCGGTATCAACCAGGAGCAGCGACCCGAGCACGAACGCAGCCAGCCCACCAATCCCCAGTATTCCGAAGCTGGGCATGAACGCCTCCCCGACCATGAAGGCGGCGCCGAGAAGCATCAGACCGAGCCCCGCGTAATTGATCGGCAGTGCCTGGAAGGCAAACAGGGCTAGCAGCAGACTGATGCTCCCCAGAACGCCTGGCACGATGGCGCCCGGATTGGCCAGTTCGAAGATGATGCCGTAGATCCCCACCAGCATGAGAATGTAGGCCACGTTCGGGTTGGTTATCACCGACAGCAATTCGTTGCGCCAGTCGGGCTCGATGATCTCCAGGGTGAGCCCCTCCGTCTCCAGCGTGATGTCGCCGGTACTGGTGCGCACTTCACGGCCATCGATCTGCGCGAGCAGATCATCCATGTCATCAGCGATGAGGTCGATGACATTCAACTCCAGCGCCTCGGTCGATCCGATGCTGGCGGCCTCCCGAACCGCCTTCTCGGCCCAGTCGGCATTCCGGCCCCGCATCTCCGCCAGGGAGCGGATGTAGGAGACGGCATCGTTGATTATCTTGCGCTCCATGGCGCTGGAGGGCTGGGGCGCGCCGTTGCCGTTGCCATTGCCCTCGTCCGCAGCCTCGTCGTCGCCGTTCCCGCCGTTGCCATTGCCGTTGCCATTGCCGTTGTCCGCTTCCTCGTCGGCCTCACCCTCGTCATCGCCCTCACCGCCGGGCATCCCTCCTCCCATCTGCACCGGCGTTGCGGCGCCGATGGTGGTCCCGGGCGCCATGGCGGCAACGTGCGAGGCATACATGATGTAGGTGCCGGCACTGGTCGCACGCGAGCCGCTGGGCGACACGTAAGTCGCCACGGGAACGGGGGATTCGACGATTGCCTCGATGATGTCACGCATGGAGCTGTCCAGCCCGCCGGGCGTGTTCATGCGCAGAATGACGAGTTCTGCGTCACGCTCCGCGGCGCGATCAATGCCGCGGCTCACGTAGTCGAGAGTCGCCGGGCCAATGGCCCCGCGGATGTCCAGCACGTAACCACCGGGAGCCTCATCGGCTCGACCCGCCGTGAGTGCCAGCGTGACCAGAAGGACCATCGCGAGAAGACGTTTCATGCCACCGGAACCGGTTCGAGGTGTGAGTTACAGCAGCCCGCAACGGCGCGGACGCTCTGGTGTCCAACATACCGCACGTCCGGCAATAACGCTACGAGGAGAGGGGGAACGGGACGGCAGCGTGCCGTCCCGTCAGAAGTGGATCACGCCGTCAGGGCGGCGATGATACGTTGCCGGATCTCGTTGACGTCACCAGTGCCCTGCAGTGCGACATAGCGCGGCGCAATGGGCTCGCCACTGTCAGCCAGCTTCTGATAGTACTCAACCAGCGGGCGGGTCTGTTCGTGGTACACCTCCAGACGCTTGCGCACGGTGCCCTCCTGGTCGTCCTCGCGCTGGACCAGGTCTTCCCCTGTTTCGTCGTCTTTCCCGGCCACTTTCGGCGGGTTGTGCTCCACGTGGTAAACCCGGCCTGACGCGGGATGGACCCGGCGGCCACTCATGCGACTGACGATTTCTTCGTCGTCCACCTGCAGTTCCACCACGTAGTCCAGGGCGATCTGCTCGTCCTTCACCGCTTCCGCCTGACCGATGGTCCGCGGAAACCCGTCGAACAGAAATCCGTTGGCGCAATCCGCCTTGGCGATCCGCTCCTTGACGACGCCAAGAATGATATCGTCGGAGACCAGACCACCCGAGCTCATGATCTTCTCCGCTTCCTTGCCCAGCGGCGTTCCTTCCTTGACCGCGGCGCGCAGCATGTCACCGGTGGAGATCTGGGGAATCCCGAAATGCTCGCAGATGAATCCGGCCTGCGTGCCTTTGCCCGCGCCGGGCGGGCCCAATAGAATGATACGCATGACTCTAATGCCTCCTCACTCCAATACTAGAAAATCGGTTCTCTCGACGGCGCCCGGCGCGGTGAGCCTGCTGTCACTGCCCCGGGCCCTTGCTGGCGGCACGCGAGGCGCCGGAGACCCGGAGGCGGATGGCGCTTCCACGGGGCCTGACGCCATGGCCGGCAACGCACTGATCAATCTGGTGAAACATGCCTTCCGGGCATCCAGCCATCGGAGTGTGGCGACCACCGTCGGCGGCCTTTCTGCCCGCATGACCACAGGGCTCATGGCGTTGGGCGTGCTCATTTTTTCGGCGCTGAGCGTATCACCCGCCCATGCGGACTGCAACGCGGAGCCGGCCCAGGGTATCAACTGGGCGGGGTGCGACAAGCAGGGGGCGGAGCTGGAAGGGGCCACTCTGAACCGGGCCCTGCTTCGGCGTATCGACTTCACCGGCGCCATGCTTCAGGGCGTCAATCTCGAGGGGGCCGTCGTCACGGATGCGTCACTGGATGAAGCGGACCTCCGGAATGGTCAACTGAGGCGTGCCGATTTCGGTGCATCCAGGCTGGCTCGGGCGCAGTTCGACGGCGCCGACCTCAAGGGTGCCCGCTTTGTCTCCTCCAGTCTTCCGGAAGCAAGTTTTGTCGGCGCCGACCTGGAGGACGTGCGGTTCGACTCCGCCGATCTGACTGCCAGCCGCTTCAATGAAGCGCGCCTGAGCGGTGCGAGCTTTTACAACGCCCGCCTTCAGGGCGTGGATTTCACCGATGCGCAAGCCAACAACAGCAGGTTCACGCGTGCCAACCTGGAGGGCGCACGCCTCCGCGGAGCCGACCTCAGTGACGCCAACCTGGAACAGGTGAATCTGGAAGGAGCGGACCTCACCGGGGCCAACCTGCGCGGCGCCAATCTGGACAGGGCATCGCTGGACGGCGCCGATTTCACCGGCGCCAATCTGGAGCGGGCCGATCTCCGCAACGCCTCGACCCGGGGAACGGTTTTCGAGGAAGCAAGACTGGGCAATGCGACCTGGACTGACCGCCGCCATTGCCGGCCACGCAGTGTCGGGGACTGTGATTAAGGCGCCGGCGCCTGCCAGCGGAAGGCGCGGTCGTCCAGGCAGTCGCCACTCGGCCCGAATGACCGCTCGCGTACCGCCACTGCGCCATCGGCGCTCACCATGACCACCGTGGAAGCCCGGGTACCGTAAGCTTCACTGACAATGAACGGGCTGGAAAGCAGCCGCTCCCAGTCCTTTGGAATACCGGTATCCGGCAACGACCCGTCCGCCGCGAGACGCCGGTCCGCCAGCAGGTCCAGCAATGCCTCGCTATCGGGCTGCTCGCCACCGCGGACCATGGTGTCGAGCCGGTCCCGCACCCGGATCAGCTTGGGCCACGGGGTGTTCAGCAGCCCGTTACTGAGTCCATGTATGCCGGCGGGCACCGTGCGCACGCCGCCTTCCTGGTTGGAGTAGTAGTACAGGCACTCGACGCCACCCCACAACAGGTTGAACCCGTTGTAGCGGCTGCCACAGGCCTCCAGCTCAGTGCTGAACGCACCGAGGTCCTCAGCGGTAAGGGCATCCACAACCAGCTGCCCACGGGAAATGGCATCGCTACGCTGCAGCTCGGGGTCGCGATAGTTGGTCACCGTGGCGAAGCGCCCGGAGGGCGTGACGCCTAGCCAGGTTCCGCCGGCGGTGAGGTCGCGCCCGGCAAGCAGACGCGGGTCCTGCCACCAGTGCATCGGCTCCGTGGGACGGTGGTGGTATTCGTCCCGGTTGCCGACGACGATCAGCGGATAGTCGGGGTGACACCCGACCGCAAAGGCCAGCAGGCACATGCGCTACTCCGCGTCGCGATCACGCAGATGATAGCGCATCAGGTAGCCGTCGTCGGTCAGTACGAGCACGCCATCACCGTCACTGACGGGCGCCTGCGAGATGCGATCGTCTTCCGAGATCTGCCGTCGCGCCAGAATCCGCCCATCCTGCGCGGACAACACGGTCAGCCGTCCGGTGTGGTCACCGAACACCACGTAAGCGCCGTGCGCCGTCGGTGCCGTGGCGTTGAGCCCTTCCGTGTCGTTCTGACGCCAGATCGACGCACCGGTGCGCCGGTCCACGGCCCAGACGCGGCCGCGCTCGTCGGTGACGTAAACCCGCTCGTCATCCACGCCCATGCCGGAGTGGGAGGAGAACTCGCGGTCCCAGTACACATCACCATCAGAAGGCGACACCGCCATCAGGCGCCCGCGATAACCGACCACGTACAGCGTGCCGTCAAACAGCACGGGGGTGGCATCGATGTCGCGAACCCGGTCCAGGTCGGCACTGCCGCGTGGCTCCGAGACGGTCACCTGCCACGCAGGCTCGCCGTCGCTGGCACGCAGAGCTTGCAGCACACCGTTCTCGAACCCGATCGCAACATTGCCGTTGAGCTGCACCGGGTGACTGGAACCGCGCAGGGAGAGCGAAGGCACACTCACGTCGTGCACCCAGCGACGAGAACCGGAGTCACGGCTGAACCCGTACACGCGGCCATCGGCACTGCGCACGACCACGACATCGTCGTCAATCGTCGGCAGAGTGAGCACCTCACTGCTCACCCGCGCCTCCCAGATCTGCTCGCCGGTCTCCGGCTCAAGTGCGACGACCCGCCCCTTGCGGGTGCCGACCACGACCATGTCCTCGGCAATTGCAGGTCCGCCGGAGATCCCGGAGCCGATACTGAACCGCCAGCTCAGCCGCCCGGTCTCGGCGCTGTACGCGCTGACACGTCCTCGGCGGTCGGAGACGTATACCTGGCCGTCGACCAGCACCGGCGGAAGCGCCTCTCCCTCGGTCTGGACGCCGGAGCCTGCGCGCCGATGCCACTCCCGCTCGGCGAGAACTTCCGGCTGGCCATCGCGGAGATCGTCCGAGGGCGTCGCACGTTCGGACGTGGTACCGCAGCCGGCAAGGGCCAGAGCCACCCCCGCCAGCACCAGCAGCATGACCCGATGTCTCACGCTGACGCCTCCCCACCGATCTCGTTGAGCTTGAGTTCGATCAGCGTCCGGCGCATCTGGGAAACGGAATCGACGCCGAGCGCATGCTGATACGCTGTGCGGGCCTTCTCCCGGTCGCCGCGGGCCGCGTGGATATCACCCCGCAGCTCCTGGTACCGGGCCTCGTACGGACCATCCTCGGCATCCTCGAGAACGGCAAGGGCCTCGTCGAGGCGGTCATGGCCGTAGTGAATCTGGGCAAGACGCAGCCGGGCCAGATCCCGGAATGGTTTGTCCGAGGCGTTGTCGATCACCCACTGCAGCGTCTCCGACGCCGCGTCCGCGGCGTCCTGCTGCGCCTGATAGGTGGCCAGCTGCATGCCGGCCATCGCAGCATAGGTGCTGGAGCCGAAGTCATCCAGTACGCGCTGGCCGCGGCGAACGACGGTATCCGCATCGGCGCCGGTGTCCCGTGCCTCGACGAAATGCATGTATGCGGCCGACGCCGCCTCGGCCTGACGGTCCTGATAAGCACCCCACTGCTGCCAGCCGATCACCCCGCCAACGGCGATGATGATACCGGCGATCACGGCACGACCGTGCTCCTGCCACCACTGACGCAGCTTCTCGACCTGTTCTTCATCACTCATGCGTTGATCCCGTCCTTCGTGACTTGCGCGCCTTTAGTCCAGGCGCTCGCGCAATACCCGGGGCAGCTCCGTGCGGGTCACGGTCAACTGGTCCCCGCCACCGTGCAGATCCTTGACGGCCACCTCGCCCCGTGCGACCTCGTTCTCGCCCATGACCACAGCGAGCCGCGCACCCAGGCGATCCGCCCGTTTGAACTGGCTCTTGAAGCTGCCGCCACCGCAGTGGGTTACAAGACGCAGACCGGTAATGGCGTCCCTGAGTTCCTCGGCCAGCACAAGCCCCTCCCGTGCCGCGGCATCACCGGACAACACGAGATAGACGTCCGGCGCTGGTGGAGCCGGGGCCTTGCCACCATCCTCCAGCAGCGCCACCAGGCGCTCAACCCCCAGCGCGAAGCCGATTGCCGGCGTGGCGCGACCGCCGATCTGCTCCACGAGGCCATCGTAACGGCCACCGGCGCAGACGGTCCCCTGTGCACCGAGCTGGTCGGTCACCCACTCGAAAACCGTGCGGCCATAGTAGTCCAGGCCGCGAACCAGTTGCGTGTTCACGGTGTAGGCAATGCCCGCTCGATCCAGGATGGCGCAGAGATCGCGGAAGTGCTCCCGGCTCTCGGCGTCGATCCAGTCCGCGAGCGCAGGCGCCCCCTCCAGGATCGCCCGCGTGTCCGGGTTCTTGGTATCGAGGATGCGCAGCGGGTTGCTGGACAACCGCCGGCGACTGTCCTCGTCGAGGGCGTCTTCATGGCCGCGCAGGTAATCCACCAGCGCGTCCCGGTACGCCGCGCGGGCTTCGGGCGTCCCCAGGGTGTTCAGCTCCAGGCGGATGTCGTCGAGACCGACGGCGCGCAACATGCGCGCTGCCAACAGTATGACTTCGGCATCGATATCCGGGCCGGGCAGCCCGAACACCTCCACCCCCACCTGATTGAACTGGCGGTACCGCCCCTTCTGCGGCCGCTCGTGCCGAAACATGCTGCCGCAATACCACAGCCGCGGCTGGCGATTATGGAAAAGGCCGTGCTGGATGCCGGCGCGAACGCAGCCGGCAGTGCCCTCCGGCCGCAGACTGAGGCTGTCGCCGTTGCGGTCGTCGAAGGTGTACATCTCCTTTTCGACGATATCGGTCACTTCACCGATGGAGCGGGAGAAAAGCTCCGTCTTCTCCAGCAGCGGCAGGCGAATCTCTTCGTAACCGTAGGCGTCCAGGGTCGCGCGCAGGCGCTCCTCCACGAACTGCCACACGGGCGTTTGCTCCGGCAGGATATCGCCGAATCCCCTGACGGACTGGATTGTCGTAGCCAATGGGCCTCCCTGTTGTTTCCACTGCTCCGGGGTCGGAGCACGTTACGGGCGGGTTCAAGGCACCTCGACCCGTACGACCCGGCCCGGCCGCTCGGGCCCGAGTTCGATCTCTTCGTCGCCGAAGTAGACGCTGACCCGCGTCACGTCGCCGACCAGCACGGAAAACGGTGCCTCACCCTCAAGCACCTGCTCGCCCTCTTCCTGGACCAGCCCGTAGAGCAGCCGCTCGCCGCGGGCGTCCGTCACCTCCATCCATGCCGGCCCGGCAAAATCGAGCACCAGCTCTTCCGGATCGGTCAGCGGTGGCAGCTCGGTTTCCGCGTCGGCTTCTCCGGCCTCCTCGTCCGGCGCGGCGTCGATTGCCGGCGCAGGCTCCGACGACGCCAGATCGGGCTCCACGGCCTCGTCGAGAGACTCTTCGTCGCTCCCCAGCGTCAGGCCATCATCGCTGCCCGCCAGGGGGTCGTCCGCGTCATCGACCGTCGCCGGCGGCTCTTCGGTTCCCAGAGCGAGCGGCTCATCGGCGGCCAGCTCATCGGCCAGCGTGTCGGGGTCGAGCATCGCGGCCGGGGCATCATCCGCTGCGTCTTCATCCGGCGTGGCCTCGACCACCGGTTCGTCCTGGAGCTCCACCGGGTCCGAGTCATCCTCCAGCGCGGCGAGACCGTCGTCGTCGGCCGGGTCGGCGACGTCATCCTCGGCAGTGGCCTCAGGCACCTGGTCGGCGTCCGGCCCGGCCATCTCGGCAGGCGGATCTTCCGAGAGGAAGGGCGCCGTGCGGTCGAGAAACCACCAGCCGGCACCGGCGATTACGGCAAACACCACAACCCCCACACCCGTGAGAGCAAGCAGACGGGGCATCTGCGGCGAGGTGTCCACGGAAGAGCTGACTTTGAGGGTCGGCTCGCCGCCGCCCATGGACACGTCGACACGGCGCATCAACTCCTCACTGTCGAGCTCCAGCAGACCCGCATACGCCCGGATGTATCCCCGCACGAACGGCCCGGGCGGCAGGTTGTCCCAGTTCTCCGCTTCCAGATCCTCGATGGTCTGCACGGAGAGGTGCAGCGCCGTTGCCACATCCCCCGTTGTCATGCCCTTTTCGGAGCGAGCGGCCCGCAGTTCCACCCCGGGCCCCGTTACGGCGCTGCCGACGCCTTCCTGTTCTTCGTTATCATTATCAGTCATGGCGATCCATCCGGCGCAGTGCCTGCGCCTCATCCGAGTCGGGAAAATCGGAGCGCAGTCTCAGCGCGTAGCTGGCTGCCTCATCGTTGTTATCAAGCGCATCCTCGATACGCACACCCAGCCAGAGCGTCGCCGCGTTCTGGCTCCGTTGCTCCATCAGACGCTGGTAGTAACCCCGTGCAGACAGGTAGTCACCGTTCTCATACCGGAGTTCGGCCAGGTGCCGCAGGGCTGGCGCGAAACGGGATTCGTGCTGCAGGGCACGCCGCAGATACTCCTCCGCCTCGTCCGGACGGTCGTCGCGCATCGCACATAGCCCGGCATTGGCCAGCGCCACGTGGCGCCGCTGGTAGAGCGAGTCGTCAATGGCGTACTGGAACTGCTGGCCAGCCTCGTCGTAGCGCCCCTGGCTGCACAGGAACCGGCCGTAATTGTTGCGCACCGATGACTGCTCGTCGTCCAGACGCAGCGAGCGGCGGAAATGGTGATCCGCATCATCATGGTCGCCGAGGCGTTCGGCGAGCACCGCTTTCGCCGCATGGGCTTCCGGGTTGCGCCGGTCCTGTTCCAGCGCCTTTTCCAGGGATTCACTGGCCTGATTGAGGTTGCCCTGCTGCATGTAATTGATGCCGAGCTGCGTATTGATGCTCGACGCTTCCCGGCCCTGCTGCCCGCCGGCGCAGCCCACGACCACCAACACCACGAACACCAGACTCACACGCAGGAATCGCATCATGGCTGGGTCGCCTGCTCCCGCTCGGCCCGTTTCTGCCGTCGCCGCGTGCGATCGGCCACCTTGCCGACCAACTGGCCGCAGGCACCGTCGATGTCGTCACCGCGGGTCTTGCGGGTAGTGGAGACGAGCCCGGCATTGCTCAGAATGTTGCTGAACGCCCGGATCCGCTCATCGCTGGAGCGCTCATAGGGTGCCTCCGGAAACGGATTGAACGGAATCAGGTTCACCTTGGACGGAATGCCTTTCAGCAGCCGGGCGAGCTGACGCGCATGGTCGTCGGAGTCGTTCACCCCGTCGAGCATGACGTACTCCCAGGTGATGCTCCGATGCGGCTTGTCGGCGATGTAGCGGCGGCAGGCCGCCAGCAAATCCGCGATGGGGTGCTTCTTGTTGATCGGCACCAGCTCGTCGCGCAGCGCGTCGTTGGGCGCATGCAGTGACACGGCCAGGCTGATGTCACTCACTTCCGTGAGCTTGTCCAGATACGGTATGACGCCGGAGGTACTCAGAGTGACGCGCCGTTTGGAGAGACCGTAGGCGTGGTCGTCCTTCATGAGCTCCGAGGCGGGCACGACGTTCTTGAAGTTGAGCAGAGGCTCGCCCATGCCCATGAACACCACGTTGGTCACCTGCCGCCCGGTGCCCTCCTTCTCGAGCATGCGCCAGACATACCACAGCTGGCCGATGATCTCGGCCGTGGAGAGGTTGCGATTGAAGCCCTGATACCCAGTGGAGCAGAAAGTGCATTCCAGGGCGCACCCAACCTGGGAGGAAATGCACAGGGTCTCGCGGCTCTTCTCCGGGATCAGAACCGCCTCGATGGCGTTGGAGCCGTCGAGCTGCAGAAGCCACTTGCGGGTACCGTCCGTAGACTCCTGGTCCATGACCGGCTCGGGCACCCGCACCTCGGCCATCTCCGCAAGCTTGGCACGCAGTGACTTGCTGAGGTCGGTCATGTCGTCGAAGTTGGTCACGCCGCGGGCGTGGACCCATTTGAGAATCTGGGACGCGCGAAAGGGCTTCTCGCCCATCTCGGCGAAAAGCCCTTCGAGCCCCTTGCGGTCGAGGCCCAGGAGATTCAGCTTCTCCGGGGCCTGGCCCGTTTTCGCGCCGTTCTCGGCGACAACCTTAACGGGAACAGATTTCATCGGCCTTGAAGAAATACTCGATCTCCTGCGCCGCCGTTTCCGGTGCATCGGAACCGTGCGCCGCGTTGGCGTCAATGCTCTCGGCGTAGTCGTGCCGGATGGTGCCGGCCAACGCTTCCTTGGGGTTGGTCGCCCCCATGATGTCGCGATTCTTGCGGATGGCGTCCTCGCCCTCGAGCACCTGCACCATCACGGGCCCGGAAATCATGAAGCCGACCAGATCGTTGAAGAACGGGCGGTCCTTGTGTACTGCATAGAACCCCTCCGCCTGCTCCCGGCTCATGTGAACCATGCGGGCAGCAACGATTTTCAGACCGGCTTTCTCGAACCGGGTGTACAGCTCACCGATGACGTTCTTAGCGACGGCATCCGGCTTGATGATGGAAAGGGTACGTTCAACGGCCATCCGGTTACTCCGTAACTTAGTTGATTTGTCCGAGGACAACTGTGGACTGGATCATAAACAGGAACGTCTCCGGCATCCCCGATCAGACCGGGGCGCCGAGAGAATTCGCAAGGCGCGCTAGTGTACCGCCTGCGCAGGTAGGCGGCAATTTGCAGGCAATCCGGTAACGCCTTTCCCCGCTGCCGCGGCGATCAGGCGCTCAGACCGTGAAGCTCTCTCCGCAGCCGCACATGTCCTTGACATTGGGGTTGCGGAAATCGAACCGCTGATTCAGCCCTTCACGCACAAAATCCACCTCCGTTCCTTCCAGGAACGGCAGACTCTTGCGGCTGATGACGATGCGGATCCCGTGCTGCTCGAAGGTCACGTCGTTGTCGTTGACGCCTTCGGCATAGTCGACGGTGTACATGAACCCGGAGCACCCGCTGGTGCGAACACCAAGACGCACACTGTGGTCATGGCCTTCCTTTGCGGCGTGCGCTTTGACATGCCGGGCAGCGGCTTCGGTCAGTTGGATCGCCATTGCGTGCTACCTCCAGATCAAGTTTGCCGTTCCAGATCCGCCAGCGCCCGCCGGAAAGCGTCCTCCACGACGAGCACATCGGACACGGCCTGGGCCGGAAGTTCCAGCGCCTCGCAGATACCCGGCGCCGTCCAGCCTGCCGCGCTGCCGGGTGTGCTCCCGAACACGGCTTCCGACAGCCAGCTGGCCGCCGCGATGGCCTCGGGTGGCCCGAGGCAGAGCCACGCCACCGGACCCAACCGAAGATCCGAGGTGGCGGCAATCTGGAACTCCACTTCAATTCCTGATTGTACATGACCCGCGCAACCCCTGCCGATCAGCCCGGTCGCGGCATCCAGCCGCCCGGCGTTACGCGGCGCCTCGAAATGCGCCCGGGCCAGTTCCGGCAACGGCATCATCTGCTCTCCTTTGACGCGCCAGCGGGCTGCGGGTTCCGCCGATACAGCGCGTCCAGCGACTGCCCGTCGCGGTAGCGCGGCCACGCGGGCGACAGGGCGCGGAGCCGCTGGATGGATGCCCCCACGCGGGCCACTGCGGCATCCACCGATTCTCGGGTGCTCCAGCGGCCCAGGCTGAACCGCAGCGTGCTGTGTGCGAGCGCGTCGGGAACCCCCATGGCGCGCAGTACGTGTGAGGCAGCCTGGTCGGAAGAGCTGCAGGCGGACCCCGCCGAGATGCCCAGCCCGTCCAGATCCGCCTGCAGCGCATCGCCGTTGACGCAGCCAATGCTCACGTTGAGTACGTGGGGGCTGCCGTTCGCCTGACCGTTGACCTGAACCGCCCCCAGGTCCACCAGCTGCTCGCGCAGATGATCCCGCAGACCGCGCAACCGGGCCGGCTCGTGCTCCATGTCCGCCATGGTCAGCGCGCACGCCTCGCCCATGCCGGCGATCAGATGCGGCGCCAGGGTGCCGGGCCGCACTCCGTCCTGCTGTCCGCCGCCGTGGAACAGCGGCGACAATCGCACTCGCGGTCGCCGCCGCACCCACAACGCACCCACGCCTTTGGGGCCGTAGATCTTGTGGCCCGACAGCGCGAGCAGATCGATGCCCCAGGCATCGGCGCACAGTGGCAATCGGCCGGCGCTCTGCGCTGCATCCACATGGAAACGGGCGGGGTGTTGCCGAAGGCGTTCGCCGATGGCGGCAATGTCGTTCACGGCACCGGTTTCGTTGTTCACGTGCATCAGGGAGACCAGCACGGTGTCGTCCCGCAGCGCCTCCCCCACCTGCTCCACGGTTACGGCGCCATCGGGGCCCGGTGGCAACAGCGTGACCTCCATGCCTTCCCGTTCGAGCTGCTCCAGCGCACCCAGCACCGCGGCATGCTCGGTGCGCGCCGAAATCACGTGGTTACCCCGGCCGCGCTCCCGGGCGAAACGGCCGACGCCGAGAACCGCCAGGTTGTCGGATTCGGTGGCGCCGGAGGTCCAGACCACCCCGTCCGCCGGCGCCCCAATCAGCGCCCCCACCTGGCCGGCGGCGGCGTCGATCAGGTGCGCGGCGTCCACGCCCCAGCGGTGCCGGGACGACGGATTGCCGAACACCCCGTCGATCTGCAGGCAAGCCGCCATACGCGCCGCCACCTCCGGCGCCACCGGCGTGGTTGCGGCGTAGTCCAGATAGAGCAGTTCGGCGTCACCGGGCACTGTCGTCATCGCCCCCCGACTCCGCGGCCTCCTCCTTCGACACGTCCGGGCCGCCGTTGCCGTTCTCGAACCGGCTGCAGTCCAGATCGGGAATGCGCGCATCCGGGAGCCTCCCACCCAGATCGCGGACGGCCTGACACATCTCCACCAGACGCTCGTCGGTCACGTGGATGTGGTCCAGGATCGAGTTGATCGCCTGGCTGACCGGGTCAGGCATGTCCGTGGTGCCGTAGGCGTCGAAACCGATCTTGCGCGCCGTGGCCTCACGCTGGGGCGTTTTCTCGGCCCGCTGTCCGGCGACACGGGCGGGAATCCCGACCATGGTGGCACCCTCCGGCACGTCCTTGATGACAACGGCATTGGACCCCACCCGCGCCCCGGTGGACACGGTGACGGGCCCCAGCACCTTGGCCCCGGCCCCGACCACCACGTCGCTCTCCAGAGTGGGATGCCGTTTCCCCCGTTCCAGGCTGGTACCACCCAAGGTAACGCCATGATAAAGGGTGCAGTCATCGCCGATCTCGGCGGTCTCACCAATGACCACGCCCATGCCGTGGTCGATGAAGAAACGCCGGCCTATCCGCGCCCCCGGGTGAATCTCGACGCCGGTGGTCCAGCGGGCGAACAGGGAGATGAACCGCGCCAGCCAGTACAGCCGCCAGTTCCACAGACGGTGGCAGAAGCGGTGCCACAGCAGGGCGTGCAGCCCGGGGTAGCAGGTCAGCACGTCGAACGCGTTGCGGGCCGCTGGGTCACGGTCCCTGACGCACCGGATATCCTCTCGAATACGATTGAACATTGGGGTGTCCTTGTCCGGAAAGGCAGGCTTCAGGCTCGATGCAGGCTGCGGGCAATACTCAGTCGCAGCAGCGACAACAGCAGCAACAGTGGCGTTGGCAACAGAGCCTGTGGAGGTGTCCGGTCATGGTGGCTTCATGTTAGCGAACTCGGCGCCAGACGCACAATCGTCCGATTCACTCACCGCGCCGCCGACGCAAAGTACCGTCCAGCCCTTTCTCCACGTGGGCAAGAACGCCTCTGAGAATCTGCATCTCGTTGTGGTCGGGACGCGCACGCCCGAAGAACAGCCGCAACCGCCGCATAAGCGCCCTCGGGTTGGCAGGATCGAGAAAATCGATCCGCTGCAGCACCCGCTCCAGGTGCGCATAGAAGCGCTCCATGTCATCGGCGGTCGCCGGTGGCCACTCCGAGGTGGGCTGTTCCGGCGCGACATCGGCCAGCCCCGCCATTCTCAACTCGTAGGCCATGACCTGCACCGATGCAGCGATGTTCAGCGAACTGTAGTCGGGATTCGCGGGAATCTGGACCAGGCGGTGACAGCGATCCAGCTCCTCGTTGGTCAGCCCCACCCGCTCGCGCCCGAACAGAACCGCCACGGGCCGCTGCTCTGCTTCCGCGATCAGCCGGGGAGCCGACTCCCGCGGCGTCTCCACCGGACACGACAATGTCCGTTGCCGCGCCGACAGGCCCACCACCAGCGTCGTCCCCACCAGTGCGTCGTCCAGGGTCTCGTGCACCTGTGCGCGGTCCAGGATGTCATCGGCTCCCGATGCCATGGCGGTGGCATCCGGGTGCGGAAACTGGCGGGGGGTGACCAGGTGGAGGGCGTCCAGACCCATGGTCTTGATGGCCCGGGCCGCCGCCCCGACGTTCGCCCCCAGCGAGGGCTCCACCAGTACCATACGGACGTGTTCCGGGCGCATCAGGGCTCCTGCTGCTTGCGTGCTTCGGATCGCTTGTTTTCGGGAGTGGCAGTGTACCGCCGTTGCCGCCAGAAGTAAGGCCAAGTTCAACCGGCGGTCCAGACCTGTTATTCTCCCGCTCCACTTCCCAGGTCGACGGACTCAGACACCTCTATGAACCCGATGGTCAACATGGCCGTGCGCGCGGCTCGCAGCGCCGGCAACCTGATTGTTCGCTCCATGGACAGGCTCGACCGCGTCCGCATCGAGTCGAAAGGGCTGAACGACTACGTGAGCGACGTGGACCGGGCGGCCGAACAGGAGATCGTCGGCACCCTGAAACGCGCCTACCCGGATCACGAGTTCCTCGGCGAGGAAGGCGGCAGCCAGGGGCAGTCGGACTACGTCTGGATCATCGACCCGCTGGACGGCACCACCAACTTCATCCACGGTCTGCCCCACTTCGCCGTCTCCATCGCCCTCCAGGTCAAGGGCCGGCTGGAAGCGGGCGTGATCTACGACCCGATCCGCCAGGAGCTGTTCACCACCAGCCGGGGCAACGGCGCCACTCTGGACGATCACAAGATCCGGGTGCGCAGCCACAAGAGCATCGAGGGCAGGCTGATCGGCACCGGCTTTCCGTTCCGGCAGCCACACCACATGGACGCCTACATGGGTCAGTTCCGGGCCGTAGTGGAGCACGCCGGTGACCTGCGCCGGGCGGGCTCGGCCGCCCTGGACCTCGCCTACGTCGCCGCCGGGCGTCTGGACGGCTACTGGGAAATCGGCCTGCAGCCCTGGGACGTGGCGGCCGGTGCACTGCTGGTCCGTGAGGCGGGCGGTGTGGTCGGCGACTTCAACGGCAGCGAACGCTACATGGACAACGGCAATATCGTCGCCGGCAGCCCCAAGCTGTTCCACAATCTTCTCCAGCACGTACGCCCGCACTGCACGCCGGCGCTGCTCAACGGCTGATCCTTTCCGCCCCCGTGTGTCGAAGGTTATGCTGTAACGCATTCGGTCACTCAATTGCGAAGGAAGTCTACCTATGATGCTTCGGGGACTGGCCCTGGCGGGTCTGCTGTTCGGTGCGGAGATCGGTGCAGCCCAGGCGGGTGGCTGGCATGCGGTTGCCTTTATGTATCACCGCTTCGGCGAAGACGACTACCCCTCCACCAGTATTTCCGTTGATGCCTTCGAGGCCCACCTGGACCACCTTGAAGAGGAATACACCATCTGGCCCATGGAGCGGATCGTCGAGCATCTGGAGAATGGCGAATCCGTGCCCGACCGCACCGTGGCTATCACCATCGACGACGCCTACCGGTCCGTCTACGAAAACGCGTTCCCGATCCTGAAGGAACGCGATCTACCCTACACCGTGTTCGTCGCCACGGAACCGGTGGACGACGGGCTCTCCGGCTATATGACCTGGGACCAGATGCGCGAAATGGAAGAGCACGGCGCGACCTTCGCCAATCACTCCACCACCCATGACTATCTGGTACGCCAGGGCGACGACGAATCCGACGAGGCGTACGCTGAACGCATCCGAGACGACATCAGGAACGCCCAGGACCGCATCGAGGAGGAGCTGGGCGAGCATAACGACATCCCCATGCTGTTCGCCTACCCCTACGGCGAGTACAACCAGACGGTTGCCGACGTCGCCGAGGATCTGGGCTACATCGGCATCGGACAGCACAGCGGCGCCATCGGACCGCACAGCCACCCCATGGCACTGCCGCGCTTCCCGATGGCGGATTCGTTCACGGACCTGGACGACTTCAAGCAGAAAGCGGGCACGAAATCCCTGCCGGTGAAATCCATCGCCCCCTGGGACCCGGTTGCAGCCGAGGACAACAACCCGCCGCGGATGGAAGTGACCCTGGCCGATAGCGATGCGCGACTCAACCAGCTCGCCTGCTTTGTGGGCGGCCAGGGCAGCGTCGAAGTGGAATGGGTGGACCGTGACGAGCGGGTGTTCGCCGTGGAAGCGCCCGAGACATTGAACCGGGGCCGTACCCGCTACAACTGCACGGCGCCGTCGCCCGAGCAGGGCCGCTTCTACTGGTTCAGCCAGCAGTGGATCATTCTGCCCGACTGATACGCTGACAGGGGGCCGCCTCAGACCCCCATATCCTCCAGTGCCTGCCGCGCCCGCCGCCCGGTCTCGTCGTCAGACTGGGCGGCGGTGCGGTAATGCCGGATGGCCTGGTCGCGATTCCCCTGGGCACGTTCCACGTTACCGAGATGGTAATGGGCATCCGCAGTGGGAAGCAGCTCCAGGCTTCTGCGCAAGTCGTCCCTGGCACCATCCAGTGCCCCGCGGTTCTCGCGGACCATGCCACGCCGCAGATGATGGTAGAACCAGCTGTCGTCGCGCTCCAGCGCCCGGCTGTAAGCCGCTTCCGCGTCCTCCATGCGGCCCTTGGTCGCCATGGCATCACCGGCAAGCGCGTGGAAGGTTGCCTCGCCATCCTCCATCTCCAGGGCTTCCCTGGCCTTGGCCAGGGCGGTGTCCGCGTCGCCGTCCCTGAGGGCTCGTCGCCCCTCGTCGTGCGAGGCGTAGGCGGGTTTCAGTTCATTGATGGTTGCAATCCGCTCCTGGTAACGATCGCGGCCCCACTCCCCTTCCGCCCCGAGGCGCTCCAGCGTACGGCGGTTGTTCTCCACGCGCTCCTCGCTGGGCGGATGCGAGGCAAACAGCCCCTGTGCAAACCCGCCACCTCCACGGCCTTCCGACAGGCGGACGAACGTCTCCTGCAGGTCCACGGCAGCCTCGGGGTTGTAGCCGGCACGGTGCATGTAAACCATGCCGTATTCATCTGCCTCGCGCTCCGCATCCCGGGAGTACCGCTGGCTGATGAGCTGCGCACCCAGGCCACCGGCGAGCAGCGCAACGGCGGCATACTCCTGGCGCTCGGTTGCGACGCCGACAGCAATACCACCCGCCATGACCGCGCCCTGGAGCAGGACCTGCTGGGACTGACGCTGCGCCCCATGGCGTGCAGCCGAGTGCACCACCTCATGCCCCAGCACCGACGCCAGCTCCGCTTCGGAATTCATCTCCGTCAGCAGCCCACGATTGATGGCAATCTTGCCGCCGGGCAGCGCCCAGGCATTGGGAATCGAGCTGTTCAGCACCGTGAACTCGTAGGGCAGATCCCGATCCGCCTCCGCGGCGACACGCTGCCCCACTTCCTGTACGTACTCCAGCAGTTCCCGGTCGAACGTGTAATCACCGCCTTCCATCTGCCGCAGCGGCGCATAGTTCTCCTCGCCGACCTCCAGCTCCCACTCTTCACTGACCAGGCTGAACTGCCGCTCACCGGTCACCGGATTGACGGCACAGCCAGTAACCATGGCAACCGCGAGGAACAGCCCGAGAATCCGATGCCACACGACACGCTCTCCCAGAGAAAACAATGTATGGAGGACCATCTGCCGAATTTCACCACAGATGCGGGCCGCATGCGACGATCATGACCACGCCGGAGGCCGCGGCATGCCGGGGGGCCTCGCCGAAACGGAGAGCGCCAGGCAGACTTCAGAACGGTCGGCGCACCCGGTGCCCCGTTCGCTGACGCGCCTCGTTGATACGCAGTGCCCGGCCACCGAGTTCATAACCGTTCAGTGCCTCGATGGCGGCCTCCGCTTCCTCTGCATCCATCTGCACGAACCCGAACCCGCGCGGTTTGCCGGAATCACGATCGGCGATGAGCTTCACGGACTGCACTGTGCCGTGCGCCTCGAACAGAGAGCGGATATCGTCCTCAGTCGAACTGAACGGCAGATTGCCCACATAGATTGTCTTGTGCACGCTGTATGCTCCGAACTGCCCATCCCACGATGGGGTTGGGCTCGGCCGGCGGCCCCGCACGGCCAATCCCCGGCCCTCCTCCTGGCAACCGGGCTCCCCTGGACACCTTGGGCGCCACCGCTGGCATGACGCGTCGACGCCCTCTCCGCCGCCCGGCGACAGGCGACTTTCACGGCAACCATGAAGAATTAATGGTCCAGCTTTGCGCAGCCGTCAAGACAGTCGCCACAGGGATCAGCGCCGGCCGCCACTGCTGCACGATTAAGGCAACCGTGAATCACTTGTTTCGCAGGGCCTGCGCGGGCATTATCGGCGCCATCCGTACCGGCGCTCGAATGCCAGACATTCGTCGCGCAGGTAATTGTTGACCGAATCACAGAGGAGTTGGGACGCGTGGCCACTTGGGAAATGATTCTGGCGGGAATCGTCGCCGTGCTCGTCACCATGTGGTTCATGCCCGGTATCCGGGAGAGCATGAAGCGGAACAAGGAGAATGCCGATCAGCCAAAGGACTGGCGAGGCCTGCTGTTTCCCCTGCTGTTCGTGGTGCTGTTCGTGCTGCTGCTGATCAGCATGGTGTAACCACAACGAGAACGGCCCGCCGAAGCGGGCCGTCAGTAGGACTCGACGCGCGGTGCGATCAGGAGCGCGAGTCCGATCCCCGGGCATCGTCTGCGCCGATCAGGGTACTGACGTTACGCCCCTTCTCCGGCAGGAACCCCCACTCCACCAAGCGTTCTTCAGTGGAATTGTCGAAACGCTGCTGCCCCACCGCGCGCTGATCGGTCTGCAGAACGCGCTCCACCGGCTGGCGCTTGAAGCCCCACTCCACCAGCAGAGCTTCCGTGCGACTTTCTGGCTCGGCGGGCTCGGTCCGAACGATGTTGGTGGACTGCACCGGCTCCGGCATGAAGCCCCAGTCAATCAACCGCTGCTCCACCGTCGTGCTGCCGGCAAATGCGGCCTGCGATGCGAACAGTGCGGCGACGCCTACAAGAATCTTCGTTTTCATGATCAACCTCCGAGTTGCGGACTGACTAATGTGAACCGATCTGTCTTTACTCTACAAAAGTCAGACCGGTCTGTCTACACCTAGAGCACAAATGGCCTCTGCGGGTA